>CP060501.1:3241487-3566342 GCA_024760545.1 Nitrospira sp.
GCGTGACCCTGAAAAGTGGGATCATTTCGGGATTAAGGGCATCTTGGAACGAGCGCGCTTAGTCGGAGGAGAGGGACGCGTCCAATCCAAACCGGGGAAGGGCACAAAAATTATCGTCGAGGTGCCGCTGGGTTATAAGGAGGAGAGGGGCAATGGAGAAAATTAAGGTTCTGATTTCCGATGATCACCGAGTCGTCCGGGAAGGCTTGGCCGCCATTCTCAAGACCAAAGAGGACATTCAAGTCATCGGTGAAGCGCAGGACGGTGTTGAGGCGGTGGAGAAAGCTCGTGCCCTGCTTCCGGACGTCATTTTGATGGATGTGAGCATGCCGCGAATGGGGGGCGTGGAGGCAACGAGACAGATCAAACGCGAATTTCCCCACATCGGCATCGTGGCCTTGACCATGTATGAGGAACAGCAATACATCTTCGATCTCGTCCGTGCCGGAGCGACGGGGTATTTGCTGAAAGACTCCGAATCGTCGCAGATCGTTGCGGCCATACGCGCCATCTATCGAGGCGAATCACTGATCCACCCCTCCGTCGCCAGCAAAATCTTGGCCGAATTCTCGTTGATGGCCCAAAAGAAAGGAAAGAAGCCGGCTTGGGCGGAGCATGATTTGACCGAGCGGGAGATTACGGTGTTACGATTGGTCGCCGACGGCAAAACCAACAAGGAGATTGCCAACAACCTCGATCTCAGTGAAAAGACCGTGAAGAATCACGTCCGGAACATCTTCCACAAGCTGCAAGTCTACGACCGTACACAAGCGGCAATTCTCGCCATCCGCAAAGGACTGATCGAGCTCGATCCGAAGCGGTAGGATGTACTGCCGCGACAAGGCCGTAGCCTGCACAGTAGCCTTTCGTAGCTCCTTACAGATTGAGTTCCGAGAAGAAGCCCATGGTTTATAGCTAGGGACAGATTCTCTACGGCAGGCTGGCTGAAGCGGCCGCTAGCAGACAGAACAGCCTTCAATATTTCTAGCGGAATCCACGGTCTATGGTGATGGTGTAGGTTCTGGGGTTTCCATTCGGTGCAGTCACGGTGATCGATGCTACGGTGATTGTCCCTGGCCCATTCAATGGAATGGCCGCCCGGCCGGTTGCGATTCCTGCCCCAGCTACCACTGAACCGGACATCACAGCGCTCGGATCAGCTTTGGTTGCGGAAACGGTCACACTGTCGATACCGGCGCCGACGGTGACCGTGTAGATCGGGATACCTGGAGCAAACGCGGGAATCAAACGGCCTGGGGTCACGTTCAACGCCGACAAGGCATTCTCGCTGCCGGGTGTTGCTCGATTTACGGTAATGCCATATGTTTTTGAATCTCCATTCGGTGCCGTCACAGTAATTGACACGGCGGTCGATGTTCCTTGCCCTCCGAGCGTAATGGCCGCCTGGCCGGTTGCGGACCCGGCAGCAGCGGACACCGAACCAGACATCACGGCGTTCGGATCGGCTTTGGTCGCGGAGACGGTCACACTGTCGATGCTGCTGCCGACTGTGACCGTGTAGTTCAGGGTGCTTTGGGCAAACGCGGGAACCAAAACGCCTGGGGTCACACTCAACGCCGACAGATTGTTGTTTACTCGACTCACCGTGATGCGGTACGTCTTCGCGATTCCATTCGACGCGGTTACGGTGATCGACACCACGGTACTTGACCCTGGCTGGCCCAACGGAATGGCCGCCTGGCCGGTTGCGGACCCGGCAGCAGCGGACACCGAACCGGACATCACGGCGTTCGGATCGGCTTTGGTCGCGGAGACGGTCACACTGGTGACGTCGGCGTCGACATCCGTTGTGTAGTTCAAAGTGCCTGGAGCAAAAGCCGGCGACAAGGAGCCTGGTGTCACGCTTAACGCCGACAGATCGTTGTTTACTTTGCGCACAATGACGACATACGTGTGCTGATTTTGGCTCGGTGCCGTCAACACGATAATGATATTCGTTGTAGGCTGCGGGAGCGCGATGGTGCGTGCCTGCCCAGCGCTCGTCTCTTGCCCGTTGATGGTCATCGTTGTTCCGCTGTCTTGAGGGGTGGCTCTTACAGTGACGCTGGTGTCCGCTGTCGACACGTCGACCGTATAGCTGGTGATATCGCTGGAAAAAGCCGGATCAAGCCCTCCAGGGCTAACGCTACCGGTAACGCTCAAGCTGGCGAGCTGCCCCTCCTTGTTAACCGACGCGGTATCCTGGCAGCCGGAGGTCCCCAAGCCGATGACAATCAGAAAGACGGCAGCAATAAATTGTCCGGCTATGGTGAGCGTGCGCCTCATGTAATGCAGGTCACTTTCTCTCGATCGATGATGAGCTGTCTGTTTCGGTGAACCCAAACGGTAGGCGTAGAGGCTACGAGAGGGCTCAAAATCAGCCTATGAGGTTTTCACAAGGCTTAGTGATGGTATAGCTGATCCAATTTGTCGGGTCAACACATTGGATTAGGAGCTGTGAGGATTGCGAAGGGTCCGAGGCAGGTTGCGCCGATGGCTGCGGAGCATTTCTTTGCGCGCTTCCACGTGCTCAGTGTGGAATTCAGTTTGGAGATAAATGGATTCAATGGATTTATTGGATCTACGAATGCGAGGACGATTCGCTAGCGGAACGGTCGGCTCACGGTGATGCGGTAGGTTTTTGGGGTCCCATCCGGTGCGGTCACGGTGATTAACACCTCAGTGCTTGTTCCCAGCCCCACGGAGGCGTTCACTTGGCCCGTTGGGTCCCCTGCCACGGCGATTACCGATCCGGAGGAGGACATCACTGCATTCGGGTCGGATTTGGTGGCGGTAATGGTCACATTGGCGACTCCGCTGTCGACGTTCACTGCGTAGGTCACGATGCTCGGAGTAAAGGGTGGTGCCAGGCTGCCCGATGACACAGTCAAGGCTGACAAGTTGTTGTTCGCGGACGCTGCTCGGCTCACGGTGATGCGGTAGGTCTTGGAGTTTCCATTCGGAGCGGTCACGACAATGGAAATGCTCGTGTCCGATCCCGGAGCGCCGAGGGCAATGTCGCGGCCTTGGCCTGAGCTGGTTCCCTGTCCATTCACCACCATGCTCGCATTCGAATCTGCTTTCGTCGCGGTGACGGTTACGTCGGAGACCGTGGTCGCCACGTCCACCGTGTAGGTTGTGGTCCCTGAAGCAAACCCAGGATCCAAGGAGCCTTGTGTCACAGTCAATGCCGACAAGTTATTATTGCTGGCGAGCGCCGCTCGTTCTACCGTGATGCGGTAGGTCTTTGAGTTTCCATTTTGGGCAGTCACGGTGATCGCCACCGAGGTGGTCGTCCCTGGCCCCCCGAGTTGAATGGATGTTTGTCCCGAAGCTGTTCCCGTCCCGGCGGTTATCGAACCGGACATCTCAGCATTCGAATCGGACTTGGTCGCGAAGACGGTCACGCTCGTAACGGTGGCCGCCACATCTGCGGTGTAGGTCAAGGTCCCAGCAGTAAAGGCGGGAGACAAGGCGCCCGGGGTCACACGCAAGGCCGAGAGATTATTATTGCCCGATTCCGCTCGATTGACGACGACGACATAGGTGTTGCGGCTTCCGCTCTGCGCCGTTAAGACGATCGTAATGCTTGTGCTTGACCCCAGCGATCCCAGCGTGACGGTGCGTCCCTGCCCAACGCCGGTGGCAGCGCCGTTGATCGTCATGGTGGTCGTGTTGTCTTCAGGGGTGGCCACCACCGAGACGCTCGTCACGGTGCTCGCCACGTCTACCACATAGCTCGAGGTGCTTGGAGCAAATGCAGGGGACAAGACGCCTGGAGTTACGCTCAAAGCCGACAGATCGCTATTGTTCGATGCCGTTCTATTGACGACGACGACATAGGTGTTGCGACTTCCACTCTGCGCCGTTAACGCGATCGTAATGCTCGTGCGCGACCCGAGGCCTCCTAACGCGACGGTGCGTCCCTGTCCCGCGTTGGTGGCAGCGCCGTTGATCGTCATGGTGGTCGTGTTGTTCTCAGGGGTGGCGGTCACCGTGACGCTGGTGACGGTCGTCGAGACATCGACCTCATAGCTGACGGTGTTGCTTGAAAAGGCCGGCCGGAGCACCCCGGGGCTGACGGATAGGCTGGAGAGTTGGGCCTCCGGTTCATTCGAGAGCGACCCGCTGTCCTGGCAACCGGAGAAACCTAGTCCAATCGCGAGGAAGAGAACGGCAACGAGAGATCTAGCTGCGACTGTGATGGTACGTCCCATCTCGAGGCGATCACCTTCCTTTGATGCGTGAAGTGATGAGCCAGTCGGTTCTGGTGAACCCAAACGTGAGATGTGGAAATGACGAGAGGGTTCAAATTGGCTGAGCAGGAGTTAAATGTATAGCCAATCCGACCAGTGAGGTCAAGACTTCAAATCGAGCGGGGGTAAATCGGGATGCATGGGAATCGGACGCTTATGGCGAGAGAGATTCTGTGAGAGGCCTATTCTTCCGGAGCTGTGACCGTCTCAGCCATTCATATTCCTGATATCAGGACATTCAGATCGGCATTGAGGACTGAGACGGTCATGCCATTGGTATTGAACTTATCCTGGTCCTCCAGGGGCTGTGCTGTCGATGGTCACACTCAAGCCGCCACTCTGATCAGATTCAAGGCTCGTTGCCGTACTAGTCACTGTGCTGGTAATCGTGTGGGGCCCGTCACTCAGCGATGACGTTGGCTGTAGGGTACCCGCACTAAAGGTAGATCCGACTTTGTTTCCATCCACATACAGGTTTGGAGTCAGACCTGCGCCCGGCTGAGGTATTGCAAATCTAGGTGTCGTGATGTTGGTGTTGTTGTCCGACCTACTAGTGCCAGGCGCGCACCCATCAGGATCAGGATTTGTAGGATCAGGAGGATCAAGAAGGGGACAGGAGTCATCCGCTGCTATCAGATTTGGCGCACTCGCTGGCGCCGGCGGCGGACTCGCCGGAGCCGCCCGGTTCACGGTGATCGTGTAGGTCTGAACGTTAACCCCGTTCTGGGCGGTTACAGTGATCGACACCGATGTGGAAGTTCCTGCTCCGTTCAATGGAACAGTCGCTTGACCTGATGCTGTTCCCGCTGGGATGGTCGCACCACCTAAGGACATAACGGCATTTGAGTCGGACTTAGTCGCGGAAACTGTGACGCTCGTGACGGTGCTATCAACGTTCGTTGTGTAGTTCAGTGTGCTCGCAGCAAAGTTAGGAGATAGGGTACCTTGTGTAACGCTCAATGCCGACAGGTTATCGTTGCTCCCGAGCGCCGCTCTGTTCACGTTAATGCGGTATGTCTTTGAGTTTCCATTGGGGGCCGCCACGTCGATCAACACAGGCGTGGTTGTCCCTGGGCCGCCGAGTTGAATGGTTGCTTGGCCGGTTGCTGTCCCTGCTCCGGCGGTCACGTCCTCGGACATCACGGCATTCACATCGGCCTTTGTAGCCGAGACATTGACGCTGGTGACGTTGCTCGCCACGTTCACTGAATAGGTAAGGGTGCTCGCAGAGAAGGCAGGAGACAGGGTGCCTTGCGTCACGCTCAAGGCCGACAGGTTGTTGTTACTTGCGAGCGCTGCGCGATTCACGGTGACGCGGTATGACTTGGGGCTGCCATTCGGAGCAGTAACCGTGATCAAAACCACGGTGCCCGTCCCTTGCCCGCCGAGTTGAATGGTCGCTTGACCGGTTGCCGTTCCCGCGCCGGCTATCACGTCTTCAGACATCACGGCAGTTGCATCGGCTTTGGTGGCCGAGACATTCACGCTGGTGACAGTACTCGCCACGTTCACTGTGTAGTTTAGGGTGTTTTGCGCAAACGCAGGAGCCAAGGCACCTTGCGTGACACTCAATGCCGAGAGATTATTGTTTCCACCAAGCGCGGCACGGATGACGTTCACCGTGTATGTATTCTGGCTGCCGTTCTGTGCCCTCACCGTAATATTGATCAAGGTGTTCGATCCGGCCGCATTCAATCCGATGGTCCGAGCCTGCCCGGAGTTGGTGGCTTGATTATTCACCGTCATGGTCGCCGCGGTATCTTGCAGCGTCGGCGTCACCGTAAATTGGGTCACGCCGCTTACTACGTTGACTGTGTAATCCTCTGTACCGGCGCTGAAGGCGGGGGCTAAGGATCCCGGCGACACAGCCAAACCCTGAAGATTATTGTTTCCCGCAAGCGCGGCGCGCATGACGTTTACGGAATACGTCTTCTGAGTCCCATTCTGTGCGGTTACCACGATATTGATAAAGGTGCTCGATCCGGCCGCATTCAATGCGATAGTTCGGGCCTGCCCGGAGTTGGTGGTTTGATTATTCACCGTCATAGTTGACGCGGTATCTTGCAGCGTCGGCGTCACCGTAAATTGGGTCACGCCACTTCCCACGTTGGCCGTGTATCCAACTGTGCCTGCGTTGAAGGATGGGGCCAACGTTCCTGGTGAAATGGCCAGACCTTGCAAGTTGTTGTTGGCGGATACTCCGCGGCTTACAGTCACGAGATAGGTTTTGTCATTGCCATTCTGGGCGGTCACGATAATCGTGATGCTTGTGCTTTGGCCTGGGCCATTGAGGGATACTGCGCGGGCTTGACCAGAGACCGCGGCTTGTCCATTCACGGTCACCGTTGCAGCAGGATCCGACAGCGTGGGAGTTATATTGACGCTTCCGACGTTGTTGGCAACACTTACGGTATAGCTTTGCACGTTCGCATCGAATGCAGGCGCCAGTGTTGCGGAGGCTACCGCCAAACTCTGCAATGAATTGTTTCCAGCCAATCCTGCTCTGACCAGACGGACTGTGTAGGTTCTCGAATTATTGGTTGATTCTGAAACCACAACATTGACGACTGTCGTTGACCCTGCCGGGTCCAGTGTAATGGTACGGCTTGTCGTCGACTGCCCATTGATAGACACAGTGTCGCCTGACACGGCCGCTTGAGCGGTGATGATCACACTTGCAATGTTATTGGTCAGATCGACACGGTATGAGGTTGTTCCCGCGCTAAACCCCGGTTGAAGTGTGCCGGGACTGACTGTGAGCCTGGAGAGTTCCACTTCTGG
Source organism: Nitrospira sp. (assembly GCA_024760545.1). Lineage (NCBI taxonomy): Bacteria > Pseudomonadati > Nitrospirota > Nitrospiria > Nitrospirales > Nitrospiraceae > Nitrospira > Nitrospira sp. The sequence goes on from CP060501.1 coordinate 3,248,525, forward strand.
GTTGACTGTCGCTGAGTCGCCACAACCATAGGCGCTCAACCCGAGTGCAACAAGAAAAGCGGCGGCTAGATACTGTCCAGCAACGGTCATGGTGCGTTTCATAATTAGCATCGTCTTTCTTTAGAGGTATGAAGTGTCAGGTCCATCATTGTGAACCCTAACAAGAGGTGCGGACACTACGAGACGGCTCAAACTGGTCCATTTACCCACTCATGCACCAGTGTATGTTTCAGTGAACGGGGGCAGTACGTATAACCGATCCACTTGGGTGAGGTCAAGAGCCATCAGGCGGCGGTGGGCTGGGCTCTGCGGGAATCAAGTACCTACTGTGGGCAAGATTTTCGATGAGAATTGTGAGGCCGCTCGGGTCACTCACCCAGGGTGTGAGAACCGCTGGTGTTCGGACTAGCGGGATTGTGTGGGTCGTATACTGGTATGGCGATGTCGATACGGCGGCTCTATGATCCGTCGGATCCCATAGGATCCGACGGCGAGTGGGATCATTTCTAGAATAACGTTCTGACGATGACAACAGAGTATGGCTTTGATTCTCCGTTCGGGGCCGTAACGGTGATCGACACCGTCACGGGTAATAGTGGTACGAGGAGAAAGGGCTGTTGTCCTGTTGCGACCCCGGCTCCAGCCGTTACGTCACCCGACATCACGGCATTCGGATCGGATTTGGTTGCGGAGACGATTACACTGTCGACACTGAACGGAACTTCCACCGAATACGTCGTTGTGCTCTGAGCAAAGTCGGGAACCAAGGTGCCGGGTGTCACCGTCAATGCCGACAGGTTGTTGTCGCTGGCCGGAGCAGCTCGGTTCACAGTGATCCGGTATGTCTTTGAGGTGCCATTCGGAGCCGTCACGATGATGGACACCAGCTTGCTGGTCCCCGGTCCATCGAGCGGGATAATTGCGTGTCCTTGATTGGGCACATCACCCGATATTACGGCATTCGAATCGGACTTCGTTGCCGTGACGGTCACTTCGGTAACGTCAGTGGCCACATCCACCGTGTAGTTCAAGGTTCCCGAAGCAAATGGAGGAGCCAAGGCGCCTGGTGTGACCGTCAAGGCCGACAGATTGTTGTCACTTGAGAGAAGACGGTTCACGGTAATCGTATAAGTCTTTGAGTCGCCATTCGGGGCTGTGACACTAATCGATACGATCTTGCTGGTCCCCGGTCCATCGAGCGGGATAATTGCTTGTCCTTGATTGGGCACGTCACCCGATATCACGGCATTCGAATCGGACTTCGTGGCTGTCACGGTCACTGCAGTGACATTGGTGGCCACATCCACCGAGTAGTTCAAAGTAGCCGGAGCAAACGCGGGATCCAAGACACCTGGTGTGACCGTTAAGGCCGACAGATTGTTATCGCCGGAGAGGCGGTTGACAGTAATGGTGTAGGTCTTAGCGGCGCCATTCGGCGCTGTGACAGTGATCGACACCTGCTTGCTGGTCCCTGGCGCATCAAGCGGGATGGTCGCTTGTCCTGTTGCGACTCCTGCTCCAGCCGTTACCGAACCAGACATCACAGCAATAGGGTCAGATTTCGTTGCCGAGACGGACACTTGGGTAACCGAGGTAGCAACGTTAACGGTGTAGTTCAAGGTAGCCGGATCAAAGGCAGGGGCCAACGGGCCCGGTGTGACGGTCAACGCTGATAGATTATTGTCGCTTGATAAGGGTCTAATGACGTCGACGCTATAAGTGGTTTCGCCTCCTGTCTGTGTCGTCAAATTGATGCTGATGGTGGTAGTCGATCCAGGAGGACCAAGTGTCACGATGCGCCCCTGCCCAGCACTTGTTAGGTTCCCATTGATCGTAATCGTTGCTTTACTATCCTTGGGCCTGGCCGTCACTGTGACACTGGCCGTGGCTGCCGATACTCTGAATGCGTAACTTGTGACATTGCTTGAAAAGGCCGGCTGGAGCTTCCCGGGGGTAATTCCCAAGCTCGAGAGTGGTACCTCAGGTTCATCCGAAACCGAGGCTTTATCCGAACAGCCAAAGGCGCTCAAACAAAGAGCGACGATCAGGGTAGCGGCTAGATATTGGCATATGGCAGTAACGGTTTGTTTCATATGAAGCCATCCATTTTCGATTGACACTGAAGGAATGAGGTCTTTTCAAACTCCTGTGAATCCACAGGGTAGAACTGGATACTACGAGAGGGTCCTAAATCGGTCTAGCCCTACATAGGTAAGGGTTTGCCTGAATTTTAAGGAGCGAAGGATCCGAGGATGAAATTATTATTTTGGAGCTGGAATGCTGAAGGTGCCGGTAGTCACAAGTCTATCGGACATCTTTGACTGCGAGGCCATCACTGTCCGGTTCCCTGAGTGCCCTGCGGTTTGGCGAGAAGGTCGGTCTTGAGTGGAATCTGGGTGAGGAGATCAGGACGCACTTGAAACACACCCTGCAGACGTTGGCCGGTGGCAAAGACAAGGTTTCCTGCATGGTTGCCGAGCGTCAGTTTTCCGATGGTTTTGCCGTCTTTGCCGGTGGCGACAAATTCCGCACTGGGCGCCAATAGTCCATACGGAGCCAGCGGCGCCGACTGCTTCATCACGCGTTCCTCGGCCGGCAGATTCGCAACTCGACTGACGAAGAGATCCGCCGCCTCTTGGCTGACCTTATCCGTAGGCTGGTCTTCGAGCACCCACTCGCCGGTTTGATTGATCAAGACATACTGCTGATCTCTGGTTTTGACCGACAACATCGCGATATCCGTGTAGTCAAGGCCGAGGAGTCGTTTATCCTGCAGATTGAACAGCTCCTTGGTCAGGTCCTTGAGCAGCGCCGGGTTGATGTAATAGAGCGGCGCATCGGCTGTCGTTTCCGCAATGGCCTCGCCGCTTTGGGGATCGGGCTGATAGAGCCGGACTGATTGGTCGCCGGCGGCGGTATGTAGCGTGACCTTCACTTTTGGCGTCGTCAGGGTCTTGGCAATAGCGTCTCGTTCGGGGCCGGGATCGATGATGCCAAGCGCCTTCAGGTCTTCCAATCGAAACATCATTGAACGAACTTCATTCTGGTCTGCTTCGGCTTCGATCGGATAACGGATTTTCCACAAGGGCTTGGGCTTGTCCTTGGCCATATTGTAGATCACGATTTCGGTCGTCGGATAGGTCAGGCGAACCCGCTCGATGTCGTTTTGCACGAATCTCAGCAGCTCTTTCCGGCGGAACGCCATCAAGGATTTATTGATGAAGTCTTTCGGCGCCAGGTTCGTCAGGAGCACACGCCGGTCCGATACACGCAGCACATAGAGAGTATTTGAAAGGGGACCGCTGTCGCCGATCAAAATCGTCTCTTGTTGCGTTCCGGCTGTGATGGTGAGAGTAGTCACCGGCTGTTCAAGCCCGAATGGCGCCAGTGTGGTGGCTTGCTCTTCAACCGTTCTATTCACAGCCCCCGTCACTAACGCTCGAATGAGTGCCTGCACCTCGCGGTTATCCGCATCCGTTTGAAGGGGGGTTACGATAGTCCACTTGCCAGGTTCCGTCAGCTTGAATTCGATCGGTCCCTGTGCGGTGGTGATGGAGAGTCCGGTGATCGCGGTTTCCGGGAAAAGCAGGAGGTGCTTCTGCTCGCTTTCCTGTTTCTCTTCTCGTTGCTTGGCGGGAAATTCGACGAGATAGAGGTAGCCACCCAGACCGGCCAGCACGGCGAACATGAGTAAAGTCGGCCAGTAGCGCGTCATAGGCTAGAGGCGGCGGCGTTTTCTCCACACGATGATGCCGGTGAGAAACGTCATGAGCGGAAGGAAGACGACCTGAATGTAAATCAACGCGCGTTCCTGCGTGGGGTTAGGCGTGAAGGGTCGCAACGCGGGCTCTTTTGGCGCGATGGAAATCAAGTCGCGTTCTTCTGCCAGCCAACCCGTCGTGTGGAGGAAAAAGTCGCTGTTGCCGGGAAAATTGAAAAACGCGTTGGACACAAACGTGGAGTTGCCGATCACCACGATAGCCGGACGCGGTTTCCCTTCTTCAGGAGCCTTCTTAGGCGCCAGCGCTGCGGCCATGGGTAGCGGTCCTTTCACGTCTTCCTTTTCGTTCAGGCTCACGACCCGGCCCTGCATATTCGTTTCAGCCCAACTGTTCGGCGATGTACGGGCAAGCGGCACGAAGTCCCAATCTTTTCCAACTAGTTCGTCGAACATCACGTGTCGGGACAGTGGCAACAGCACGGCAGAGGTGAGGTCCTGGGTGATCTCATGCTCAGTAAACGTCCTGACCAATAGTGCGGTAAGGTCTCCCTGGGCCAATCGATCCTGTAAGTCCACCAAGACCCCGGGACCCAAGCCGAGTCCCCAATGGGCGAGCAGTGACTCCAAACCAGTCTGAGTGTCGGGGTCGGCCAGAACCAAAAGATGGCCGCCCTTCTCGACATAGTTCTGAATACGGTCCTGCTCCTCTTTCATCACAGCGCGGCGTGGGCCGGCCAAGACCAACACTGAAGTATTGTCCGGCACGGCCGATTCCTTCAGGAGCGAGATGGTGCCGACCTCATAGCCTTGACGAGTCAGGGCTTCTTTCGCAAGGGAAAGGCCGTTGCGATCCTTATCCTCGACACTCAGCTCGCTGTGCCCCTCGACAAACACGATGCGTTTCTTGGCGTCCTTGGATATTCGAAGCAGGGCACCGGTCAATTCCACTTCAGACGGTGAGGTGACGCGGATCGTCTGGCCGTTGCTCTCAAAAATTGCGGTATCGGTTCGGAAGATTCCATAGTTTTGGGCAAGCTTTGGCTGTTTCTCCGGATCGATGAACTCTATGGTGAGCTTCGTGGAGGCTTGTCGATAACTCTCCAGTCGTTCCTTATAGGCCTGGTAGCCGGGATCTTTTTCCCTCGTGAAAACGGTGATCTTGACGTCGCGCGCCAAGGTTCGAAGGATCCGATGAGTTTGCGGTGCGAGCGTGAAATTCTGGTTCTCCGAAAGGTCCCAGCGTACTGAGTGCCGGGACGCCAAAAAGTTCATGATGACCAGAATACCCGAAACGAGCACGATCATGAGAAAGCTATTCAGCCCCATCTTGGTCGAACGCCGGCCTGAAAAGGCTTTGACGGTCTCGAAGTGCAGGACGAAAAACAGCACCAAGCAGATCAATGCCAACCCTTCCGCGATCGTGACCGCCCACAGCCAGTCAGGTCGAAGGCTGTACGCAATCATGCCCCCGATTCCGAGCACGACTCCGAGCAAGCCGAGGGGGAGAGATTTGAGGTTCATTTCCAGCGTGTCGATTCCACGACTCGATGTGTGAGGAACAGCATGAGCGCCAGTCCGCTTCCGAAGTACACGAGATCGCTTGTGTCGATGAGTCCCCGCACCAGACGCTCATAGTGCTCCATGAAGGAGACATACGAGATGATTCGGCCTGCAGGGGTGTCGCCGAAAAGGCTCCCTAACCCGGAAATCAACCAGATCGTTAGCAGCATGCCGAAGCTGACAAAGGCGGCGACGATCTGGTTCTCCGTCAACGCCGACGCAAACACTCCCACGGAAAGAAAGAGGGCTCCCAACAGCACCATCCCCAGATAGCCGGTCCAGATGGGGTTCCAATCGAAATCGCTGAACAGCATCAATACAGTCGGCACCAGCACGGTTAGTCCCAAGAGGCCGAGATAAACCAGAAAGACACTGACGAACTTGGCGATGACTATCTCATTGATCCTGATGGGCGACGTCATCAGGAACTCAAACGTCCGAAGCTTGCGCTCTTCCGCGAACAATCGCATGGTCAGAATAGGCAGAATGAGCAGGAGGACGATACGCATGCTGGCGAAGAGATTTCGAAAGACCAGATCGTTCAAATTGATCTGGGCCATCCCCCCCTGCATCTGCATCAATTGGATGGCTTGCGCACCGGCAAATCCGACATAGAGATATGAGAGTAGTCCAAAGATGAGCAGAAAGACGGCCCCCACCACATAGACAATGGGGGATACGAAATACCCACGCAGTTCCTTGGCGATGACGGCCTGCACCGGGGTCATGGGGTGTCTACGCGTCCGTCCTTTCAGCAGAGGCCGTGCTGACCATAGCTTCCGTCGGATCTGAGAGATGGTCCTCGTGGCGCGTGAGGTGGAGGAACACGTCTTCCAATGTCATAGACACGGTGCGGAGTTCGAGCAATCCCCACTGGTTTGAGACCACCACACGTGCGATCTCGTCCCGCAGATCGTGACCCAGTTCGCACTCGATGAGGAAAGTGCCCCCTGCCTGGCCTGGGAGAACATTCAAGATGCCGGAGATCGCACGGAGCTTCATCTCGCAGTCGGCCGGGCATGTCTTGAGGGTAATTGAAATTTTCTCCGATTGACGTAGTCGGGCCGACAATTGTTCGGGGGTATCCTCCGCGACGATCCGCCCCTTGTTGATAATGACCACTCGTTGGCAGACTGCCGTCGCTTCCGGGAGGATATGAGTGCTGAGAATGACTGAATGCGAGCCGGCCAGGCTCTTGATGAGTTCCCTGATTTCAATGATCTGTTTGGGATCGAGACCGACCGTCGGTTCGTCGAGGATCAGCACCGGGGGGTCGTGCAGCAGCGCTTGTGCCAGTCCTACGCGTTGGCGATAGCCACGGGAGAGGTTGCCGATCAGCCGGTGGCGTACGGAGCCGAGTTCGAGCCGTCCGACTGATTGGTCGAGCGCTGATGTCAGCTTAGGTCCTGTGATCCCGCGAAGTCGTCCGACAAAGGTCAGATATTCGGTGACCGTCAGTTCTTGATAGACCGGCGGAGTTTCCGGCAGGTATCCGATCTGCCGCTTGACCTCCAGTGGTTGATCGGTACAGTCATAGCCGGCCACTTTCGCACTGCCCTCCGTCGCCGGCATGAAACAGGTCAGGATCCGCATGGTGGTCGTTTTGCCTGCGCCGTTGGGGCCAAGGAATGCCAAGACTTCTCCCTTGGCCACGGAGAAGGTGACGCGATCAATAGCCGTGTGATGGCCGTATCGTTTGGTAATGTTCTGAACGTCGATCACGAATGCGATATCGGTGTGAGCAACTGTGGAGAATGGAGCGGTAACGCTCTAGAATACGACAGCATTGACTCAGGGATCTTACTCACTCCGTCGGAAGCAGTCAATACGGCCACAAGGACCACATGCCCTGAGGAAACACGACTGCGCAGTGGTATGGCTATTCGGACGTGAACGTTCGTCACTCTGTGCTCGTCGATAGTTCTTCGTCTTCATTGCCCGGTCTGTTTCACTCTCAAGGTGTTGATTTAGACGTACTTCTCCTTTATATAGAGGTGCGCCGCAGGCCAGCTTCTTGCCGTTGCGTGTGTTTTCCCCCCTTGATAACGGAATTGGTGGACTCCATACGGAGGTGGGGGTGGCGGGTACTCCAGTCGGTATTGTTGAAGTCCTATGTCTCTCATAACCTGATATCGACGTGTACGACGAACGGTCGATAGCAAGCCAAAGGGAGGCGAAACGCAGCATGTACACAGACATCCACCACAGCTGGTCCTCATCGTATAAGCATTGTGCAATGGTTCTATGTCTTTCGTTGGGAGCCTGTTCTTGGATTCCCAAAGGGGATATGCAACTCGATGTCGGGATCAAGGATCGAGGAGTAGCTTCATGGTACGGTGAACAGTTTCACGGAAAACAAGCTGCGAATGGCGAGCTATTCGATATGGAAGCCCTGACGGCTGCGCATAGAACTATTCCTCTTGGGAGTGTGGTGCGTGTGGTTAATTTGACCAATGGGAAACACCTCTATGTGCGGATTACCGACCGTGGTCCTTACGAAAAAGGCCGGATTCTTGATCTTTCCCGTCGTGCGGCCGTGCAGTTGGGTATGGAGCATGAAGGGTTGGCGCATGTGCAAGTGGAGATCGTCGGTGAGCGCCATCCGGAGCTGATCTTGCTTTCAGAACGATTCTCAGAACGAGCGACCTCACTTCTTGCCGCTGCCGGGCCGGAATTTGACCGGACGTCACCTGGTATGGTTTCGCCAGCTCGAAATTTCATAGGTGATCTTTGGATCGAGAGGCGCAATCGCTGGGCGCTTGCGATGCTCGTTGCGGATCATCCGGCGCAGGTTCCGGTCGCCTCATTGGTCATCAACTAAGTTCAGCCTATTCCGCAGGCTTCCCGGTCTGCTCCTCGCCAACGACCCCGTATGCTGGTTGTCCACTCGAGGTTGACAGTGCGCAAAGCTCTCTACTAGACTGCACCTTCTCGTCGTCACCGTACAATACGTAAGTCTATTCGAAGGGGAGGCACAGATCGATGGCCAAGAAGCGAGCCGCGGAACCGGATGAAGCCAGGTTGAAAAAGAAGATTACAGCGAAGCTCACCAACCACGGCAATCCTGAAGGGGATTCCGCGGTAAGATCACTCAAGAAACGATTGAAGAGGGAGCAGCGGAAACGGCGGGCGCTTGCACTGCGAAAAAAGCGGGCGGCTGGAAGCAAAGGTGCGGCGGCTACCTCTGCCTAGTCTAGCGGGTGCCGCAGTCGTGTCTGGTACTGATTCAATGGAACAAGAACCAAAACATTCAATTCAGGGGATGAATCCTCTCAACCAGCAGGCCGGTGATGGGCCACTCGGTGGCGTTGCCGCCGATCCGACCCAGGCTGAATCACCAGCCCAGTCTGACGCGCTGACCATCGGCCAAGATCCTGTTGCGCTTGAAGAAGAGCAGGTAAAGGATGAGATCGATATTCAGATCGACCTCCTGAATGATCCTGACTGGGTGGTCCGCCGAGAAGCTATCATCACACTCGGCGAGATGGGTGACGAGCGTTGTGTGGCGCCATTGACCCGCGCGTTGCGCGACGGTGATTGGCAGGTCCGAGAAGTTGCGATTGAAGCATTAAGTCAGGTGGGCTCTCCCGCCGTCGACACACTCCTCAAATTGCTCCGTGACTGGGAAGTGCGCAAGTATGCCATTGCTGCGCTCGGCAAAATCCGCGATGAACGCGTGCTTGATCCTCTGATGCTCCAACTTCGGAACGATGAGTTTAAGGATGATGCCATCGAGGCCTTGGTCCAACTGGGTCGGCCGTCCGTTGAGAAGTTGATTGTGGCGCTTCGCGACAAGGATGAAAATGTCCGCAAGAGCGCAGTGCTCGCGTTGGGAAGGATTAAAAGCGGCGAAGCCATCGATCCGTTGATTGAAATGCTTGGCGATAAAGACTGGTTCACGCGGTTGACGGCGGCTGCCGCCTTGGAATCGATCGGCGACGAACGAGGCCGCGAAGCGATCAAGCCGTTGCTCAAGGATCCCGATATGGTGGTCAAGATGCGGGTGGAACGAATTTTGGCGAAGTGGAAGAAACAGCCGATCTCTCAACCGGCCAATGCCTGACCCCGTTTACTTATTGAGCAATTGATCCATCCGTAGCTGTAACTCATCCAGTTTCTTCAACGATACCGGCTTCCCCATCGCGATTTCCAGCCGTACCTCCCTCAGTGCTCCAGCCAGATCCGCTAGGGCATTCGTGGAGCTGTCCGGCTTGGTTCCTTTCGTAGTGGTTTCCACGGCATTGACGGCCTCAGCCAGTTCTTTCGCCGTGTCGCCGAAGTTTCGTTCCACGAGGTGCGCTTTTGCCTGTACTAAATGGGATTTGGCCTCCACGAGACCTTGACGCCTGCGGAGATCGCGCTCGATTCCGAGCGTCGTATCCAATACGTTTCGAGACAAATCCTTTAACGTCTGTTGAAGGTCGGAGACCGTTTTCTGCAGCGTTCCGACGGGCCGTTGTCCGAGATAGTAGCCCGCTCCGAATGCGCTGACGAGCAACACCAGGACGCTGAGAAATTTGGCCATGGAGGTCCTCAGTTAGCGGCGACGTGTTGATGGGTTCAGCCGGCCTAGCTGTTGTAACAGACTGTTCGCCGCAGCGATTCGCACGGCTTCATCGGAGTCTTGTAACCCTCTCACCAGTGAGGGCACAGCGTTGTCACTGCCTTTTCGCAAGGCCTTGGCGGCCATTAGGCGAGGAAGCGGCTGCTGATCCTGCAGTAGGGTTTGTAGAACCGTCAGCGCTTGTTCGCCGGAGGATGCGCTCAAAGCCTGCGCTGCCGCGCCGCGAATGGAAGGGTCGGGATGCCGGGCCAGATCAGACGCGAGAGTAATCGCTGAGGCCTCTCCGAGGTGCAGCAGCCCTTCTGCGGCATTGGCACGGACGTGAAAATTCGGATCCCTGGTGAGCGCCATCAACAGAGGCCGGTTTTCCTTGATCCCGAGTTTCCCCAGACTTGCGGCGGCCACGCCGCGAACCATCGCCATTTCGTCCCCTATGGCATGTGTCAACGGAGCCACGCCGCCGGGGGAACCGAACTCTCCCAGCGCTCCGGCAGCGAAGGCACGCACGGATGGATCGGGATCATACACAGCTTGGGCAAGGACTGCCAGGCTTGCCGGGCGCTTCAGGCGCCCTAAGACACCCAACGCCGCCATTCTCGATTCCGCATCCGGTAACGTGGCCGCGCTGGTGATGTCGTCCAGCTTCTCGGAATGGCCCAGCTTAAACAGGGCTGCGTACGCGAAAATGGCTTCAGGCCCGTCTTCAGAGCGCGCAACGTCGAGCAACCGTTGCCGAACATCGGCGGCGTTCGCTTCTCCCAATGCGGTCATCGCGGCGATGCGGACGGTCGGCATCTCATCACGCAGGGCACGGCGTAATGCGCCGGACTTCGCGGCGAGTCCGGCTTTCCCGATCGCCTCTGCCGCGCGCGCCCGTACGACAATCGAGGTATCAAGTAGGCCATCCTCTAACAACGCCGCAGTTTCCGGCAGGCCCAAGTCTGCCAAGGCCGAATAGGCTGCGATACGAACATGCTCTTTCCGGTCCCGAACATGGCTGGTAATTACGCCGAGTGCCAATGGGCGAAGGAGTGAAGAGTCGTGAGACTGTCCCAGCTGGTTCAATTTCCCGTAAATCGCGAGCGCTTCATCTGTTCGCCCAGTGCGGACGTAGCTTAACAGGGAAAGGCGGAGGAATTGTCGCGACGGCCTGGCATCAGGTGGCAGCTCTCGGAAGAGAGCCGTGACGGCTGGGTAGTCACCGGCTTTGAAAAGGGCCTCAGCTTTCGATTCGACCGCGGCAGGAGTTTCTGCCGATGCGGTATAGAGAGGCGCTGTGATGAGACTGAGAAGGAGCGCGCCTCGTACCAGCCGGGTGCGGAGTGGGTTGACCCCTGGATGCTCTGGGTGACGCCGACCTACAACGTCGAACCGAGCTACCATGTCGTCGGCAGACGTACCGTGGCGCCACGGTACATTAGACTGACATAGTCTTTCACCATACGCGTGGTGCAGAACTGGGGTGCGATGGTACGGATGCATTCTTTGACCATTTGGAGCCAACCTCGGGGAATGCCGTCACGATCGCGCTGATAGAACAGCGGCACGACTTCTTGTTCCAACATGCGATAGAGCTGTTCGGTATCGTGGTGATCTTGAGCTTGCGGATCGGCCTGCTCGCTCAACGGCTGGATGCCCCAGCCGTTGGCCCCGTTGTATCCCTCGACCCACCATCCATCAAGAACACTCAGATTCAACACGCCGTTCAGGGCGGCTTTCATTCCGCTGGTGCCGCTGGCTTCCAGCGGAAATCGAGGGGTGTTCAACCAAATGTCGACGCCTTGGACGAGATACTTCGCCATATGCATCTCGTAATCTTCGAGGAATGCGACGCGACCTCCCAGCTTATGATCATGGCAGAAGCTCAGCACTTCATGAATAAAGTATCGCCCTGGTTCATCGGCCGGGTGGGCCTTTCCCGCGAAGATAAGTTGCACCGGCCTCCATCGGTCTTGGAGGAGAGCCTTCAACCGTTCCAGGTCTCGGAAGAGTAAGGTTGCCCGTTTGTAGGTCGCGAATCGTCGGGCAAACCCGATCGTCAACGCTTCGGGATCCAGCAGCGTGCCGCGCGTGAGGACTTGAGACGGCTGCAGGTGCCCATGCATCCAACCGTTTCTGGCTCGATCGCGGATAAACCCCATCAGCTTCCGCTTCATCGTTTGTCGAACGGTCCACAGTTCATGATCTGGGATATCCATCACCCGCTGCCACATGGCCGGATCGTCGCAGGTGTGTGTCCAGGTCGGGCTGAGTGATTTGCTGTATAAATGGTGGAGTTCCGGCGAGATCCATGTCGGTGCATGAATCCCGTTCGTCACGCTGCGGATCGGTATCTGGTCGGTCGGCAACCCTGGCCAGAAGTGGTGCCACATCTCGCGCGTGACGCGGCCGTGCTCGCGGCTTACGCCGTTGACGTGGGCCGACAAGCGCATGACCAGGGCGGTCATGTTGAAGCCTTGTCCGCGCGACTCGGGAGTTTCACCGAGTCGGAGAAATTCGTCACGCGAAAGGCTCAATTGTTCCCAGTAGCCTGCAAAGTATCGATCCATCAGATAGTGCGGGAATACATCGTGCCCGGCCGGCACGGGCGTGTGCGTCGTGAAGACCGTGCTCTGACGGACAAGTTCGCTGGCTTCCGCGTGGGATGAACCCTTTTGGACCAATTCGCGTACTCGCTCCAGTGTGAGGAATGCTGAGTGACCTTCGTTGGCATGCCAGACTGATGGAGAGATACCGAGCGAACGCAGCATGCGCACGCCGCCGATGCCCAGCAAGATTTCTTGACACAGCCGCATTTCCTGATCGCCGCCGTACAGACGAGCCGAAAGAGCGCGGTCTTCGGGACTGTTTTCCGGCACGTCGGTATCGATGAGGAAGAGCGGGATCCGTCCCACCAATACTTTCCAGACTGCCGCGGTCACACGGCGGTTGCCCATCTCGACCGCAAACCGGCAAGGCTCTCCCGAGGGAGTCAGCGCCGGATGCACTGGAGACTCGTCACGGTTGAACGGGGCGTAGGCCGCCTCTTGCCATCCTTCCGGCGTAATCCGTTGGCGAAAATAGCCTTGCGGATACATGAATCCGATACCGACGAGCGGTAAACCCAGATCGCTCGCTTCCTTACAATGGTCACCGGCCAAGATGCCGAGGCCGCCGCTATAAATGGGAACGGAGGCATGTAAGCCGAATTCGGCCGAGAAGTAGGCGATGGTCGTCTTCGTCAAGTCGGCATGGTGAGTTCCCACCCAACTCTTTTTGTTGGCAAGATACTCGTCAAACAGGCGGAACACGGCTGAGTATTGACGGAGAAACGCTGGATCCTCGGCCAAGCGCGTGAGCCGGTCCGCCTTGACATCAGCAAGGAGTTTGACCGGATTATGGTTGGTGAGAAACCACAAGGTCGGATCGATCACTTCGAACAGTTGACGAGCTTCCAAGGTCCAGCTCCACCACAGATTCCGCGCCAGTTCAGGCAGGCGGTTGAGGCTCTGGGGGAGAGGATTGGGGGAACTGGTTACGTCATTATTCTGAGAATCCACAAACACTCCTTAGGTCAAAATAAGGCATGGATACAGGCTGTGGAGGGCGACCACGGGTTTGGATCAGGCATGCCCTGCCTTATGCCACGAGGCCCATTCTTCGGAGAATGCCACGGCGGCATAACGTTCGCCAAGGATTTTCGCAACCTGGTTCAGCAGTTTGGTGAGTTGCTGCAGTTCGGTCGGCGTCAGGTCGTTGCGGAATTGCGGATGAAGGCCCCAGCGTGTCTCAACCTCTTCGCCCGATACGCTCGACATCAGGCTGACAAGCTTAATGTCCTGACCGGTCGATCGCTGCTGTCCAATCGTAGGTTGGTCGGAAGTAGGCGCGCCTTGCACAATTTCAGGAGAGGGTGGCGCTTGTCCTTGCAACACCGCGCTGAGCGCGGGAACCGCCGCGCTGGCACAGAGCGTTGCGGCTGAGCTCAGCTGGACATTGCCGGGCGCCCCGAGGGCCTCCGTTACTTTCTCGCCGAAGTCATGAAACATCTCATTCTTGGTCTTGGAGTCTTCCGTGATCAAGAATTTGTATTTTTCGTATACTCGGCGGCTCTCCGCTACCGTGGTGCCAATGGTCAGCACGATTTCCATTTGATCCGCATTAGCCCCGAATGCCGGTTCCAGTGCGCGTTTCAACTGTTGCGTCACGGCGTCTTCCAACCCGTTCATGAACTCCATCTGGTCCTTCAACGGGACGTGCAGGGCCACCAGTCTGTCCGTGAGATTGAACATGATCTTGAGAAATTCCAAATAGATGCCCCATTCCTCCTGGCGTTTGAGCTTCAGCGCCTGTTCGGGCGCATTGCGTTTCATCATGGTGACCGATTCGCCCGACACGGCGAGCATCAGTTCAGCCAGTTGGCGAAGCTGTTCCTTATATTGAGTATTGGCAGTGGCCATGAATTCTCCTAGTAAAGCGCGGATTATAGCGGAGACCGGAGCGGCATTCAAAGCGTGACGGATAGCTTCTCGCTATGTTGCCGTAAACCATCCCTTCCGATAGAGTGAGTTCTGCGGAATCAGAGGGCTCATCAAATGGAATTCAGTCCGGCGCAGGATGCGGAGTCGGAGCCTCGCGTAAAGGTGTTGCCGCGCGATGAGGCGCGCGAACACCTGCTCGCGATTGCGGATATGCTTGCCAAGGCGCTGGATACCACGATCAAGATTCCGGGAACGTCGATCTATTTAGGACTCGATCCGCTCTTGGGACTCATTCCCGGAGTCGGCGATGTGTTGGCCAATCTGATCGGCACGATCATTCTTGCGCTGGCGACGCGTTTGCAACTACCGCGCATCGTGGTGGCCCGCATGAGTCTTAATCTCCTGATCAACGGCACGGTGGGAGCAGTTCCGATTGTCGGAGATCTTTTCTCGGTGTGGTTTCGGAGTCACGCGAGGAATGCCGCGCTGCTTCGCGAGGCTGCGATGAAACCGGGCCGTGAGACCCATACCGATTGGTTCTACGTGGTCGGAATTATCGGAGGTACGGTGGCGCTGCTGATGTTCATGATTGCCTTCGTGGTTTGGCTGGTGATCAAGTTGTGGGTGATGATGTCGCTGTGAAAATACTGGTGGAGTATGGTATAGAACGACTCTTCCCGAATGATCGAATCGTCTAACAATTTCTTCCCGTATCTCCATGGAAAGAGAAGTTAAAACGTATGTGTTGAAGCGGCCTGCTGAGGAGGCCGTACCGCGCAAG
This sequence comes from Nitrospira sp., assembly GCA_024760545.1. Classification (NCBI taxonomy): domain Bacteria; kingdom Pseudomonadati; phylum Nitrospirota; class Nitrospiria; order Nitrospirales; family Nitrospiraceae; genus Nitrospira; species Nitrospira sp. The sequence goes on from CP060501.1 coordinate 3,263,611, forward strand.
TTGACCATCAACTATGCTGCGGCGTTGAACCCCCAGCAACTGGCGGCGGTGACGGCGGGCGATGGTCCCTCGCTGGTCATTGCGGGTGCTGGGAGCGGAAAGACACGCACATTGGTCTATCGCGTGGCTTATTTGATCGATTCCGGCGTGGACCCGTCCAACATTCTCCTCCTTACGTTTACGCGGAAGTCGGCCCAGGAAATGTTGGAGCGCGCCGGCGACCTGATCGGAATGAGTAGCCGGCGGGTCTGCGGCGGGACGTTCCACTCGGTGGCAAACATGCTGCTGCGGCGGCACGGCAGGTCCATCGGCGTCGAACCGGGGTTCACCATTCTGGATCGGGGCGATGCGGAAGATTTGATCGCGCTGGTGAGATCGCAGCTGGGTCTGAACGAAAAAGACAAGCGCTTTCCCCGCAAGGGGACGATCATGGAAATGATCAGTAAGAGCGAGAATACCTTACGCAGTCTCGACGAGATCATCTTGGAGGAGTTCAGCCATTTTGCCGATCACTCAGAGGAGCTCGGGCGGCTTCAGAAAGCCTATCAAACTGCGAAACGTCAAAAGCAACTGTTGGACTACGACGATCTGTTGGTCATGCTGCGACAGCTTTTGTTGCTGGACGAGGCGGCTCGCGCGAACATTTCCCGTCAGTATCGCTACATCCTCGTGGATGAATATCAGGATACGAATCGCTTGCAGGCCGAAGTCATTCGCCAGTTGGCGGCGACGCATCAGAATGTGATGGTGGTCGGCGATGATTCTCAATCCATCTACGCGTTCCGGGGCGCGACTTTTAAGAACATCATGGATTTCCCGGCGCTGTTTCCCGGCACGACGATCTACAAGCTTGAAGAAAACTATCGCAGCACCCAGCCGATTTTAAACTTGGCCAACTGCATTATCGAGGAAGCGGCGGAGAAGTATACGAAGCGCCTCTTCACGAGAAAGATCGATGGGCCGTTGCCGGCATTGGTCGAGGCGGCCGGAGAAAATGCGCAATCACGGTTCATTGGGCAGAAGATTCTTGAGTTGCGGGAAGAGGGAGTGCCGCTGAGCGAAGTGGCTGTGCTGTTTCGGTCGAGTTTTCATTCCTTTGACCTGGAAATCGAACTCTCGCGCAAGGGGTTACCCTTTATCAAACGCGGGGGCGTGAAGTTTATCGAAACGGCGCATGTCAAAGATTTGCTGGCCCATGTGCGAGTGGTCTCGAATCCACTTGATACGGTCAGCTGGCATCGTGTCCTCATGTTGGTGGAAGGTGTGGGGCCGAAGAAGGCCCAGGACTTACTCGCTGCGATTGTGAAAGCTGAACGGCCCTTTGATGTGCTGCGCGGGGTGAGTGGCCGATCTGGACAAGGTCTCAAGGATCTAGCCAATACCTTGGAGAGTCTGGGTGGATCGGATGACCGGCAGCCCGCTGAACAAGTCAATCACATTTACGAGTACTATCTTCCGATCCTCAAAGATCAGTACGACGACTATCCGAAGCGTACGAGAGATTTGGATCACCTTCACACGATTGCCGAGGGGTATCATGGCATCGATGAGTTTCTTGCCGATTTGGCGCTGGAACCGCCGGATGGCAGTGCGGTGGATGTGGAGGCGCCTGATCGCGATGATGAGCGGCTGGTGCTTTCGACGATTCATTCCGCAAAGGGACTGGAATGGCAGTGCGTTTTTGTGATTTGGGTGGTGGATGGTCGGTTTCCGTCCGCCTATTCCTTTCTCACGGATGACGAATTGGAAGAAGAGCGGCGGCTCTTCTATGTGGCCGTGACTCGAGCGAAGCGCCATTTGTTTTTGACGTATCCCATCAACGTGTACGACAGGACCAGCGGAATGTTGCTTTCAAAACCTTCGAGGTTTCTGGACCATGTGTCCTCGGATCTTCTCGATACACTCGCATTGATAGAGGAGGGTGGACGAGAGGACTGGGGGATGGCACGAGACCCGTACTATTAATCACGCAGTTTCCGGCGTTGCGCGCTGGCTCTCCTTCCCCGCCTGTATGAGTGACCTCTCGATCCGATTGTTTCTGGTGTGGTGCTGCTGGTCGGGGTCGGCCTTCCTCGCAGAAGCCTCGGCCATCTCGTCGAATGAAGAGCGGAGTGCGGGCCAGACATGGGCACGTCTCATCGATGACGCGGAACGCTTACGGTTGCCGACCAAGTTTCTGAAAGCACTGCCCCCTGATTTTATTCATTTTGAATTCGATGATCTTCGGACCTACGCTGCCGAATACCATCTCGGCGAGCATCGAATGGTCCTTAATCGGTCGTTGTCATTTAATGCCGCTGGAAGGACGCTCAAACCGCTTGGCAAGATGACGCACAAGGAATTGGAGGTGCTCTATCATGAACTGTTCCACGCCTATATGGATTACTTGGCAGTCACTGAGAGCGACCAGCGCCCCGAAGGACTCCTGCGCTTCGCGAGAGAGTGGCAAGCCTGTCGATATGGAGAAGTGGAGATCACTCCGATTGCCCAGCGAAAAGATGAGACGGAATCGCGCTACTTGACACCGGTAGAGTCGTGGGAAGCGCTCAATGAAACGTGGGCAGTCTTCATTGGTTGGGTGGTGTGGAACCAGCTTGAGGTGCAGCGCAAGATCGGCAAATCAATGTTTCAAGAGCGGCAACAGGCCAGTGAATGGACACGCCGATTCCAAGTGGCATTTGAGAAAGGAGAGCTCCGTGGGTATTACGTCCCAGAAGATCCGGATGAACGGCGCCTCGCGCAGAAAAGATATTTGGGCAAGCCGTCGCAGCTCAGTTTGGATGAGGCAACACTCTTAATGAGGCAAGTTCTTGGTTTTCAATATGATTTTATAGTTCGATTAGAAACTTTACCAGGATTCTCCAGGGTCTCCCCCTGTCCGAGTTTCAAGGACATGACAAATTAAAAGGACCCGAGCCGAATTCTCCTCTTGACACGGAGAAAGTTCATCAATAGAATCCAGCATTTCGTGATCTAGCCTGTCCGAGCACCTCAGCGGATCAATCTTCAATGATTCGAGAAAGAGAGTTGTGCACGGGTAGGCCTACTTGTCTTTGTTGAACGATTGGTCGGTGAGAGCGTCCTCTATTTGTGCTGCAAATTTGGTTTGCATAGAACAATGAAACATTGCGGGCAGGTACCCAAGCGGCCAAAGGGGGCAGACTGTAAATCTGCTGGCTTATGTCTTCCAAGGTTCGAATCCTTGCCTGCCCACCAAACCAAGCTTCGCTCGTACCGGCGAGCTTGCAAGTGGGCGAGTCAGAAGCGTACCTCAAGAGTTTTGGTTTGAATCTGTATGTGAATGAAGAAGGGAAAGTAGGCGGGCGTAGCTCAGTGGTAGAGTTCCAGCCTTCCAAGCTGGCTGTCGTGGGTTCAAATCCCATCGCCCGCTCCAAAAAGCTGGTGCTAGGGCGGTAAGAGTCAACGTCAAGCGTCGTAGTTGAAATAGATAGATTGAGGAGAGCCTGGTTGCACGAATGACCCTTGACGCGCCGAATGCCCACGTAGCTCAGTTGGTAGAGCACGTCCTTGGTAAGGACGAGGTCACGCGTTCGATCCGCGTCGTGGGCTCCATACCGCGCTTGACACTATCGGGAGCCAAGTAGGAGTGATCTTAGCGGTCGACTAGACGCCTCGCGTGTTGGGCTCTTGGTTTTGTGTAGGCTTGCTCGACTCGAAGCGCAGGGCATGGAGCACAGCGGGATTTTACCTTTTGTGTTTTAGACAAAGGAGTGGGGTATGGCGAAGGCGAAATACGAGCGGAAGAAGCCGCACGTGAACATTGGGACGATCGGGCACGTGGACCACGGGAAGACGACGTTGACGGCGGCGTTGACGAAAGTGTGCGCGGATCGGGGGATGGCGAAATTCATCAGTTACGACGAAGTGGCGAAGGCGAGCGAGAGCCAAGGGCGACGGGACGCGACCAAAATCATGACCATTGCCATCAGCCACGTCGAGTACGAGACCGATGCTCGGCACTATGCGCACGTGGACTGTCCGGGCCACGCCGACTACGTGAAGAACATGATCACCGGAGCGGCCCAGATGGACGGGGCGATCCTGGTCGTGAGCGCCGCAGACGGCCCCATGCCGCAGACCCGGGAGCACATCTTATTGGCGCGGCAGGTGGGGGTGCCGTACATCGTTGTGTTTTTGAACAAGGCCGACAAAGTCGACGACAAAGAGCTGTTGGAGTTGGTCGAGTTGGAAGTGCGGGAGCTGCTCTCCAAGTATGGGTTCCCAGGGGACAAGACCCCGATCGTCCAAGGCAGTGCCCTGCAAGCCATGGAAGGCAACCAGGGGCCGTTGGGGATTCCGGCCATCATGAAGCTGTTAGAGGCGGTCGATACCTATATTCCCACGCCGCAGCGGCCCATTGACAAGCCGTTCCTGATGCCGATCGAAGACGTGTTCACCATCAGCGGCCGGGGCACCGTCGTGACGGGGCGGTGTGAACGGGGCATCGTGAAGGTCGGGGATGAAATCGAGATCGTGGGGTTGCGGCCGACGCAGAGCACCATCGTGACGGGCGTCGAGATGTTCCGCAAAGTGCTCGACGAAGGGCAGGCGGGGGACAACATTGGGGTGCTCTTGCGGGGGACCAAGAAAGAAGACGTGGAGCGGGGCATGGTGCTCTCGAAGCCCAAGAGCATTACGCCGCATACGAAGTTCAAGGCGGAAATCTATGTGTTGACCAAGGAAGAGGGGGGTCGGCATACCCCGTTCTTCAACGGGTATCGGCCGCAGTTCTACTTCCGGACGACGGATGTGACCGGGGTGGTGCAGCTCAATCCGGGGGTCGAGATGGTGATGCCGGGGGACAACGTGAGTGTGACGGGGGAGTTGATCAGCCCGATCGCGATGGATCAGGGGTTACGGTTTGCCGTGCGCGAGGGGGGCAAGACCGTCGGCTCCGGGGTCGTCACGGAAATTCTGGCGTAAAACGGACGGCAAGCGTCGATGGTCAGTCAACCGGAGAAAACGGGCAGACGAATCCTTCGCTTGATGTTGTGACGGTTGACGAATAACGAGGACTACAATGCGAGAAATTATCGACATGGCGTGTACGCTTTGCAAACAGCGGAATTACTCGTCCATGAAGAACAAGAAGAACGATCCGGATCGGTTGGAACGAAACAAGTTCTGCAAGTTCTGCCGAAAGCACACGCCTCATAAGGAAGTGAAATAGCGTACTGAGCGCGCAGTGCGAGGTTTGTGAAGGAACCGGTTAGCGCGGCACTCAGGACTCGGCACTATTCAGGGAGGGGCATGGTGTTAATGGTAGCACATCGGTCTCCAAAACCGAGAGTCTGGGTTCAAATCCTAGTGCCCCTGCCACCCCAAGCTTGCTCGAACCGGGAGTCAGGGGGGGTGTTGAGTGTGGTCGTCGGATAGGCACTGCAGGTCTGACGTAACCGGCTGGGTAGTTCTTAATAGGACGATAGAAGCGGAGTCGCAATGTTTAAGCGTATGACAGAATCGATTCGGTTGTTTGTGACGGACGTGCGGGCGGAGATGAAAAAGGTTTCGTTTCCGAGTCGTGCAGAAACCGTCGGCTCAACAACGGTGGTCATTGTGTTCTGTATCCTAATGTCGTTGTACTTGTCCGTCATCGATTCATTCCTTTCATGGTTGGTGGGCAAGGTCATTTAGCCTCCTGAAAAATGGGTAGGAAGATTCCGCGGTAATTCATCGAAGACCTGAGGGTGGTGCATGACAAAGAACTGGTACGTCATCCATACGTACGCGGGTTTTGAGGGGCGCGTGAAGACCAGTCTCGTGGAGCGTGCGAATCAAATGGGGCTTGTCGAGAAGCTCGGGCAGGTGCTTGTTCCGACAGAAGATGTGATTGAAATCAAGGATGGCAAGCGACGCACCTCCCGGCGAAAGTTCTTTCCGGGTTATGTTCTTGTGGAACTGGAGTCTCCATTGGGGGATGAGACGTTGCAAATGATCAAGGAAACTCCAAAAGTGACAGGGTTTGTCGGAGGGGGCGCCGTGCCGACACCGCTGACCAGCGAGGAAGTGGAGTCCTTGCTCAAGCAAGTCGATGCGGGTCAGGCTGAACCACGCGAACAGGTCAAGTTTATCAAGAGCGACAACGTTCGCATCATCGATGGCCCATTCTTGGGGTTCAACGGTGTGGTTGATGAAGTCGATCAGGACCATAGCCGGTTGAAGGTCATGGTGAGCATATTCGGCCGGTCGACCCCGGTTGAATTAGGATTTTTACAAGTGGAACGGATATAGACCGATCGGCCGACGTCAGCCCAGATCACGGTTGACGTCAATAGCTGATTGCTGATCGCGTAAGGAGAAAGAGGAAGAAATGGCGAAAGAAGTGTCGGCGCAGATCAAGTTGCAAATTCCGGCTGGCAAGGCCAATCCAGCTCCTCCTGTCGGTCCCTCGCTGGGCCAGCATGGAGTCAATATCATGGAGTTCTGCAAGCAGTTCAATGCCAAGACCCAGAAGGACGGAGACAGTATCATCCCCGTCATTATTACGGTCTACAAGGATCGTACCTTCACCTTCGTGATGAAAACGCCGCCTGCTTCGGATCTCCTTAAAAAGGCCGCGGGGATCATCAAGGGGTCTGGTGTGCCGCAGAAAGATAAGGTTGGGAAAATCACGAGACAGCAATTGAACGAAATTGCCCGCAAAAAGATGGCGGATTTGAATGCGGCTGATGTGGAGGGGGCGGCCAAAATCATCGAGGGTACCGCCCGCAGCATGGGCGTCGTCATTCAAGGATAATAGCGAGAGCGAAGGAGCGGCAGGTATGGGAAAGAAAATGGATACGGCGATCAAGAACGTTGAGCCTCGCGTGTATGGATTGCGTGAGGCCGTTGAAACCGTGAAAAAATCGGCCTTTGCAAAGTTTGATGAGTCGGTGGATCTTGCGCTTAGGCTGGGAATCGATCCAAAACGCTCCGATCAGCTGGTTCGAGGAACGGCTTCGCTTCCCCACGGAACGGGGAAAAAGGTTCGTGTCCTCGTGTTTGCAAAAGGCGAAAAGGAGCAGGAGGCGCGTCAAGCGGGTGCCGACTACGTCGGGGCTGATGACTTGATGGAAAAAATCAAGGGTGGATGGATGGATTTCGATTGCGCGATCTCCACGCCTGATCTTATGGCCTCGGTCGGAAAACTCGGTAAGGTGCTGGGGCCTCGGGGATTGATGCCGAATCCTAAGACGGGGACAGTCACTTTCGAGGTTGGAAAGGCTGTCGCGGACATCCGAAAGGGTCGTGTGGAGTTCAAGGTCGAAAAGGCCGGTATCGTGCACGTACCGGTTGGGAAAGTGTCGTTCGATCCGACGAAACTGTACGACAATGCCTCGGCCATCCTTGAATCCGTCATCAAGGCTAAGCCGGCCTCATGCAAAGGGCGTTATCTCAAGAGCGCCACGATTTCCAGCACGATGGGTCCCGGTGTGAAATTGGATACCGTCGCGCTGACGAAGCAGTGGAGTTAGTCGAACGACGTCTTTCGTCACGCGTCCGTCAGGGCACCCATGGTTCCTGGTCGACGACTCATCAGTGACGGTTGACGATTCTTCGAAGAAGGAGAGCGATGAAGAAGGAAGAGAAAGTTACAGCGGTGGCGGAATTGGCCGAAAAGTTCGGTCGCGCTCGTCTCGCCATCTTGACTGAATGTGTCGGCCTGCCTGTGAACCAGGTCACAGAGTTGCGAAAGCAGCTCCGTGGGGCGAAGGCCGAATATCGTATCGTGAAAAATACGTTGGCGGCTCGTGCCGCCGAGGGCACGGTGTTGGCCGGCCTCAAGGCGCATCTCAAAGGTCCGACCGGGGTGGTCATCGGGTACGACGACCCTGTGTTGCCGACCAAAGTTCTGAAGGATTTCATCGGCGCGGAGAAGCGAGAAGAAAAGATTCGCATGACGGCCGGAGTGCTGGAAGGGAAGATCCTCCAGCCCGCAGAGCTGGCCGCCGTTGCGAAACTGCCGAAGAAAGAAGTTCTCGTGGCCATGCTGCTCTCGGCCATGCAAGGGCCGATTCGCGGCGTCGTCTATACGTTGAACGCGGTTTTATCGAAGTTCGTCAGAGTCATTGCAGCCATTCAGGATAAACGGAAAGGAGAAGGGGACATGCCAGCTACGGAAGGGAAATTGTCGCAGGAAGAATTGATCAAGGCGATCGAAAGCATGAGTGTGCTCGATCTTGCTGAACTGGTGAAGGGGTTGGAAACGCGGTTTGGCGTGACGGCAGCGGCTCCGGTCGCGATGGCAGCAGCGCCGGCTGCAGGTGGTGGAGCAGCGGCTCCTGCCGAGGAAAAGACGGCATTCGACGTCATCCTCGCGTCCGCTCCGGCTGATAAGAAGATCCAAGTCATCAAGGTGGTGCGCGAGCTCACCAGCCTCGGACTCAAAGAAGCCAAAGACCTTGTGGAAGGGGCGCCCAAGCCGGTCAAGGCCGGCGTGACCAAGGAAGAAGCCGATACGATGAAGAAGAAGCTCGAAGAAAGCGGTGCCAAGGTCGAAGTCAAGTAAGCACATTCGTCATAGCTACTGGGTATTCGTTAGTCGGTGAGGCTGACGACGGTCGTCTTTTCATGAGCGTGTTATGACTGGTGACTGCTGTTCACCATCAACCCGCGTGGAGGAGTAGGCATGTCCGAAACGACTCTACAGGAGTTCGTCGAGCGGAAAGATTATTCTCGTATTCGAACCAACATCGATATTCCGGATTTGATTGAAATCCAAAAGCGTTCCTACGAAGAATTTTTGCAGCTTGAAGTCGAGCCGGAACGTCGGAAGGATCATGGACTGCAGGCGGCGTTGGCCAGTGTCTTCCCGATCCCGGACTATAACAATACGGCGGTACTCGAATTTTCGAGCTACACGTTAGGGACACCGAAATACGACGAACGCGAATGTCTTGAGCAGGGTATGACCTTTGCGGTTCCGTTGAAGCTGCGTGTCCGTTTGGTCGTGTTTGATAAGGAGGATAAGGGACCTCGGAAGAAAGTGCTGGATGTGCGCGAGCAGGAGGTCTATGTCGGTGAATTGCCGTTGATGACTGAGCGAGGCACGTTCATCGTCAATGGAACGGAGCGAGTCGTCGTCAGCCAGCTTCACCGATCTCCTGGCGCGTCGTTCACACACGACAAGGGACGCACCCATGCGAGCGGCAAAGTGTTGTACTCGGCACGAATTATTCCCTATCGAGGCTCTTGGCTCGATTTTGAGTTCGATGCGAGAGACATCCTGTATGTGCGCATCGATCGCCGCCGGAAGATGCCGACTACCATCTTATTGAAGGCTTTTGGGTTTTCGAGCGACGATTTGCTCAAAATGTACTACCCGGTCGAAGAAATTCGGGTATCGAAGGGCAAGATGTTCCGCAAGTTGGACCCGGAAATCCATCATGGGCTTCGGTGTTCCGCAGAGGTGACGGACAAGGGTGGCAAGGAACCGATAGTCCGGGAAGGCGCCAGGCTGACGAAAGGCATGATCGCCAAACTGAAGGCGTCGGGCGTGAAGGAAATTCCCATGCTTCCGACCGAGTTGGTGGGGCGTGCCATTCTCACGGAATTGCTCGATTCGAAGAAGAACAAGCTGGCGGAAAAGAATCAGCGCTTGACCCCCGAGATCGTCGAACAGATTGTCGAGAGCGATGTTGAGGAATTTAAGGTCATCTATCTCGATATGGCCACCGCGACGCCGGTGATCCTCGATACGTTGGAAATGGAGAAAATCGGGTCGAAGGAGGAAGCGATGGTGGAAATCTATCGCCGTCTCCGTCCCGGTGAGACTCCGTCCGTCGATACGGCACGGGCGTTGTTCGACAATTTATTCTTGAACTCGAAACGCTACGATTTGTCCCCGGTCGGCCGGCTCAAGCTCAACAAGAAACTTGGATTGGATCTGCCGCTCGATCAGCGCACCCTGACCGCTCAGGACATCGTGGAAGTCATCCGCTACCTCGTGAACCTGAAAATCGGAAAAGGCGAAATCGACGACATCGACCACTTGGGCAATCGCCGTGTACGGTCGGTCGGTGAGCTGCTCGAAAATCAGTTCCGGCTGGGCCTGGTTCGCATGGAGCGAAGCATCAAGGAGCGCATGAATCTCCTCGATATGGAAACGGTACTGCCCCACGATCTGATCAACGCGAAACCGGTGGTCGCGGCCGTCAAGGAGTTCTTCAGCAGCAGCCAGCTGTCTCAATTTATGGACCAAACGAACCCGCTGGCTGAAATCACGCATAAGCGACGACTGTCAGCGCTTGGTCCGGGCGGACTCACGAGAGAGCGGGCCGGGTTCGAAGTCCGAGACGTGCATCCGTCCCACTACAGTCGAATTTGTCCGATCGAAACGCCGGAAGGTCCGAACATTGGGTTGATTACATCCCTGGCGACCTATGCGCGCATCAACCAGTTTGGGTTCATTGAGGCACCCTATCGAAAGGTTGTCAAAGGGCGTGTCACCGATGAAATTGAATTTCTCTCAGCGATCGAAGGTGACAAATATATCATCGCCCAAGCCAACTCAAAATTAGATGGAACGAACAGGTTGGTTTCAGAGACGGTCTCCTGTCGTCACGGGGGAGACTTTGTGTTGGCGGCTCCGGATAAGATCGAGTACATGGACGTCTCGCCGAAGCAAGTGGTGAGTGTGGCGACCGCCCTCGTGCCATTTTTGGAGCACGACGACGCCAATCGCGCGCTAATGGGTTCCAACATGCAACGCCAAGCGGTTCCCTTGGTGACGTCCGAATCTCCTCTCGTCGGGACCGGAATGGAGGCCGTGGTCGCTCGAGATTCAGGATATGTCATCCAGGCTCGTCGTGCCGGGGTCGTAGAAAGTGTCGATGCAACCCGTATCGTCGTGCGGGCCGATGCGAAAGACGGCAAGAAGGGTAAGGATTCCGGGTTAGACGTCTATGACCTGATCAAGTTCCAGCGGTCGAACCAAAACACCTGCATCACCCAGACTCCTGTGGTCCGAATCGGGCAGCCGGTCAAGAAAGGACAGGTATTGGGAGACGGGCCTGCGATCGATCATGGAGAGCTCGCGCTAGGGAAGAATGTGCTCGTCGCGTTCATGCCATGGGGAGGCTACAACTTCGAAGACGCCATTTTGCTCAGCGAGAAGTTGGTCCGCGAAGACGCCTTCACCTCGATCCACATCGAAGAGTTCGAGGTGGAAGCCCGGGATACCAAACTGGGTAAGGAGGACGTCACGCGGGATATTCCCAATGTCGGCGAAGAGGCGCTCAGGAATCTGGACGAGAGCGGGATTATCCGTATCGGGGCGGAAGTGAAGCCGGGCGACATTCTGGTGGGTAAAGTCACGCCCAAAGGCGAGACCCAGCTGACCCCAGAAGAAAAGCTGCTCCGGGCGATCTTTGGCGAGAAGGCCGGCGATGTGAAGGATACGTCGTTGACTGTGCCTCCTGGAGTGGAGGGCATCGTGGTCGACGTCAAGATCTTCTCGCGTAAAGGGCTCGACAAGGACGAACGTTCGAAGAGCATCGAGACCGATGACCAGATGAAGTTACAGCGTGACCACCATGAAGAGCTGCGGATCATCGATGAAGAAAAGACGAAGAAGATTCGGAAGTTGTTGCTCGGCAAGGTCGTAGGTCGCGATCTCATGGATCCGGAGAGCGGCGACGTTATTTTGAAGAAGAAGGGCAAGCTGACAGCGGAGATTCTCAGACGATTGCCCGACGATACGGTACGGCACATCATTCTGAGCGATCCTGACGAACAAAAAGAACTGGAAGACGTCGAACGGCGCGCGAAAGAACAGATTGAGATTCTCCAGACTCTGTACGACGAGAAAGTCGGCCGCTTGAAACGGGGCGATGAATTGCCTCCCGGTGTGATCAAGCTCGTCAAGGTCTACATCGCGATGAAGCGCAAGATCCAAGTCGGTGACAAGATGGCCGGCCGTCATGGGAACAAGGGCGTGGTATCGCGGGTCTTGCCCGAGGAGGACATGCCCTATTTACCGGACGGGACCCCTGTGGAAATCGTGCTGAATCCACTCGGCGTGCCGTCGCGTATGAACGTAGGGCAAATTCTGGAAACCCATCTTGGATGGGCGGCCAGGGCTTTGGGGATCAAGGTGGCGAGTCCGGTGTTTGATGGAGCATCGGAGAAGGAAATCAAGGACCTGTTGAAGAAGGCGAAGCTGCCGACGAGCGGTCAAACCCAGCTGATCGATGGGAAGACTGGCGAACAGTTCGGCAGTCCGGTGACGGTCGGATATATGTACGTGCTCAAGCTCCACCATTTGGTAGACGACAAAATCCACGCACGGTCCATTGGCCCGTACTCACTCGTGACCCAGCAGCCACTTGGCGGTAAGGCTCAATTCGGTGGCCAGCGTCTGGGAGAAATGGAAGTCTGGGCGTTGCAAGCCTACGGTGCGGCTTCGACCCTGCAGGAATTCCTCACCGTGAAATCCGACGATGTGCCGGGCCGGTCACGCATGTACGAAGCGATCGTCAAGGGCGAGCCTTTCCTCGAACCAGGGTTGCCTGAGTCGTTCAACGTGTTGGTCAAGGAATTACAGAGCTTGGGACTCGATGTAGAGTTGGTCAAGACGCAAGACTAACCGCTTGTGTGCCGGTGAAAAACCGGCATCAGAGGAGGTCACTACCTTGGAAGGCGTATATACATTATTCGAAAAACAACGGGATTCGGTGTCGTTCGATTCAATGCGCATTCGCATTGCATCGCCCGAGAAGATCCGGTCCTGGTCGTACGGTGAAGTCAAGAAGCCGGAAACGATCAACTATCGGTCGTTCAAACCGGAAAAAGATGGGCTGTTCTGCGCCAAGATTTTCGGCCCCACCAAGGACTGGGAATGCAATTGTGGCAAGTACAAGCGCATGAAGCATCGCGGAATTGTCTGCGATAAGTGCGGCGTCGAAGTCATTCAATCGAAGGTTCGTCGTGAGCGTATGGGGCATATCGAATTGGCCGCGCCTGTCGCGCATATTTGGTTTCTGAAGGGTGTGCCAAGCCGGATTGGAACCTTGCTCGACATGAGCCTCAAGCAGTTGGAGAAGATTCTCTACTTTGAAAGCTATGTGTGCGTGGACCCGGGCTCTACCGATCTGTCGGAAAAGGAATTGGTCCCGGAGGATAAGCTTCGCACGCTCATCTCAGAATTCGGTTCAAGTGGGTTCAAGGTTGGGATTGGTGCCGAAGCCATCCGTGACTTATTGAGGAAGATCGATATCAATGCGCTATGGGATGACCTACAAGTAAAGGCGAAAGCGTCGACATCGGCGGCCATGAAGAAGAAGTACGCCAAGCGTCTCAAAGTCTTGGAGGCGTTTCGCAAGTCCGGGAACAAACCGGAGTGGATGATCATGGATGTCATCCCGGTGCTGCCTCCCGAGCTGCGCCCGTTGGTTCCCCTTGATGGCGGACGGTTTGCCACGTCCGACCTGAACGATCTCTATCGTCGTGTCATCAATCGGAATAATCGGTTGAAGCGGTTGATGGAGCTCAAGGCGCCTGGCGTCATCATCAGGAACGAGATGCGGATGCTGCAGGAAGCTGTGGATGCCCTGTTCGACAACGGTCGGCGCGGACGCGCGATTCGTGGACCCAACAAGCGTCCGCTGAAATCGTTGAGCGATATGTTGAAGGGCAAGCAGGGCCGGTTCCGTCAGAACCTCCTGGGGAAGCGCGTTGATTATTCCGGCCGTACCGTCATCGTCGTCGGCCCTGAGCTGCGTCTCCATCAATGTGGTTTGCCTAAGAAAATGGCGCTGGAGTTGTTCAAGCCCTTCATTTTCCACAAGCTCGAAGCTCGGGGAGCGGCAACTACCATTAAGAGCGCCAAGCGACTGGTCGAAAAAGAGCGGCCGGAGGTTTGGGATGTTCTTGACGAAGTGATTCGTGAGCATCCCGTGTTGCTGAATCGTGCTCCGACGCTCCACCGGCTGGGCATTCAAGCGTTCGATCCCGTGCTGGTCGAAGGTAAGGCGATTCGATTGCATCCGCTCGTCTGCGCGGCGTTCAACGCGGACTTCGACGGAGATCAGATGGCGGTGCATGTGCCGTTGTCTGTCGAGGCGCAGGTCGAAGCGCGGGTCCTGATGATGTCGATCAACAACATTCTGTCGCCGGCCAACGGCAAGCCGATCGCGGTCCCGTCTCAGGATATGGTGCTAGGGTGTTATTGGCTGACAAAAGAACGGCTTGGTGCAAGGGGCGAGGGCAAGGTGTTTGGGTCTCCCGAAGAAGTTCGGATCGCCTTCGACGCGCGAGAAGTGGAAGAGCATGCGCGGATCAAGGTCCGCCTCGCGGGCGCGATGGTGCAAACGACTGTCGGTCGTGTGTTGCTTTCGGAAATCCTTCCTCAAGGCTTGCCGTTCGCCAATGCGAACAGGCTCATGACCAAGAAGGAGATGACGAAGCTGATCGACGCCGTCTACCGTCAGACCGGTCATCGGGACACCGTCGAGTTTCTCGATAAGATCAAAGATATAGGTTTTACCTATGCGACCAAGGCCGGCTTGTCGATCTGTATCGACAACATGCACATCCCGAGTAAGAAAGAAGACTTTATCGGGAAGGCACAGCGCGAGGTGAATGAGATCGAAAAGCAGTATTCAGAGGGTTTGATCACCAATGGAGAGCGCTACAACAAGGTGATCGACATTTGGGCGCATGTGACGGAACAAGTTGCCAACGAGATGATGAAAGAGCTTGGTGCGGGAGGCGATCCGGGCAAGGCGGAATCGTTCAACCCCATTTTCATGATGGCGGATTCCGGCGCTCGAGGCAGCTCGCAACAGATTCGGCAGTTGGGCGGTATGCGCGGTTTGATGGCCAAGCCGTCCGGTGAAATCATCGAGACTCCGATTACCGCCAACTTCCGTGAAGGGTTGACGGTGTTGCAGTACTTCATCTCGACTCACGGCGCTCGTAAAGGTCTCGCCGACACGGCGTTGAAGACCGCGAACTCGGGTTATCTGACGCGGCGATTGGTCGATATCGCTCAAGACGTCATTATCAATGAAATCGATTGCGGTACGCGCGACGGCATTATCGTCAGCGCTCTGGTCGAAGGCGGTGAGATTATCCAACCGTTGGAGGAACGCGTCCTTGGTCGCTTGGCGGCAGAGGATATCCGCGACCCTGTCACGGGAGAAATCATCGTATCCTGGAATGAAGAGATTAATGAAGAATTGACGAAGTCGATCGTTGAAGCCGGGGTGGACCGTGTCAAGATCCGGTCCGTGCTGACCTGTCAATCACCGCGCGGTGTGTGTCGTGCCTGTTATGGCCGTGACCTGGCCCGTGGGCGTCTCGTGGAAAAAGGTGAGCCGGTCGGTGTCATCGCCGCACAGTCAATCGGCGAGCCCGGCACGCAGTTGACCATGCGGACCTTTCACATCGGCGGTACGGCCAGTAAGGTCGTCGAACAGACGGTTCTTGAGGCGAAGCATGCCGGGCGAATCAAATTCATGAGCTTCGATGCCAAAAAGAACGCGGACATTCACAACTCTGGGATCGCAGTGCGGAACAAAGAGGGCGAATGGGTCGTCATGAACCGCAATACGAAGATTGCGATCGTCGACGACAGCGGGCGGGAGCGTGAGAAATATCCCGTCGTATATGGGGCCAAGATTAAAATCAAAGACGGAGATCCGGTGGTCGTGGGTCAGAAATTGGTTGAGTGGGACCCCTACTCTCTCACGATTTTGACCGAGGTTGGTGGAAGGGTCGCCTACGGCGATATCGTCGAAGGTGTCACGATGAAAGACGAATTCGATGAAGTGACCGGCTTATCGCGCAAGGTGATCATCGAACATACCGGCCAGACTCTCCGTCCTCGTGTGTCGATCAAAGACGACAACGGCAAGACAGCGAAAGTGCCCGGCGGATCCAATGCCGTGGCGAGGTACTTGTTGCCGGTCGGAGCGCACATCTTCGTCGAGAAGGGCGCCACCGTGTATGCCGGGGACGTCCTGGCAAAGATTCCTCGTGAAACGACCAAGACGAAGGACATCACCGGCGGTCTTCCGCGTGTCGTCGAGCTCTTCGAGGCAAGGAAGCCGAAAGAACAGGCAGTCATCACTGAGATCGATGGAGAGGTTTCGTATGGCGGGTTCGTGAAAGGCCAGCGCAAAGTTCTTGTCGACAACAAGATGGGTGATGTGAAGGAATACTTTATTCCAAAGGGTAAGCACGTCAATGTCCACGAAGGTGATTGGGTGCGGGCCGGAGAGCCATTGATGGATGGATCGGCGAATCCTCATGACATCCTCGATGTGCTCGGCCCCAACGAATTGCAGAAATACCTGGTGGACGAAGTACAGGATGTCTATCGATTGCAAGGTGTTTCGATCAACGACAAACACATTGAGATTATCGTGAGACAAATGCTGCGCAAGGTGCGGGTTGAAGATCCGGGTGACACGCAATTCTTGCCGGGCAGCCAGGTCAGCAAGAGCCTGTTCGAAAAAGAAAACGAACGAGTGCTCACCAAGGATGGGAAGCCGGCTTTGGGCAAGCCTGTTTTGCTTGGGATCACCAAGGCGGCATTGACAACCGACAGCTTTATTTCGGCGGCGTCTTTCCAGGAAACCACACGAGTCCTGACGGAAGCGGCGATCAATGGGCGTGAGGATAATCTGTTGGGCCTGAAAGAAAACGTCATCGTCGGTCGATTAATTCCGGCTGGGTCCGGATTTGAAGAGTATCGCGATACGTTCGTGATCAGTGAAAAGCCTGAAACTGCAGCGGTAAGCGCCGCACCTGCGGCGGCCGCTGTGACATCTGATGCGCCTGTTCCAGCAGTGACGGGAGAGGCGACTCGGTCATAATGAGGCCGGGAAATCCCGACCACTTGACAGGATGTAGTTGCCTCATTATAATCCTGCGGCTTTGCTCTTGACGGCTGGTGGTTTTGTGTTTCTCGAGAGGGTCTAAACGCGATGCCGACGATCAATCAGCTAGTTCGAAAAGGCCGGATGTTTGTGAAGGCGAAGACGAAGAGTCCGGCCCTGAAGTCCTGTCCACAAAAGAGAGGCGTTTGTCTTCGCGTCTACACGACGACGCCAAAGAAGCCGAATTCAGCCTTGCGGAAGGTTGCGCGTGTGCGTCTCACAAACGGCATGGAAGTGACAACCTATATCCCAGGTGTTGGACACAATCTCCAAGAGCACTCGATCGTGCTTGTGCGTGGAGGGCGTGTCAAAGACCTTCCGGGCGTTCGGTATCACCTGGTTCGTGGTGCCCTGGATGCCGTGGGAGTGGCCGATCGAAAGCAGAGTCGTTCAAAGTACGGGGCGAAACGGCCAAAGTAGGGTAATTGTTTAGGTGGTTCTAACTCGGATTGAAATAGGTCAACATGCCACGCAGTAGATTTTTAGGTCAACGTGAAGTGCTTCCCGATGTGCGGTATCGAGATAAGTTGGTGGGGAAGTTTATCAATACGCTGATGAGCAGCGGGAAAAAGAGTACGACTGAACGAATATGCTACGGAGCCTTCGACGTTATTCAAGAGAAGACCGGCGGCGATCCGCTTAAGGTATTTAAGGCGGCTGTGGACAATGTGAAGCCGATCGTTGAGGTCAAGTCTCGCCGGGTGGGAGGTGCCTCCTATCAGGTTCCGGTCGAAATCAGGCCGGCACGCCGGGTATCGTTGGCGTTGCGTTGGTTGTCGCAATTTGCCCGTACGCGCGGTGGTAAGAGCATGCGCGAAAAGCTCGCAGCCGAACTGATGGATGCGTCGAACAATACCGGGGCTGCGGTCAAGAAGCGGGAAGACGTGCATCGGATGGCAGAGGCGAATAAAGCGTTCGCCCATTATCGCTGGTAACGTCATTCTGTGCTGCAGTTGAGCCGCGTGCTGCGATCCGCAGACCTGGATGCTCCTCCATCGCAGCAACGTGATCCGGCTCGATCTGCAGCACAAGTGTTTTTAGAGGAGTTGAAGTGGCTCGTCAGACATCATTAGAGCGTACGAGAAATATCGGCATCATGGCTCATATTGATGCAGGGAAGACTACGACCACTGAGCGGATCCTCTACTATACGGGCATGACGCATAAAATGGGCGAGGTCCACGAAGGCGCCGCAACCATGGATTGGATGGAGCAGGAACGAGAGCGTGGTATCACCATTACCGCTGCTGCTACCACCTGTTTCTGGCGTGACCATCGCATCAATATCATCGATACTCCGGGACACGTGGATTTTACGATTGAAGTGGAGCGTTCACTGCGGGTGCTTGACGGCGCCGTAGCGGCATTCGATTCGGTGCAGGGAGTTGAGCCGCAGTCTGAGACGGTATGGCGTCAGGCGGATAAGTATCACGTACCCCGCATTGCCTTCATGAATAAGATGGATCGGGTGGGGGCAGATTTTTACGGCAGTGTCCAATCTATTATCGACCGTCTGGGGGCAAAACCGGTTCCGATTCAAATCCCGATCGGCCGTGAGGCGGAGTTTCGAGGATCCATCGATCTAGTCAGGATGAAGGGGTACTTCTACGACGATGAGACCTTGGGTGCGAAGTACAAGGTCGATGAGATTCCTCAAGAACTCCTTGCTCAGGCCAAAGAGTACCGCGAGAAGATGATCGACGCAGTCGCAGAATTCGATGACCAGGTGATGGAAAAATATCTGAATGGTCATTCGTTGACGGAAGAAGAAGTCATGCGTGCGATCCGAGCCGGGGCCATTTCGATGAAAATTACCCCCGTGCTCTGTGGATCGGCCTTCAAAAACAAAGGCGTCCAGCAGCTCCTCGATGGTGTCGTCGACTATTTGCCATCGCCGCTCGATATTCCTCCTGTTATGGGAATAGAGCCGAACACCGGCAAGGAAGTAGAGCGGAAATCTGATGACGGTGAGCCCTTTGCAGCCTTGGCGTTCAAGATCATGTCTGATCCGTTTGCGGGTCAGTTGACCTATTTTCGTGTCTATTCCGGGATGCTCAAGACGGGTACGCCGGTACTGAATGTCACAAAGGGGACTAAGGATCGGATCGGGCGTCTCCTGAAGATGCATGCCAATAAGCGGGAAGATATCGACGAAGTCCACGCGGGGGATATCGTCGCAGCGGTAGGGCTTAAAGGAGCCACCACTGGAGATACGTTGGCTGATGAGAAGCAGCCGGTGTTGCTTGAGGTGATGAAATTTCCTGAACCGGTCATTGCAATGGCGATTGAACCGAAGACCAAACAGGATCAGGAGAAGATGGGTTTTGCGCTCCAGAAATTGTCGCAGGAAGACCCCTCCTTCCGCGTACGGACGGATGAAGAAACGGCACAAACGATCATTGCCGGAATGGGGGAGTTGCATCTCGAGATTATCGTCGACCGAATGTTGCGTGAATTCAAAGTTGAAGCAAACGTCGGAAAGCCTGAGGTGGCGTTCAGGGAAACGATTCGACGGAAAGCTGAGGCTGAATCCAAATACATTAAGCAGACCGGTGGCCGTGGGCAATATGGTCATGTCGTGTTGACGGTCGAACCGTCGGATCCGGGTAAGGGGTTAGAGTTCGTCAACAAGGTTGTGGGAGGAGCGATTCCTAAAGAATATATCCCCGCCATTGAAAAAGGTGTGAAGGAACGGATGGAGACAGGGGTCGTTGCGGGTTATCCTCTTCGAGACGTCAAAGTGACCGTCATTGACGGGTCATACCATGACGTCGATTCAAATGAAATGGCGTTCAAGATCGCCGGATCGATGGGCTTTGCTGATGCCTGTAAAAAAGCTGATCCTGTCTTGCTCGAACCGATTATGAAGGTTGAGGTCTTGGTTCCTCAGGAGTTCATGGGCGATGTCATCGGCAATCTCAACGGGCGGAGGGGCAAGGTGCAGGGTATGAAGGTTCGAGCTGGCGCCCAAGCGATTGAAGCTGCCGTGCCTTTGATGGAGATGTTCGGTTACGCGACTGACTTGCGATCTCGAACGCAAGGCCGCGCAACCTACAGTATGGAGTTTGATCGGTACGATCAGGTGCCGAAGAATATTGCGGAAGCCATCATCAAGAAATAGCGGGTGGTGAATCAGGGGAGGAGTGGGGTATGGCGAAGGCGAAATACGAGCGGAAGAAGCCGCACGTGAACATTGGGACGATCGGGCACGTGGACCACGGGAAGACGACGTTGACGGCGGCGTTGACGAAAGTGTGCGCGGATCGGGGGATGGCGAAATTCATCAGTTACGACGAAGTGGCGAAGGCGAGCGAGAGCCAAGGGCGACGGGACGCGACCAAAATCATGACCATTGCCATCAGCCACGTCGAGTACGAGACCGATGCTCGGCACTATGCGCACGTGGACTGTCCGGGCCACGCCGACTACGTGAAGAACATGATCACCGGAGCGGCCCAGATGGACGGGGCGATCCTGGTCGTGAGCGCCGCAGACGGCCCCATGCCGCAGACCCGGGAGCACATCTTATTGGCGCGGCAGGTGGGGGTGCCGTACATCGTTGTGTTTTTGAACAAGGCCGACAAAGTCGACGACAAAGAGCTGTTGGAGTTGGTCGAGTTGGAAGTGCGGGAGCTGCTCTCCAAGTATGGGTTCCCAGGGGACAAGACCCCGATCGTCCAAGGCAGTGCCCTGCAAGCCATGGAAGGCAACCAGGGGCCGTTGGGGATTCCGGCCATCATGAAGCTGTTAGAGGCGGTCGATACCTATATTCCCACGCCGCAGCGGCCCATTGACAAGCCGTTCCTGATGCCGATCGAAGACGTGTTCACCATCAGCGGCCGGGGCACCGTCGTGACGGGGCGGTGTGAACGGGGCATCGTGAAGGTCGGGGATGAAATCGAGATCGTGGGGTTGCGGCCGACGCAGAGCACCATCGTGACGGGCGTCGAGATGTTCCGCAAAGTGCTCGACGAAGGGCAGGCGGGGGACAACATTGGGGTGCTCTTGCGGGGGACCAAGAAAGAAGACGTGGAGCGGGGCATGGTGCTCTCGAAGCCCAAGAGCATTACGCCGCATACGAAGTTCAAGGCGGAAATCTATGTGTTGACCAAGGAAGAGGGGGGTCGGCATACCCCGTTCTTCAACGGGTATCGGCCGCAGTTCTACTTCCGGACGACGGATGTGACCGGGGTGGTGCAGCTCAATCCGGGGGTCGAGATGGTGATGCCGGGGGACAACGTGAGTGTGACGGGGGAGTTGATCAGCCCGATCGCGATGGATCAGGGGTTACGGTTTGCCGTGCGCGAGGGGGGCAAGACCGTCGGCTCCGGGGTCGTCACGGAAATTCTGGCGTAAAACGGACGGCTGCCGGTTGGTAGCTGAGGAGTAATGAAGTGAAAGTTGATCAGCGGATCAGAATCAGGTTGCGAGGATTTGACTACCGTGTGCTGGATCAATCGGTCAGCGAAATTGTCGAAACCGTTCGACGCAGTGGAGCCAAGGTGGTCGGTCCGATCCCGCTTCCCACACGGATTGAGAAGATTACGGTTCAGCGATCGACGCATGCCGACAAGAAGTCTCGCGAGCAGTTTGAAATGCGCACACACAAGCGATTGCTCGATATTATGGAGCCCACGCCCGAGACGATGGATTCGCTGATGAAGCTTAATCTCGCTGCGGGAGTGGATGTAGAGATCAAGTTATGAACCTCGAGTGCTAGGCCCTGAGTGGTAGGGCTCTGCACTCAGGACATCATGCTCAGTATTGGATGATTATGACGAACGGACTGATCGGGAAAAAGCTAGGGATGACACAGGTTTTCGATGAGAGTCGTTTGACGCCGGTAACGGTGATCGAGGCGGGTCCATGTCGAGTGGTGACCGTCAAGACGAAGGAACGGGATCAGTACGAAGCAGTTCAGCTTTCTTTCGGTGAAGTCAAAGAGCGCAAGCTCTCCAAGCCGGAGCTTGGCCATCTGAAGAAAAATCAAGCCTCGCCCAGCCGTATCTTGCGTGAGTTTAAAAAGGACGGCGACCCGACGGTCGGCCAATTGGTCACGGTCGAAATGTTTAAGAAGGGTGATTGGGTCGACGTGATCGGCATATCGAAAGGCAAGGGGTTTCAGGGTGTCGTCAAGCGACATCACTATGCGGGTGGGCCTGAGTCCCACGGATCCATGTTTCATCGGGCTCCTGGTTCTATCGGCGCAAGTTCATTTCCTTCTCGCGTGTGGAAGGGGAAGACGCTGCCAGGTCATATGGGGTCGGAGCGAGTCACGGTTCATCGATTGAAGGTCATCGAGTCGCGATCTAATGAAAATCTCCTATTTGTCCGCGGCGCGGTTCCCGGTGCCACCAATGGGATCGTGGTCGTGAGGAAGTCCAAGAAGAGCTAGTATGCCTACTATCGATTTGGTCGATCTGCAAAGAAAAAAGGTGGGAACGGTCGAGCTGTCGCCGCAAGTGTTCGGCTGTGAACCGCGTGTTGCGCTGGTGCATGAAGCGGTCATCATGCAACGAGCCTGTGAGCGCAGGGGGACCGCGTCCACCTTGCGCCGAGGTGAAGTAAGCGGGTCTGGGAAAAAGCCGTGGAAGCAAAAGCATACCGGACGCGCACGGGCTGGATCGCTTCGTTCTCCGGTCTGGCGTCATGGGGGTAGTGTGTTTGGACCGAAGCCGAGAAGTTACGCCTATTCGATGCCGAAGAAAAAGTACCGCGCTGCGCTTCAGAGCGCGTTGTCCGCCAAAGTGGTGGAGAACAAGTTGTTTGTCGTGTCGGATCTTTCTCTGCAACAGCCCAGAACCAAGGTGCTGGCTCAAGCGTTGAAGCAATTTAGTGGGGGTGATCACGCGCTGGTCATTGTGGGGAAGGGGCACCCGGAAATCGTGCAGGCTGCCGGAAATTTGGCCGCTGTTAAGGTGCTCAGCGCGAATGAGTTGAATGTGTACGACGTTGTTCGTGCGGGAGTGATCCTGATCTCTGAGCAGGAGCTTGGCCCCGTGAGCGAGGTCTGGTCATGAAGATCGACATGCACAGAATTTTGATTCAGCCGCTCTTGACGGAGAAAATTACGGGGCTTCGCGAAAAGTCCAATACGGTGGGTTTCGTGGTTCATCCTGATGCGAATCGCGTTCAGGTCAAGCAAGCGGTAGAGGCGCTCCTCAAGGTTAAGGTCGACAAGGTCAACCTTATGAATGTCCGTGGAAAGGTTAAGCGCCTCGGTCGGTTTTCAGGCAGACGTTCTGATTGGAAGAAGGCGTTCGTCACGCTCAAAGAGGGTGAGAAGCTGGAGATGTACGAAAGCGCTTAAGTAGACGAGGGCATCGTCTCTACTTGTTGAGGTCTGGAAGGTAGGAGCAGCACATGGGGTTAAAGGTATATCGTCCAACGTCTCCAGGCCGTCGCGGCATGACGGCTGTGGTGACCGAGGAGCTGACCAATAAGAAGCCGGAAAAGTCGTTGACTTCTTTTCATGTGCGGAGTGGTGGGCGGAACAACGATGGTCGGATGACCATCCGTTTTCGCGGGGGTGGACATAAGCGTCTGTATCGGACGATTGATTTTCATCGTGACAAAATCGGGATTCCGGCAAAGGTTGAAGCCATTGAATACGATCCGAATCGATCTGCAAGGATCGCCCTCTTGAAATATCGAGATGGAGAGAGGCGGTATATTTTGGCTCCGGTCGGACTGAGCGTGAATGATGAAGTCCAATCGGGACCTCAGGCGGAGATTCGACCGGGCAATGCGCTCCCGTTGGTCAATATGCCGCTCGGCACGACCATTCATAATCTTGAGCTAAAGGTCGGCAAAGGGGGGCAGTTGATCCGAAGTGCGGGTGGGTCTGCGCAAGTCATGGGGCGTGATGGTGACTATGTGCAGGTACGACTGAAGTCCGGAGAGATGCGGCGCATCTTGGGCGTCTGTATGGCGACGGTTGGGCAAGTTGGCAACGTCGATCATGAAAACGTCAGCGTTGGGAAGGCGGGGCGAAGTCGGTGGAAGGGGAAGCGGCCGCACGTGCGAGGGGTGGTGATGAATCCTGTCGACCATCCTCACGGAGGTGGGGAAGGAAAATCAGGGCAAGGAAACCCGCACCCCGTCTCTCCATGGGGCCTTCCGACGAAAGGCTATAAGACCAGGCAGAATAAGAAGACAGACAAGTTCATTATTGCTCGACGTAAGTCAGGGGTGCGCAATGCCTAGATCGGTAAGCAAGGGGGCTTTTGTCGACGGCCATCTTCTCAAGAAAGTTGAGCAGATGAATCAGACGAAGGATCGCAAGTTGATCAAGACATGGTCTCGGCGATCGACGGTTGTCCCCGACATGATCGGCCATACCTTCGCAGTTCATAACGGGAAGAAATTCATCCCAGTGTTTGTGACTGAGAATATGGTTGGTCATAAACTTGGCGAGTTCGCTCCGACTCGGTTTTTCAAAGGGCATGGACAAGCCAAGACAGAAAAAGCTGTCGCCCTGAAGTGAAGGACAGACGGTCGTGGTTCGCCGTCAAATCTGGTGCAAAGCGTAGTTTGTTGCTCACGGAGAGTTGACCGGTAATAGGGTTGTGAAGATGACTGAAGCACATGCAGTTCTCAGGTTTGTTCGCGTGGCGCCGCGTAAAGCCAAACCGGTGATCGATATGATTCGCGGGAGGCAGGTGCCGATGGCGTTAGCCATCCTCAAGCACACTCCCCGGCATGCGGCGCGAGTGGTGGAAAAACTCGTCCGTTCCGCTGTGGCAAATGCCGAACTGAAGGAAATGGGCGACAGTGAATCCATGGTGATCTCCAAAGCCTTTGTCGATTGCGGCCCAACGTACAAGCGTGTGCGTGCTCGCTCGATGGGGCGAGCCAATGCGATTCAGAAGCGTACCAGTCATATTACCGTCGTGGTGACGGCGCCGGAAATTCGGGGTAACAAGAAGTAGGTCGATCTTCCTTTATTGAGGCATACAACGCATGGGTCAAAAAACACATCCAATCGGTTATCGCCTGGGCTACAACTATACGTGGAGCTCTCGTTGGTACGCAGGGAAAGATTATGCCAAGCTGCTCCATCAGGACGTCAAGATTCGCAAAATGGTCAAGGCCCGGCTGTATCATGCCGGGGTGGCAAAGGTTGAAATTGAACGGTCCGGAGATCAGACCAGAGTCATCATTCATACGGCTCGGCCCGGTATCATCATTGGCCGTAAGGGAGCCGAAGTCGATAAGTTGAAGGCCGATCTGGAAAAACAGTACGGGGGGCAGGTTTACATTACGGTCAAGGAAATCAAAAAGCCCGAGCTTGATGCCCAGCTTGTCAGTGAAAATGTCGCCACACAGCTTGAGAAGCGGGTTGCGTTTCGTCGAGCTATGAAGCGTAGTGTCCAATCTGCTCTAAGACTTGGCGCTCAGGGTATCAAGATCATGGTGGCGGGGCGGTTGGGCGGTGCGGAAATCGCGCGGACGGAGTGGTATCGAGAAGGGCGTGTGCCGTTGCATACTCTCCGCGCAGAAATAGATTATGGTTTTGCTGAAGCGCACACGACCATGGGGCAGATCGGGGTGAAGACCTGGATTTACAAAGGAGAACTTCTTCCGGTTCAGCCTATGAAAGCGGAGTCCTTAGAGCGACGGTTTGGGTGAGGAGATCGAACTGTGTTAGCGCCTAAGAAAGTCAAATTCAGAAAGATGCAAAAAGGCCGGATGACCGGGAAGGCCTATCGTGGTGGACAGATTACGCTGGGAGAGTTCGGTCTTAAGGCATTGGAGCCGGGATGGGTCACCAGCCGACAAATTGAGGCTGCTCGTATTGCGATTACTCGCTATGTGAAGCGAGGTGGCCAGGTGTGGACGCGTATTTTCCCGGATAAACCGATTACGAAAAAGCCGGCCGAGACTCGAATGGGCAAAGGAAAAGGGAACCCTGAATACTGGGTTGCCGTCGTAAAGCCGGGCAGGATTCTCTATGAGATGGACGGAGTGACACCGGAAACCGCTCGAGAGGCGTTTCGGCTGGCGTCTCACAAATTGCCTATTGCAACGAAGTTGGTTGTTCGCGGTGAATTTGGATAAGTTCTTGCCGGTGGAAAGAGGAGCGGGCATATGGCGTTGGACGTCAAAGAATTGAGTGGTATGGCGGTGGATGAACTTGCGGAGAAAGAGAAGCAGCTTGTGCAAGAGCTGTTCAATCTGCGCTTCCAGTTCGGCACCGGGCGTCTCGAAAACCCTATGCAGATTCGGAAAACGAAGCGAGATATTGCGCGGGTGAAGACCGTTCTCCAGCAGGTGAAGGGTCGAACAAAAGGACCTAAAAGGTAAAGGACATTATGTCTGAGGTGGCAAAGCGACGTCATTGGTATGGCGATGTCGTCAGTAACAAAATGCAAAAGACCGTCGTCGTCGTCGTTTCACGGTCAGTCGTTCATCCGGTCTACAAGAAGGTTCTTAGGCGGGTGACGAGATTAAAGGCTCATGATGAAAGTGGGATGTGTAAAGTGGGAGACCGGGTCAAGCTCGTTCAGACCAGACCTCTGAGTAAAGAAAAGAATTGGCGCGTCGTCCAGGTCATGGAAAAAGGACAGCCTGAAAAGTAGCCGAGGTCATTCTCCAGCTCATCAGCTTTCGATGCTCGTAGGAACATATCGATGATTCAGAACTATACGTATATGGATGTGGCCGATAACTCCGGCGCGAAGCAGGCCATGTGTTTTCATGTCTTTGGGGGGACCAGACGGCGCTACGCATCGCTGGGCGATGTCGTGGTGGTGGCTGTTAAGGAGGCTATCCCTCAAGCGAGTGTGAAGAAGGGGGATGTGAGCCGAGCGGTCATCGTCAGAACGACGAAAGAAGTTCGACGCGAGGATGGATCTTACATCAAGTTCGATCGAAACGCGTGCGTCTTGATCAATAAAGAGGGAGAACCGATTGGGACGCGTATCTTCGGTCCCGTTGCTCGCGAACTCCGCTGGAAGAAATTCATGAAGATCATTTCTTTGGCACCTGAAGTCTTGTAGGGGCAGAACGAACGAGGGGCGTTGTGGAAGTACTCCGAAACAGCAGAATTCGAAAAGGGGATACGGTTGTCGTGGTTTCCGGCCGTGAACGAGGCAAGACCGGGAAAGTTTTGTCAGTGGATCGCGGTGCCGGCAAGGTCGTCGTCGAAAAGCTGAATATTGTCAAACGACATACAAAACCGAATCAGAAGGTCAAGCAGGGGGGCATATTGGAGCGAGAAGCGCCACTTCAGATTTCCAATGTGATGTTTCTCTGCCCAGTCACGCAAAAGCCCACTCGGCTCGGGGTTCGCATATCAGAGGATGGGCGACGCGTGCGCTTCAGCAAAAAATCAAACGAGACCGTGGAATAGGTTAGGGAATGGCAAAGGAATCGAAAAACCGACCCAGCAAACCATCTGAACGAAAGTCCTCAAAGAAGGAAAGTCCGGCGCAGCAACTGGACCAGGGGAGCGAGGAGTCCAAGTTTCGGCCGAGACTTCGTGACAGGTATGAGCAACAGGTGATACCGGCACTCATGAAGGAGTTCGGCTACAAGAATGTGATGCAGGTTCCCAAGCTCGAACGCGTGGTCCTGAATGTGGGCATGGGTGAGGCGATTCAGAATGTCAAGCTCTTGGAGAGTGCGGTGACTGAATTGGGGATGATCACGGGGCAAAAGCCGGTGGTCACGAAGGCCAAAAAGGCCATCGCCGGATTCAAGCTCAGGCAAGGGTTGCCCATCGGTGCTAAGGTGACGCTCCGTAGCCGACGGATGTATGAGTTTTTCGATCGATTGGTCTCGTTAGCGCTTCCTCGTATCCGTGACTTCCGCGGTGTCTCTCCAAAGGCATTCGATGGTCGCGGGAATTATACGCTGGGGTTGAAGGAGCAGCTCATCTTCCCGGAAATCAAGTACGACGAAGTTGCATCCATTCACGGTATGGACATTACGGTCGTTACCACGGCCAAGACGAACGACGAAGGGAAAGCTCTTTTAAAGCACCTCGGAATGCCGTTCCGCGTATGAGAATGGCATAAGCCGACGGTCGCGGCCGGATGGAAGGAGTGTTTGTGTCACGATTAGCGCTGAGAAATAAGGCGGCAACGAAACAGAAATTTTCCACTCGCGAATATCATCGCTGCGGTGTCTGTGGTCGGGTGCGGGGGTATCTGCGTCGGTTTCGGATGTGTCGCATCTGCTTTCGGATGATGACGTTACGCGGCGAGATCCCTGGAGTACGGAAATCGAGCTGGTAGGTGGTGTGTTCACGTCTGTGACTGTAAACGGAGGGTAGAAGGATATAGCATGGTTACAGATCCAATCGGCGATCTTCTTGTTCGTTTAAGGAATGGCGCGCAACGCCGTTTTGAGATGGTCACGGTTCCCACCTCAAAGCTGAAGCGCGCGATTTTGGAGATTTTGAGGCGAGAGGGCTATGTTGACGCAATTGAGGACGGGGTGCAGGACGGCCATCCCGTTCTGAACGTCCGTCTGCGATATGTCGGTGAGGGACAGCCTATGATTACGGGGCTTGAGCGCATCAGTAAGCCGGGACGCCGCGTCTATGTCGGCAGTCAGGACATCAAAAAGGTCCGTAATGGGATCGGTTTGTCCATCCTTTCAACATCAAAAGGAATTATGACGGACCAGGAGTCTCGCAAGAGTCACCTCGGGGGTGAAGTCCTCTGCTCGGTATGGTAGGCAGATAAGTTCTCGAGACCTTGACTGAAGGATACAACAGATGTCGCGTATTGGGAAAAAACCGATTGCCATTCCTGGTGGAGTGGACGTCAAAGTTGCTGGATCAACCGTGTCGGTCAAGGGTCCGCTCGGTAAGTTAGATTGGTCGCTCGTGCATGGAGTTGATGTTGCCGTGAACAATGGCCAGGTCATCGTCGGTCGCTCGAGCGACGATCGCAAGTTACGGGCGCTACACGGACTGACCCGTGCGGAATTGAGCAACATGATCCATGGTGTGACGAAGGGGTACGAGCGCTCGCTCGAAATCACCGGAGTGGGGTACAAAACCCAAATCCAAGGTCGGACGTTGAGCTTCAATGTGGGGTATATCAATCCGGTGATCTATCAGGTGCCGACAGGTATCGATGTGAAGGTGGACAAACAAACGCTCATCAACATCAAGGGAGTCGACAAGCGATTAGTCGGCCAGGTCGCAGCTGATCTGCGAGCCATTAAGCCGCCGGATGTCTATAAGCAAAAGGGTGTCCGTTATGCGGGTGAGGTCTTGCGCAAGAAAGAAGGCAAGACTGGGAAGTAGGAATCGATGATGAATGCTGCAGACAAAGTTCGACAGCTTGAGCGCCGCCGTCGGCGGGTGCGGCGAGTCATTTTGGGAACGACTGAACGGCCTCGCTTGAATGTCTTCAGGAGCGCGGTTCATATTTATGCTCAGGTTATCGATGATACTCGAGGAACAACCCTTGCCGCCGCGTCCTCGCTCGATAAAGCGCTCCGTAAATCGCTCAAGTCGACCGGTGGGATTGAGGCGGCCAAGGCGGTGGGGAAATTGATCGCCGACCGCGCCAAAGCCGTGAAAGTCACAGCCGTGGTCTTCGATCGAGGTGGTCGTATGTATCACGGTCGAATCAAGGCGCTCGCCGATGCATCACGTGAAGGGGGTTTGCAATTTTAGGTTGAAAAGGTGAGAAGCGGGCAGGGTGTCATGGATGATCTTCCTCCCGAACTGTAACCGAACTTAGGACTGAGGGGTAAGAGCGTGCGAGTCAATCCCGATGAGTTAAGCCTCAAAGACAAGGTGGTCTTCATTAACCGTGTCGCAAAAGTTGTGAAGGGTGGAAAGCGCTTCAACTTCTGCGCGCTCGTTGTCGTCGGTGACGGTCACGGGTGGGTTGGGATTGGTAAGGGAAAGGCTGCTGAAGTCCCGGTCGCCATCTCTAAGGCTGTCGAACAGGCCAAGAAACACCTCGTTCATGTCCCTCTGAAGGGCGGAACCATCCCGCATGAAGTCCATGGATTGTTCGGGGGAGAGCACGTGTTACTGAAACCAGCTGTCGATGGAACAGGCATTATTGCCGGAGGGGCGGTTCGCGCCGTCGTGGAATTAGTCGGCGCGCACAATGTGATCGCGAAAACCCTAGGGCGTGGCAATCCCTTCAATGCGGTTCGCGCGACACTCGACGGGCTGACCCAATTGAGAAATTTGGAAGATGTTCTTCGCTACCGTCGGCAGGGGGTCGCCGAAGGACAAGAAAGGGTGACGGCTTGATGGGGGCAACAAAGGCATCAGGTAGTTCAGAGCCTGGGGTTCAGAGTGTGCGAGTGACCCTGAGGCGCAGTCCCATTGGAACGCCTGAGCGCCATCGGCTCGTGCTTCGTGGCCTGGGGCTTCGACGCTTGCGTCAGACCGTTGTGCGTCCAGATACCCCTCAGGTACGAGGAATGATTCATAAAGTCGGTTATCTGCTTGAGGTTGGAAAGCCATGAATCTTCATGATTTGACTCCGGCGCACGGGGCAAAGAAGCGACGGAAACGTATTGGGCGTGGGCCTGGATCCGGTCACGGGAAGACCGCGACCAAAGGGCATAAAGGGTTACTAGCTCGATCCGGTGGGGGGAAGCGTCCTGGCTTTGAGGGTGGGCAGATGCCGTTGATCCGCCGCCTTCCGAAGTACGGCTTTACGAATCCTTCCCGAGTGGAATATGCCATCGTGAACCTCAAGAGTTTCGAAGGGTGGGCTGGGAGCGAGACAGTCACTCCGCAAGCCATGGTCGATGCTGGATTAGTGAAACGAAAAAAACTGCCGATCAAGGTTCTTGGCAACGGTGAGCTGAAAAAGCCACTCGTTGTGCAGGCCCACAAGTTCAGTAAATCTGCTGAAGCGAAGATCCAAGCGGCCGGAGGGCGAGTCGAGGTCATCGGCGGTGCTTGAGCGGCTTCTCACCAGTTTTCAGAATATCTTCAAGATTCCCGAGTTGCGCACTCGTGTCCTGTTCACGCTCGGAATGTTGGTCGTGTATCGGGTGGGGTCGCATATTCCGACTCCCGGTATCAACGGTGAGGCGCTCTCCGAGTTCTTGCAGAAACAGGGCGGATCTTTACTGGGGTTCCTTGATATTTTCTCAGGCGGATCATTGTCCCGCCTGACAATCTTTGCGCTGGGCATCATGCCCTATATCAGCGCATCGATCATTCTCCAATTGTTGACGGTCGTTATCCCGCATTTGACCAAGTTGGCCAAAGAGGGTGAACGTGGCCGCAAGAAGATCATTCAGTACACGCGGTTTGGGACGATCGGGATCGCCTTGATTCAAGGGTTCGGTATCGCGATTGGGTTGGAACAAATGAATCAGGGAGCGTTCGTACTCAATGCCGGTTGGGGATTCCGTCTCATGACGGTGATCACGCTGACAGCCGGCACCGGCTTCTTGATGTGGCTTGGGGAGCAGATCACTGAACGAGGGATCGGTAACGGAATCTCCTTGATCATTTTTGCCGGTATCGTCGCACGGTTGCCGGCAGCCGTCGCCCAGACCTACAATTTGTATGAGATCGGCCAGCTCAACGCGTTCTTGCTGATTGCCTTGGCTCTCTTGATGGTGTGTGTGGTCGCGGCGATCGTATTTTTGGAAAGCGGGCGCCGAAAGATTCCGGTGCAATATGCGAAGCGGGTGATTGGACGTCGGGTCTATGGGGGACAGAGCACGCACATTCCGTTAAAGATTAACACGGCAGGCGTCATCCCTCCCATATTTGCCTCGTCGATCATTGCGTTTCCTGCAACCATTGCGGGATTCTTTGAGACACCATGGGTGAAATCGATCGGAGCCCAGCTGGCCCCCGGATCGGTGCTCTATACATTGATGTATGTCGGCTTAATCGTCTTTTTCTGTTTCTTTTACACCGCGGTCGTCCTGAACCCTGTGGACATGGCTGATAACATGAAAAAGTACGGAGGGTTTATCCCTGGGATCCGACCTGGGCAACGAACTTCCGACTATATCTATAATGTGCTGACGAAGATCACGTTTGCCGGTGCCATCTATCTCGCCGTCGTCTGTGTCATTCCGGAATTCCTGATTTATAAACTCAACGTCCCATTTTATTTTGGGGGAACGTCCCTTTTGATCGTGATTGGGGTGGGACTCGACACGGCCCAGCAAATTGAATCCCATATGTTGATGCGTAACTACGAGGGATTTTTGGGCAAAGGAATGGCGCCGCTGCGTGGGAGAAGCGGATAGGGGTATGCGGCTTGTATTTCTAGGTGCTCCGGGTGTCGGAAAAGGGACGCAGGCCGATAAGGTCGCGGCTCAGTATCGCATCCGTAAGATTTCAACGGGTGATTTGCTACGGGAGGCGGTTCGTAATCAGACCCGACTTGGGCTGGAAGCCAAAGGGCATATGGACCAGGGAAAGCTGGTTCCTGATTCCGTGGTCATTGGGTTGGTGCGGGAGAAACTAGCTGACCCATCTCACACCGATGGATTTATTCTTGATGGGTTTCCACGGACGGTTCCTCAAGCGGAAGCGCTGGCAAAGGTGCTGGAGGAGCGAGGCATTCACCTGGATCAAGTGATTAATTTCCAGGTTCCTCGAGAAGCAATCGTCAAGCGTCTGAGTGGGCGACGGAGCTGTCCTAAATGCCAGACGACCTATCACGTAGATTTTGCGCCGCCTAGGGGCGGAAGCTCGTGTGATCGGTGCGGAGAAATATTGGTTCAGCGAAGTGATGATCAGCGGGAAGCGATTGAGATGCGTCTCCGTGTGTATGAAGAGCAGACAGCACCATTAATCGCTTTTTATGAACAGAAGCACGTGTTGTCGCATCTCAATGGTGCCGAGGCGGTGGAAGCCGTCTACCAAAACCTCGTACGAACGCTGGCGGCATACCAGGCGGCATGATCATTCTGAAAACGCCCGCCGAGATTGAAGTGATGGCGGCGGCGTCACGGGTGGTAGCTGAGGCGCTGGAGATCGTAAAGAAGGCGGTTCATCCCGGTATCAGCACCGAAGAACTGGATTGGATTGCCGAAGAGGAAATACGGGCCAGAGGGGCGGTTCCAGCGTTCAAGGGCTATCGGAACTATCCCAAGACCCTCTGTGCCTCCGTGAACGAACAGGTGGTTCACGGTATCCCTTCGAAGCGAAAGCTTAAGGATGGAGATATTATCGGGCTGGACCTCGGTGCTATTGTCGGTGGATTCTATGGAGATTCTGCCGTGACGGTTGCGGTTGGGCGAATCCCTGAGGCGACAGAGAAGCTAGTTCGGGTGACAAAAGAGGCGCTCTATCTGGGGATCAAACAGGCAGTCGTCGGCAATCGGTTGACGGACATCTCGCATGCCGTGCAGCGTCATGTTGAATCGGCCGGGTTCTCGGTCGTGACAGAGTTTGTCGGTCACGGGATCGGTCGGCAGTTGCATGAAGAACCCCAAGTTCCCAACTATGGGAAACCTGGACAGGGGCCTCGATTGCAGCCAGGGATGGTATTGGCGATTGAGCCGATGGTGAACATGGGCCGGAGTGCTGTTCGTGTTCTCGAGGATCGATGGACGGCTGTCACGGTGGATGGCAGTCTGTCTGCCCACTTCGAGCATACGATTGCTATACAACCGGCCGGACCTCCCCAGGTCTTGAGTCAGATAGAGAAACTCTAGGTTTTCAGGAAGAACACAGAACGACGTGGCAAAAGAAGACATTATTGAAGTTCAGGGCTCGGTCGCGGAGACGCTTCCCAACGCCATGTTTCGTGTGAAACTCGAAAACGGCCATATCATATTGGCTCATATCTCGGGGAAAATGCGGATGCATTTCATTCGCATTCTTCCTGGCGATAAGGTCACGGTGGAGATGTCGCCGTACGATTTGACCAGAGGCCGTATTACCTATCGCTTTAAGTAACGGGAGCCGTGAATTCATATGAAGGTCAAATCATCAGTGAAGCCCATTTGCGCGAAGTGCAAAGTCGTACGCCGTCGGGGAGTCGTTCGGATTCTCTGCAACAACCCTCGTCATAAGCAACGACAGGGATAAATGAAAGCCCCGAACGACAGGTGCTGAATCTCGAGCGTGTATGTATGATGGACGCAACGAATGAGGAAGCAGGCTCTTAGCTAGTGCCCAAGCACGTATATCTGGAGGAAGCATGGCACGTATTGCTGGCGTCGATTTACCGCGGAACAAACGAACCGATATCGGGTTGACGTACATCTACGGGATCGGACGAGTGTCCGCCCAACACATTCTCGACGAAGCCGGTATCGATGGGGCGGTCCGTGTCAAGGATCTCAGCGAGGACAAGATCGTCAAGTTACGTGAAATCATCGAGCGCGACCATCGGGTCGAAGGAGATCTTCGCAAAGAAGTGTCGCTCAATATCAAGCGGTTGATCGACACTGGATCGTACCGAGGGCTACGCCATCGCAAAGGATTGCCTGTCCGCGGTCAGCGGACCAAGACGAATGCCAGGACACGAAAGGGACGACGTGCGGGCGTCAGTAGTAAGCCGAGGTCGACGGTTACCAAAACGGCGCCAAGCGCCTAGTCTGCTGAAACAGCCGGAGGAGTTGTATGAGCGTGAAAAAAGGCAAGAAGAAAGAGCGTCGGATCGTTCAGAGCGGAGTGGCGCATGTTCAAGCGTCGTTCAACAATACGATCGTGACTATCACCGACATGAGCGGCAATACGGTGGTATGGGCAAGCGCGGGCAATCAAGGGTTCAAGGGATCGCGAAAGAGCACCCCGTTTGCTGCGCAACGCGCCGGGGAGGCAGCAGCGCGAAAAGCCATGGAAAGTGGGATGCGGCAGGTCGATGTGTATGTCAATGGTCCGGGTTCCGGTCGAGAATCGGCTATTCGCTCACTGCAGGGGGCTGGCTTGCGGATCAACTTGATTCGTGACGTGACACCGATTCCGCACAATGGGTGCCGGCCACCCAAGCGTCGGCGAGTCTAACCCCAAGAAGGAGTGAGTCCTCTGGGTCAGAGGGTCCAGATGACCGGTTTTCCAAGCAATTAGTAGCCATTTGGCGAGGAGGCAGCAGTGGCAAGGTATCGTGGTCCAGTCTGTCGGTTGTGTCGGAGAGAAGGTGAGAAGCTCTTTCTCAAGGGCACTCGTTGTATGACGGAGAAGTGTGCCATCGAACGCCGGAGCTATCCTCCTGGGCAACATGGGCAGGGGCGTCAGCGTACCTCAGACTATAGCCTTCAGTTGCGCGAGAAGCAGAAGCTGCGCCGAATCTATGGGCTTCAGGAGTGTCAATTCCGCGGTGTGTTTGAACGTGCCGAGCGACAGACCGGGGTCACCGGCGATGCCTTATTGCGATTGCTCGAATGCCGATTGGACAATGTCGCGTACCGATTGGGGTTTGGGGCTTCTCGGAAACAAGCTCGTCAGATGGTCAGTCATGGCCATTTCACAGTGAATGGCAAGAAGATTACGGTGGCCGGTGCCTTGGTGAAACCAGGCGATGTGATTGAGATTCGTGAGCGGAGTCGAGATTTGGCGGCCATCCAAGCCGCGTTGGAATCCGTCGATAGTCGGGGGATTCCCGATTGGCTTGAACTGGATAAAGGCGCGTTCAAGGGAATTGTGCGGGCCCTGCCGGTTAAGGAGCAGATCGCGTTGCCGGTAAACGAACAGATGGTGGTGGAATTGTACTCACGATAGGTTGCCGGTCTGAATTTCGTTCCGTTGGTTCAGGTCATCTGTCAATGTGTTCCTCACTCGATGGTATGGAGGGTGGGTCATGATCAAAGCGATGAAAGACTTTCAGATCCCAATGCGGGTGGAAGTCGACAAGGATGCGCATTCCCCCACATTTGGGCGGTTCACGACGGAAGCGTTTGAACGGGGGTTTGGCACCACGATCGGTAACGCCCTCCGTCGCATTTTGTTGTCGTCGCTTACGGGGGCTGCGGTTACGACGGTGAAGATCGAAGGAGTTGTGCACGAGTTTTCGACGATTTCGGGTGTGACGGAAGATGTTACGGCGATCATTCTGAATATCAAGAGTTTGCGGTTAGCGCTTCACACCGACAAGCCGAAGACCATCCGGTTGAAAAAGAAGGGCCCCGGAGAGGCGAAAGGCTCCGATATTCTTCACGACGCTGACGTGGCGATTCTGACGCCTGATTTGCATATCGCGACGCTCGACAAAGATGCGACGCTTGATATCGAAATGACCGTCAAGCATGGGCGAGGGTATGTGCCGGCCGAGCGCAATAAGGAAGAAGGATTGCCGATCGGGGTGATCGCCATCGATTCCATCTTCTCTCCGATCAAGCGAGTGAATTTCCATGTCGAAAATGCGCGCGTCGGGCGGATGACGGACTATGACAAGCTGACGATGGAGATCTGGACGGACGGCACCATCAGTCCCCGGGATGCCCTTTCTACCGGAGCGGGCATTCTGCGCGAACATTTGGATATCTTTATCAATCCGGAGGAGCGCAGCGAAGGAAAAAGCGAAGCGGGGTATGAGGAGTCTCAGCGGGAAGTGAATAAGAATCTCTCCCGTAGCGTGAACGAGTTGGAGCTGTCGGTTCGCGCGGCCAATTGCCTGAAAAACGCGAATATCAAGACGATCGCGGATCTTGTGCAAAAATCGGAAGGGGAGATGCTTCGGACGAAAAACTTCGGGAAGAAGTCCCTCAACGAGATTAAGGAAATTCTTACTGAGATGGGACTTTCGTTGGGGACTAAAATCGAGGCTGCATCTTCTCCACACAATGGAAGTCCGAAACCCGAGTAATGCTTTCTAGCCAAGGGGAATACCGTGCGACATAGGAAAAAAGGACGACAACTTGGGCGGCAGACCAAGCACCGAGGGGCATTGTTCAGAAACTTGGTGACCTCGTTGTTGGATCAAGAGCGAATCGAGACCACGGGAGCGAAGGCCAAAGAGATCCGGGGGTTTACGGATCGCATGATCACGCTTGGCAAGGAAGGGACGCTTCCTGCTCGACGGCGGGCATTGGGGTTTCTTCGCAGCAAGGCCGTCGTGTCCAAACTGTTCACCGATGTTGCCGTAAGGTTCAAGGATCGTTCGGGCGGATACACGAGAATTGTGAAAACTCGTCGCCGTATTGGAGATGCCGCTGAGATGGTCGCGATTGAGTTAGTGTCCCGCCCGGAAATAACGACCAAGAAGAAGTCGGCTGCCCGTACTGCACAGCCTGCGTCAGGCGAGACCGGAACGTCGGCGTAAGTTTCAAACAACCACACTCAGTTCGAACCTGAAGACTCCCGCGTGAAAACACGCGGGAGTCTTTTTGTTTCCAGTTCTCTGGAGGACGTTTACTTGACAAGCCGTGCATGCTACGATCGTGCCAGCTATCACCGTGGATCTATGTTGGGAGAATTCCTCACGCATGTGGGAACTTGTAGCGAGACGAACCCTCCTCGCGTTGAGCGTGCTCTTGGCCACGTTTCTCGGCTTTCTTCTCTTCAGAAATGCTGACTCAGTGTCTACTGGCCAGGCAGTACCTTCCGGATCGATTGAACAAGCCGATGCCAAACTCTTGGAGTTCACCTTTACGCAGTCAAAAGGCGAGATCGTCCAATGGCAGGTGCAGGCCAAGCAGGCTCGGCTATTTGAGCAAGAAAAGCGGGCAGTGCTCCGCGAGGTTGCCCTCATCTTCTATGGCGGGGAAGGTGACGAAGTGACCGTGCATGGCGATGAAGGGACACTCGATACCGCAACGAAGGATTTTGCTTTGGCCAATCGTGATACGCCCATTGTTGTGGAAACCAAGAGCGGGTATACCATTTATACCAACCATTTGGTATGGACGGACGAAGCCAAAGAAATTCGGACGGGAGATCCGGTGCGGATCGTGGGGCATGGGTTGGTGGTAACGGGACAAGGGTTGCTCGGGCGAATGGAGTCTGAAGAATTCGAGGTTTTACAAGATGTCCATGTGGATCTGGTACCTGCTTCTTAATGTCATCTTCGTCGGATCCACGTTGGCAGCTCCTTCAATGGAATCTGGAAACCTGAAGAGGAGTGTGGAAGCATCCGACGTGCCGACTACGATTACTTCCAAGAAAATGACGGTGCGAAACCAAGACAGCCAGGCAGTTTTTGAAGGAATGGTCGTACTGACTCGCGGCCCACTCGTTGTCCACTCAGATAAGATGGTTGTCCTGTTCAATTCGCGAAACCGTGAGGCCATGCAGTCGCCCCGTGGAGGAACGGATCAGGGGGAGTCCGTTCACAACTCTCTGCCCAAAGAGAGTAGTGCCGTATCCACGGTGTCGAATCGTTCTGTGAGCCGGATCGAGGCGACGGCAGACGCCCATCACGTCAAGATCAAGTATGAGAACGGCAATGCCACGTGTCAAAAAGCCGTGTATTTCGTTGACGGCGAGAAGATTGTGCTGACGGGTGATCCTGTGGCATGGGAAAAAGGGACTCGTGTCAGCGGCAAACAGATTACGATCTATTTGACGGAAGAGCGGAGTGTGGTAGAGGGAGGCTCTCATGTACGCATCGAAGGCGAGGGTCCGAACCAACCATGACTCAGAGTGTTCACGCTGAGCCTGGCGCGCTCGTCGACTCGATCTCTGCACGGCAGGGGGAATGTTTGCGAGCCACGGGATTGGTGAAAAGTTTTCGTAGCCGTAAAGTCGTCAAGGGTGTCGCGATCGAAGTGTACGCGGGTGAGGTGGTAGGGCTTCTCGGTCCGAATGGGGCTGGGAAAACTACCATCTTCGACATGATGGTTGGTTTGTGTCAGCCCGATGAAGGAGAAATAACCTTCAAAGGGGAATCCGTCACCAACCTGCCGATGTATAAACGAGCGCGCCGGGGAATTGGGTATTTGCCACAGGAGTCATCCGTCTTTCGACGGCTTTCGGTGGAGCACAATGTCTTGGCGATTCTCGAAATGCTGGGGTATGCTCGTCACGAACGAAGCCAACGAGTGGATGCGTTGCTCAAGGAATTGGATCTCATCCATATTCGAAAGAGTATGGCCTATGCGCTTTCGGGGGGGGAGCGACGGCGTTTGGAAATTACGCGTGCATTGGCGACCACGCCGTCCTTTATGCTATTGGATGAGCCATTTGCAGGGATTGACCCCATAGCGGTAGCCGATATTCAACAGATCATCACACGATTGAAAGAGAAGGGGATCGGTATATTGATCACCGATCACAATGTGCAGGAAACGCTGTCGATCGTGGACCGGGCGTATATCATTAACGAAGGATTGATCCTGGAATCGGGGCCTCCCGAAGCGATCGTGCAGAGTGAGACTGCCCGAGCGGTCTATCTTGGGGAACAGTTTAAGTTATAGAGGAATGAATCGTCCGCGATGAAACTGCGTCTTGATCTAAAGCTCAGTCAAAAGTTAATCATGACGCC
The DNA here is from genome assembly GCA_024760545.1 of Nitrospira sp. NCBI lineage: Bacteria > Pseudomonadati > Nitrospirota > Nitrospiria > Nitrospirales > Nitrospiraceae > Nitrospira > Nitrospira sp. Next base: position 3,302,828 of record CP060501.1, read on the forward strand.
GCAACTGCAGCAGGCCATCAAGTTGTTGCAGCTGTCTCGCCTCGAATTGCAACAGAGCCTCACGCAACACCTTATGGAGAACCCTTTATTGGACGAGGTTCAAGCCGATGTAGAGGAAGGTGATCAGCTGGTCAATGAGGAAAAGGCTGAAGAAACCTCTACCTCGACGGGGCAGGAGCAGTCGGCTGCGGCTGAAACGCCGGAAGAGCGAGGGTCGCCGGAGGAATTTTCCGCTTCCGGGTGGGAAGAATACTTTGGCAGGGATCGGAGGAACGGCGAGTCCGAATATTCTTCAGCGCAAGACGACTTTCCCTCATACGAACAAACCGTGGCAAAGGCGACCTCTCTAGAAGAACATCTTCTCTGGCAATTGTCCCTGTCCACACTTCCTGAGCGAGACAAGGAGCTGGGTCGCTTGATCATCGGCAATCTCGATGACGACGGGTATCTTCGCATTTCGTTGGCTGAAGTGATTGTGGGAACCAGTTTCACTGAAGCCGAAGCAGAGTCCGTGCTCAAGGACATTCAGACTTTCGATCCGACCGGCGTCGCTGCGAGGGATCTTCCGGAATGCTTGCTGCTACAGCTGGGGCATTTAGGTCGAAACCCCTTCGGCTCGCTCGGATCACCTCCCGGAGCGCTGAAAGGATCCATTATTGAGAGCATCGTCCTGCATCATTTGAAGGACTTAGAAAAGAAGCAATATGCCAAGATTGCCAAGGCCTTGAACGTCACGGTTGAAGAAGTGTTTCAAGCCACTAAGATCATCGGAGAGCTCGAGCCCAAACCAGGGCGGCCGTTCACCAATACACAGAACTATGTCATCGTCCCCGATGTGTTTGTGGTTAAAAATGAAGGGGAGTGGGTTGTGCTGTTAAACGATGATGGACTGCCACGCATGAGGATCAGCCCATATTACAAGCAGCTCATTTCCTCGGGACAGGGCGGAACTCCGGAGACCAAAGCCTACATGGATGAAAAGTTGCGAGCTGCCCAGTGGGTTATCCGAAGCATTGAGCAGCGCAATAGGACGATCGTCAAAGTCGTTTCCAGTATCGTCAAGTTTCAGGAGCAATTTTTTGACCATGGCGTACAATATCTCAAGCCATTGGTTCTCAAGCAGGTGGCCGAAGATATCGGGATGCACGAATCGACGATCAGCCGTGTGACGGCTAACAAATATATGTATTGCCCGCAAGGTATGTTGGAGCTCAAGTTCTTCTTCAATGCCGGGCTCCAACGAGCCGATGAGCCTTCGGGGATGCATTCTTCCGTTTCCGTCAGAGACATGATTAAGACAATGGTGGCTGAAGAGGATGCCAAGCGTCCGTTGAAAGACGAAGAGATCGCCGCCAGACTTCGCCATCTAGGCGTGCTCATTGCGAGGAGGACGGTGGCTAAATATCGGGCTGAATTGAACATTCCCTCCGCCAGCCAGCGCAAACGGTTTTTTTGATCGCTGCTGCTTCGCATCCAACGTGATCCAAATTGGAGGTGAGCATGAAGTTGAGAATTACAGGCCGCCACATGGACATCACGCCGGCGCTCAGAAGCTATGTGGAAACTCGATTCGGTCGATTGGATCGCTATGGGTTAAAGGTGGGATCACTCAAAGTTGTACTGGGAGTTGAAAAGCTTCAGCATAAGGGAGAGGTGATCGGTGCGGTCAGCGGCAAGCGAGTGCAAGCCAAGATATCGACTCCGGAGATGTATGCCACCATCGATGCGCTCGTCGACCGTGTGGATGCGCAGTTCCGAAAGTGGAAGGAGCGCCTCGTCAGTCATAAGCCAGCCAAGCCGAAGAGGGCGTGACCTGTTTCTCCAAATGACACCCGCGATGAAAAATACGTGCGGTGCTCCTGACGGACTCCGTTACGGGAGAGGAAGGAGGAACGCGATGCATCGTGTTTGCCACGGTAGTTCTCATGTGTGGTGGATTCGGTCGTGAAAGCCTGATCCGGATATCTTCGGTAGCGGTCGAGGCAATCCTGGACCTATGGCTCGGCTCAATTTAGTCATCATCAGCGGGTTGTCGGGATCCGGAAAATCCTATGCCCTCAAAGCATTTGAGGATGCCGGGTATTTCTGTATCGACAATCTTCCTCCCGCTCTGCTTCCAACCTTTGTCGATCTTTGTCATCAGCAGCATGGCGAAATTGCAAATGTCGCTCTTGGTATCGATATACGGGAACGTGTGTTTTTTTCGGATTTTGTCGGAATCCTGGAACGAGTCAAAGCGCTTGGCCATGCCATTCAATTGCTCTTCTTCGAGGCTCGTGAGGAGGTATTGATCAGACGTTTCTCCGAATCCCGGCGGCCCCATCCCCTCTTGCCAAATCTTCCAGTCCTGGATGGTATTCGATATGAAAAAGAGCGCATGGCCGAACTTCGACGGCGGGCTGATCGTATCATCGATACCTCCGATCTGACGGTGCATGAGCTCGGTGAACTGCTTGCCAGGGAGTTCCAGAGGGAATCATCCGACAGGCGGCTCATCATCTCACTCCTGAGTTTTGGGTACAAATTCGGTGTGCCATACGACATTGATCTGTTATTCGATGTGCGCTTTCTGAAAAACCCATTTTTTGTGCCCGATCTCAAGCCACTTTCCGGAGATGATCCACGGATCCGTCACTTTGTGCTGACGGATCCGGATGCCACTGCCTTCCTAGAACATGTCGAACAGTTACTGAAGTTCCTTCTGCCGCTATTTCAGCGAGAGCGGCGTAGTTATCTCACGATCGCAATCGGGTGCACCGGTGGACGGCATCGCTCCGTGGCGATTGCCAGGAGTCTCAGCGAACACCTCGCCTCCTTGGGGTATGAGGTGGGGCTCAAGCACCGAGATATTGATAAAACATAGGTTGTTGCCGGGTTGGCAGCAATCGTGTTCCTTCCGTGATCGCCCTCCAAAAGCCGTTTCCTTGACAGGTAGAGCATATTGACTATACTTACCTTTGTGATCAACAAAAGCCGATGAATGGGTGTAAATACGGAAGTGAAACGACTTACGCAGTACTCAAAACAGACAGGCTTCAAAGCATATGAGATATGCGACTTATTCGATATTTCGAAGGCCACGCTCTTTCGCTGGGAACGAGAGGGAGTTATCACTCAGCCGGCTCGTGATTGGAGAAATTGGCGGCTGTATACGCGAAAGAATGTGGATGAAATTGAGAAAGTTATTCGTGCCAGGAAAACCGTCGTGTAGAGTGACAGGTAACGCATGCTGACTTCGTTTAAAAAGCTCGTAGAAACCGACATCATTGCGATGCTGACTCCTCGCCGGCAATTGGTGGGGCTTGATATCGGATCGAGTGCGATCAAGGTTGCCCAGCTTAAAGAAAGTAAGGGACGGTACTTTCTTCAAAAGTTCGGCGTGAAGCCGCTTGAGCCGGAGGTGATAGTCGACGGGACCGTTATGGACGAAGGTCGTGTGGTCTCGGCTATTCAGGAATTATTCGATGAAGCCAACGTCAAGAACAAGCATGTCGCGATCTCGATCTCAGGGCATGCCGTCATTGTGAAGAAGATCAGCTTGCCGCCGATGCCGGATGACGAGTTGGAAGGACAGGTAAAATTGGCGGCTGAACAGTATATCCCCTTCGACATCAACGAGGTGAACATCGACTTTCATGTTCTGCCATCGGATGCGTCTGGTGACGGACAAGGGGATATGGCGGTGATTCTTGTTGCTGCAAAGAAGGACAAAATCAATGAACTGACCGAACTGGTCAAGTCCGCCGGACTGATTCCAATGGTCATGGATGTCGACGCCTTCGCAATTGAAAATATGCACGCGATTAATTATCCGATGGCACAGGAAGAAACGACGGCTCTGGTGAATCTTGGCGCGAGCGTGATGAATGTGAATATCATCCGCGCGGGGTCTTCCTTGTTTACTCGAGATATCGCATTGGGAGGGAACCGGTACACCGAGGCTATACAGCGGGAGATCGGACTGTCGTTTGAAGAAGCCGAAGAGAGTAAGAAAAACGACCGAGGGAGTGATGCGGGCGGGCCGTCGCTCAACAATGTCATAGACAGTGTGAATGCAGAGGTCGCGTCGGAGATCGCCCGGACGGTGGATTATTTCAAGACATCGACCGCCGACTCAGAGCTCAATCGTGTTCTGGTCTGTGGCGGCGTAGCGAGGGCCAAGGGATTGATTCAGCAGCTCGGTGATCGCATGCAACTTCCGGTGGAATTGGCTGATCCATTCGGCGAGATTGATGTTTCGGGGTGTGGCGTCGACCCTGACCTACTGGCTGAGCTGGCTCCATCTGCAGCCGTCGGCATCGGTCTGGCTTTGAGAGCGGTGGGTGACAGATGATTCGCATTAACCTCCTTCCCGGCGGGCCCAAGGGAAGATCAGCAAAGCCCCAATACGACGTCCGTGCGCAGGTGCTGCTCGGTGTCGGGGTGATCCTGGTCACGCTAGCCGGCTGTTGGTGGTATTCAGCGTCCTTGGATAGCGAACTGGAAGCTCGGCAAGAGGACAAACGGGACAAGGAAAAGCAAGTTGCTCAGCTGAAAGAGCAGGTCAAGCAAGTCCACGATTTCGAGCAAAGGAAAAAGCTGCTTGAAGACAAGAACCGGATCATAGATCAGCTTGAGCAATCAAGAATGGGACCGGTGAAAGTTCTCGATCATGTGAGTCAGAGCGTAGAGCCGCTCAAAGTATGGCTCACAAAGTTAGGCGTGTCTTCCGATGCGGTCGAATTAGAGGGGAAAGCGTTGACAAACGATGATGTGGTCGAATTCGTCAACAATTTGCGCCGCACGGATTACTTTACCGGTATCAACCTTCAGGAAAGTAAAGCTGCGGTCGAGAACAAGATCAATCTGTACCAGTTTCGGTTGGCCTTTCGTCTGAAAGGGTAGGAATGGCGTTACCCCAACTCAATCTCGATGCGCTTCGCAATGTGCCGGCTGCGCAAAAGGCTGCCCTCTTGTTCCTCCTGGTCGGCGGCATGGTTGCCGGTTTCTATTTCTATATCGTAGAGCCGAAGTCCGCAGCCATTGTGGCCATCGAAGCTGAAAACTCCGGGTTGGAGAGTGAAATTCAAACCCTCACGATCAAGGTGAAACATCTCGATGAATTAGTCGCAGCCAATAAACAGCTTGAAATCGAATTGGCCAAAAAGAAAGAGCGCCTCCCGCCGGAGGAAGAAGCGATCATGCTGTTGAAGCAAGTGTCCGACTTAGGGGTGCGTTTGGGGCTCGATATCAAACTGTGGAAACCCGGCGCTCAGACTGAAGATCCGTCAAAGCTCTTTGTCAAAATGCCGGTTAATGTCGAAGTGTCGGGTGTCTATCATACGGCCGCGCTGTTTTTCGACCGTATCAATCGACTACCTCGGATTGTTACGGTATCGGGCCTGAGGATGGGCTCTCCGAAAATCGAACAAGGGCGGATTGTGTCGCAAACAACGTTTGACCTGATCGCATATGCTGCGCCGCAAGAAAAGCCCGTTTCCGGAGCATCGGCAAACGCTCCCAAAGTGGCCCAAGCCGGCAAATAGGGGATCGCGAAACCATGCGTCAATTGGATCTCAGCGAGAAGAAGGCTTGGAGATATTCCGTGGCAGTCGGTGTCGGCACAGCCTTCTCGTGGAGCATCCTTTTCGGGAGTCTGGCAGCTCAAGCTGAGCCATCTGCCATTCCTGGACAAGTCGCCCCGATGAGGCACAACACCATCAAAATGTCTCCCGATCCGGAAGTCCCACGGACCACTCCGCCGGCTATGGAAGCCCCATCGATGGGCGTCAATGCTCAGGCGCCTTCCCAGTTGCCATTAACGGATGGTGTGGCTGGGTCTGGGTATGACCCTTCGGGTCGGCGAGATCCATTCGCCCCCATCATCCAGGAGCTTCAGCCTGGAAAAACCGATTCCTCTCTTCCGCCATTACAGCGGGTGACGCTGACGGAGCTCAACCTTATTGCCGTTGTATGGGGAGCCTACGGCTATACGGCTATGGTGCAGACTCCTGAGGGGCATGGGTATACCGTTCGGCGAGGGACGAGGATCGGGCAGAACAACGGAGTGGTCAGCGCCATTACCGAGCGTGGCATCATTGTCCAAGAGCGGTTCACGGATGTGTATGGCACTAAGCAGGAGCGCGAATATGTCAAGCTCCTTCATCCCAAAGAGGGATCAGAATGAAACCACTATTTTGTCGCACAGATAGCTTCCTGACAGCTGGATGTTTCATCGGAGCCTTGTGGCTGTCGCTCGCCGCTCTGATTATCTGTACAGATATGGCTGTTGGTGCCGAAGAGAGCGGCGTGATGAAGCGGAGTGATGTGGCGCGGGCAGAAAAGCCTACTCTGCGATTGCTTGCACAAGCCGTGACCGCAATTGATGTGCACCATGAAGCTGACTCGGTGACGGTTGTTATCGCCGGTGACGGTCAGTTATTCCCCGAGGCCAACTTTTTGGATGAGTCTCGGTTGATCATTGATATTCCAGCCGTATCGTCCACCCTCAGACGATCCGTGGTGCGCGCCGACCATTACCTGCTGAAGAAGATCAGAGTAGGGCATCATGCCGATAAGGTCCGGTTGGTGTTCGACGTACCGGAACGGCCGGTCTTTTCTCTCTCGCGCGAAGACAATAACGTCCTGGTGACCCTGAAACCGAGCGAACGGAAAGTACCTTTGGTGGTTGCTGCGAAATTGGAGAGGGAGGAAAGCGTTTCAATCGTTCCTCGAGCCCGCAAAGCTCTGTTTGAATCTGGAGACCATGTGGTCAGAAGGGCGGCGAGAATTGTCAGCCCGGCACAGCCTCAGTTCAAAGTGCAGCGGGTGCAGATGGCGGGGGAAAGCGCTCCTGCCGAGAAGGACGACCGATCCGATGACCTTGTGGTAGGACAAACGCGATTCGTAGGTCGGCGCATCTCGCTCGATTTTCAGCAAGCTGACATTACCAACATTCTCCGATTGATTGCGGAAGTCAGCGGCTTCAACATCGTCGTGGGAGAAGGCGTCAAGTCGAAAGTCACGATGAAGATGGTGAGTGTGCCATGGGACCAAGCGTTGGACATGCTCTTGAAGATGAACGGGCTTGGCATGATTCGTCAAGGGAGCATTGTGTGGGTAGATTCGCTGGCGAATCTTGCGAAGCAGCAGGATGAAGAAGCACGGGCGAAGGATGCCAAGACCAAGGCCGAGGAACTCGTCGACCGCGTCTTTTATATCAGGAATCTTCAGGCGCAGGAACTCATGCAGTCGCTCCGGCAGAACCTAAGCCCGCGCGGCCTCATGCAGTTTAATGCAGGAAGTAACGCATTGGTCGTGCGGGACACGGAATCCAAGTTGACTATCCTTAAGCAGCTTGTGGAAGGGCTGGATCTGGAAGTTCCTCAGGTTCAGATTGAAGCGCGCATCGTTCAAGCTGACACCGTGTATGCGAGAGGACTCGGCATTCAGTGGGGCTTCCAAGCAGGTAATCGCACACCCACCGATTTCTTTGCCCTCTCGAGCCTTACCGGTCCATTCGGGCAGATTGCCGGAACGGGAAGCAATACGATCGATCGGTCCTTTCTGGTCAACTTGCCGGCCCAGGTCGGTGGGTTACCAGCCGTCCCCTCGATTGGCTGGACCTTTGGAAAGCTTGGTGGCGATTTCGCCTTGGATATGCGGCTCTCAGCCGGAGAGTTGCTTGGTTTGACCAAGGTGATCGCAGCACCGAAGATCACCACACTGGACAAGCGGGAAGCGAAAATCTCACAGGGCGAATCGATTCCGTTTCAAACAACATCCTTGCAAGGCACACAAACGACATTTGTCGATGCGAACTTGGAGTTGAACGTCACGCCGCAGATCACCTCGCGCGACCCGAGGGAAGAGGCGAAACGAATCTTGATGCGCGTACGGGCAACTCGTAATGCCGTCGGCGCACGGAGCAACCCGGCCGGGCCGAGTATTGATCGACGAGAAGCCACCACTCAGGTGATTGTCAGGGATGGCGAAACAATGGTGATCGGCGGAGTGTTCGTCGATACACAAGCCAACAATGTGCAAGGTGTTCCCTATCTCTCTCGCATGCCGGTTCTAGGCTGGTTGTTCAAAAACAAGTCTGAATCGGTCGGGAAACAAGAGTTGCTCATCTTCCTCACACCGAGCATCATCAAGACCTAGCGACCATCTCAAGCGTGTGATCAGCAAGAGCATGGCGGCGGCGAAAGGCGCCGCCATGCTCTTGCTCTTATCCCACCGGGTCCCCTTCAACACCATCCAGGGCTGAGCACCAAACTGGAAATGACCATCATTTGAGTTTTGGCGGGGCTGTGTTACCATGCCAGCCCCTTGTGATGTGTGAGGCATCATTCCGGGATGGAAATGACATGATCTTCTGTCTCTCCCAAATATGCAGAGTGACGAAATGACTCCAGCTTCGACGGTTACTGTTTCCCTAGCTGAAAGAAGCTACGAGATCATCATCCAGACCGGGATTTTGGAGCGGCTCGGGCGGGAGTTGAAGAAGCAGGGAGTGAAAGGAAAAGTAGGAATTGTCACTGATCGGAATGTGGCGCGGCACTATTTGAAGCACACGTGCGAGGCGATCAGGCGGTGCGGGATTGAACCCATTCCGATCGTGTTCTCTCCAGGAGAACGCTCCAAAACACTGAAGACGGTGGAACACATTCTCGATGTGTTGGCACGTCATCGATTTGAACGGTCGTCTCTCCTCTTGGCATTGGGAGGGGGAGTCGTAGGCGACGTGGCTGGGTTTGCGGCCTCGATCTACCAGCGTGGCATCTCGTATGTCCAAGTCCCGACGACACTTGTCGCCCAGGTGGACTCCAGCGTCGGAGGCAAGACAGGTGTCGATCATCGGCTGGGTAAAAATCTGATCGGCTCGTTTTACCAGCCACGCGCCGTATGGATCGATCCATCGACGCTGCGGACGTTGCCCGTGCGTGAGTGGGTCGCGGGGCTTGCCGAGGTGATGAAGTATGGCATCATCGCAGACGCGCCGTTCTTTGATTATCTGCAACGAAACATGCCGGAGTTACGGAAACAAACTCCTCATGTCGTCGCAACGGTGGTGAAGCGATCGTGTGAGATCAAAGCTGAAGTGGTCGCTGCGGATGAGCGAGAATCCGATCGGAGGCGCATCCTCAACTATGGCCATACAATCGGGCATGCGCTTGAAGCGTTAGGGGGCTATCAGTCGCTTGTCCACGGGGAGGCTGTCGGCATTGGATTGGTCCAGGAAGCCGACCTCGCTTGTTTTCAGGGTATGTGTGCCCGTGACGTCGTCGAAGAGATTCGAAGCCTTGTGAAGGAAGCGGGGCTAAGCGACCGCCTACCCCGGTGGGCTCCCGTGAAGATATGGAAGGCCATGCTTCATGATAAAAAAGTATCGGAGGGTCGGGTTGTTGGAGTGTGGCCGTTGCGCATCGGAGAGGTCCGGATAGCGCCGTTAGAGAAGCGCGTATTTGATCGGTGGTATGCGGCATCGCGGACGACATAATTCATGCCGAGATCAACCTGAAACCTCCTTGTGCCGGGGCCATGCTCAGGGGAACAGCTCCTCATCGTAAGATGGCCTATTATTTTTCAGTGTCATAATCCCGGTCGACTGGAGTGCGATGAAGGTATTACGGATCGCGATGGCACAAATGAACCCTGCTGTCGGGGATTTGAATGGCAATGTTCATCGGATTTTGTATTGGCTCGGCGAGGCGAAAAAAGCCAAGGCCGACTTGGTTGCCTTTCCTGAACTGGCGATTACAGGCTATCCTCCCGAAGATCTTCTGCTCAGGCCGCAGTTTGTGGAAGATAATCTACGTGCCCTGAACGAGATCATCCCCGCTTGTCGCGGCTTAGTTGCCGTAATCGGCTATGTGGGGCGAGGTGATCAACGTGACTCACGTTCATCGCAGCCATCGATTGGTTCAGCCCGTCAGCATACGCTCTCCAATGCGGCAGCGCTGATTGGCGATCGCAGGATGGTCGGCAGCTATAGCAAGCGGTATTTGCCGAACTATGGCGTGTTCGACGAAAGCCGGTATTTTCACCCCGGGCGGAGGCTTCCGTTGCTCGTGGTCAATGGAACGACGATCGGTGTGAACATCTGCGAAGACATTTGGCTCCCCCAAGGGCCCACCCGTGTTCAAGCAACGGCTGGGGCGGAGGTGATCGTCAACATCAATGCTTCTCCATTTCACGTCGGTAAAAGCCGCTCGAGGGAGCAGATGTTGGCGACCCGAGCGCGTGAAAGCGGAGTCATCGTGACCTATACGAATATGGTGGGAGGTCAAGACGAGTTGGTCTTCGATGGGAATAGTGTAATTCTCGATCGATCCGGCAATGTGATCGCACGCTGTGGCGCGTTCCGGGAGGAGTTGCTTGTGGCTGATTTACACGTGGATGCCGTTCCCCGCAGGCGCGGGACTCACGGACGGAAGAGGGCATTGACGGGAAAGGTGGCTTCAATTGTCGATCGTCTCGCGGTGAACATGCCTGCGACAAAGAAGAAACGAGGTCGAATCGTACCGGGTTTGGCAGAGCCTTTGGGCGAGGTCCAAGAAGTCTACCAAGCTCTGGTACTGGCTGTGAAGGACTATGTCAGCAAGAATGGGTTCAGGCGGGTCGTCATTGGGCTGAGCGGGGGGGTTGATTCAGCATTGACCGCGGCGGTGGCCGTGGACGCGCTTGGGACCACAAACGTCCTCGGGGTGTTCATGCCGTCTCCCTATACATCGCATGAGAGCGAAGAGGATGCTGTGGGCCTTGCGCAGTGCCTCGGCATCGACTTGAACGTCATTCCGATTACTCCGACGTTTGAGGCGTATCGACAGTCGTTGGCTCCGTCATTCGGCGACCGCGAGGCAGACGCGACAGAGGAAAACCTTCAGGCGCGCATTCGCGGCAATATCCTCATGGCGATATCCAATAAGTTCGGTCATGTGGTTCTGACCACTGGGAATAAGAGCGAGCTGAGCGTGGGATATGCGACTCTTTACGGTGATATGGCCGGCGGGTTTGCCGTCATCAAGGATGTGCCGAAGACGATGGTCTATGACCTGGCGAAGTTCAGAAATGGTCGTGATCCGTCACCAGTGATTCCCAAACGCACACTGGACCGGCCACCGAGTGCCGAACTCAAACCCAATCAGAAGGACGAAGATACGCTGCCCCCGTATGGGGTTCTCGATCCCATCCTTCAGGCATATGTGGAAGAAGACCGATCATTCGATGAAATCGTCGAAGCAGGGTTTGATCGCGCCACGGTGGCTCGCGTGATGAAGATGGTCGATAGCAGCGAGTTCAAGCGCCGTCAGGCACCCATCGGTGTCAAGATCACCCCTCGCGCCTTCGGCAAAGATCGGCGGATGCCGATCACCAACAGGTACCGGAGTATACGGTAGTTATACTGGTTTATTCCCCAAACACACCGATATTACGGAGACATTTGCCTTCCGATCTGAATGCGAGTGGAGGAACTGGGTTGCTTCTCTTTCCCGCTCTCCCTGTCACCGAGAGGTCGAGCGATTATGCGGACTTTGAACGATTTCCACGTTGAGTGCGCGGAAAGGATGGGCTATGATGGCTCTCCCAAGTCAGGCAGACGGATGGAGTGGCCATGGCTTTCGCGTGGCGATAGGCGTAGCTTACCGGTTAACTGCATCGAACTCCTCAATGGTCCGATCTCAGAACCTTCACGGGTTCTTGAGCCAGCTGGGCAGGGAGGGCATCTACATGAAGTTGGTCGAGGCGATTGTCAAACCGTTCAAGCTAGAAGAAATCAAGGATGCCCTACTAGAAATCGGTGTCCAAGGCATGACCGTGTCCGAGGTCAAAGGGTTCGGACGTCAGAAGGGCCATAAGGAAATGTATCGGGGGCAAGAGTATACGATCGAATTTGTGCCCAAGGTCAAGATCGAAGTCGCCGTGACGGATGCACAGGTGCCACGGGTGACCGAGGCCATCATTCGCGCCGCTAAAACCGGCAGTATCGGTGATGGGAAAATTTTTGTTCGAGAATTGAGCGAGGCGGTGCGTATTCGGACAGGAGAAACCGGAGAAACCGCATTGTGAGGGAAGGGATTCAAGCGGTGGAACATCATCGCAAAGGATCTCGTAAAGGAGGAAGGGAATGAACGTGCGTGAGGTGTTGGAGTTCGCCAAGAAGCACAGAGTGCAGATGGTGGACTTGAAATTCGTCGATCTGCCGGGCGTGTGGCAACATATGACGATCCCCGTGAGCGAACTGACCGAGACGTTGTTCAAGGACGGTTCCGGCTTGGATGGATCATCCATTCGCGGCTGGAAGGCCATCAACAACAGCGACTTGTTGGTAGTGCCTGACCCGGCGACGGCCTGCTTGGATCCCTTTACCGCGGTGCCGACACTCAGCATGACCGGCAACGTCGTGGACCCGATTTCCCGCGAAAATTACGACCGCGATCCCAGATTCATCGCTCAGAAGGCCGAGCGGTATCTTCAAAGCACCAAGATCGGGGACAGTTCATTCTGGGGCCCGGAAGCCGAATTTTTCATCTTCGACCATGCCCGATACGATCAGAACAGCCACAGCGGCTTCTATTATTTGGATTCTGAGGAAGGCGCATGGAACATGGGGCAAGAGGGGCTCAACCTCGGCGGTAAGATCCGCCACAAGCAAGGGTATTTCCCCGTGGCTCCCGCAGATACCCAACAAGATATCCGAAGCGAAATGGTCCTTGAAATGGAAAAGGTCGGCATCGTGGTGGAAAAGCACCATCACGAGACGGCCTCGGCCGGGCAGGCCGAGATCGATATTCGATTTGATTCCCTCTTACGGACTGCGGACAAGATGATGATGTACAAGTACATCGTCAAAAACGTGGCCCGTCGACATGGGAAGACGGCGACGTTCATGCCGAAACCGCTGTTCAATGATGCGGGATCCGGAATGCACACGCACCAGAGTATTTGGAATGATGGAAAACCACTCTTTGCCGGGAAGGATTATGCCGGCATTTCACAGCTCTGTTTATACTATATCGGCGGCATCCTGAAACATGCGCCGGCATTGGCGGCGTTTACCAACCCGACGACGAATTCCTACAAACGCATCACCCCTGGATTCGAAGCTCCCGTGCTGCTGGCCTATTCCAGTCGGAATCGATCGGCCGGCATCCGTATTCCGATGTACTCCCCGAGTCCGAAAGCCAAGCGGATCGAGGTGCGGTTTCCGGACCCGTCCTGCAATCCGTATTTGGCGTTCTCCGCGATGCTCATGGCGGGGCTTGACGGCATCCAAAACAAGATCAACCCCGGCGAACCGGCCGAAAAAGACCTCTATGATCTCGATCCCAAAGAGGCCGCCAGTATCCCGACGATGCCCGGGAGCCTTGATGAAGCGATCAGCAGCCTGGAAAAGGATCACCAGTTTCTGCTCAAAGGAGAGGTGTTTACCGAGGATCTAATCGAAGCCTGGGTCGGCTATAAGCGAAGCAAGGAGATCGATGCGATGCGTTTGCGTCCGCATCCGTATGAGTTTTTCCTCTATTACGATGTGTAGCAGAACAGGCGTCGTGAGTAGACAGTAGGGGGTGCCGCTCGACGGTCAACGTTTCCCGCATGCGGTCTGCAACAGAGCGCGATCGAGGCTTGGAGTCTCAATAGGCTGCCAACGGCCATTTTCAATGTAGCCGGCCGCCGACTTGCCGCTTCCCATCTGACGGGAAAATTCCACAACTTGCAGCACGCGCACGCGAGATTGCGCGCAGTCAAATTCCTTGTGGGTCTTGGCGGACAAGAATCGTGTCGTGTCATTCCACTTGATATCCGTGAGCTGCCAGAGGGTCGCACGACTTCCGTCCCGGCGAATCGTCTCCGGATCAAAGTACACGGTTTCCAGACCAGCGGATTGGTACTGTTTCTCGACGGCCACCCAACCCGCAAAGGCCTGTCCATAGCTGAGGACGAGCATAGCGACCAGCACCAATCGGATCATGGCCGCGCACCCGATTTGTTTTCTAATCCATCCGCCATACAGGTTGAGAGTGGATGGCATAAGGACAAACGGTCAAAAAATCAAGCGGCAAATTGTGATGTGGCGGGACAAGAGATCCCATCCTATGGGCCTCTTGAGCCTCATCCTGGCTTAGAGTATGCTCGCGCTCATAACCGAGGAGGGTGACGATGCCGAAGCGAGTTCGCACGGGGTTGACGCGGAGTGATATTCTCGATCGGTATGTCGAACGGTTCAAGCAGCAGCTCGTGAAATTTCAACCCTTCCTCTCGCGCAAACGCGGGTCGGCTTCGCTTGAAGATTTCGACGAAACAGCGGAAGAGCTGATCGGTCAGGTGTTCGGTGCTGCCTCCGATGAATCGGAGGCCTATCTCCTAGCAAAAACGGGAGAGTCCGCGCTCTTACCGGAAGAAGCGCAGGAAAGTGGGACGCACAATGTGGAACGCGAGAGTCTACAGCAGCGACGACAAGTACTGGAAAGCTGCCTCGCCGACCTCGAATTGCGTCGCCGTGTGCAGGCGACCAGGAAGGCAAAAGGAGTTGGGCAGGCACTCGTCGCAGACTATATGTCGCACGAGGTCCGAAGCATCCATAGAGAGGCCTCGATCAAACAAGCGGGGCAGATGTTGCAGAAGCACAAAGTCGGTTCACTGATCGTGGACGATGGTTCTCGTTATATCGGGATCATCACCGATTCCGATGTCACCCGCAAAGCGGTCGCCAAAGGGTTGGATCCCAACAGCACCACTGTCGCCACCTGCATGAGCCGATCAATCGTGACAATCGAAGAAGATGAGTCTTTAGCGGACGCCATGTCGCTGATGAAGAAGCAGGGAATCCGGCATCTGCCTGTGACTGCCGATGCCACCATCATCGGCGTACTTTCCGTCTCAGACCTCCTGCGTGCCTTAGAGGCGCAGATATCGTCCTAACGTCATGTCCTGCACCACACGCGCATGGCGGCAGGGACGGCGATCCAGCCACTGGTGAGTGATTGTGTCGACTGCCTGCAACGGTGGCGTAGCGGCCAGGCCGGCAATCGGTTCCTTCCTGGCAATCTGTGCCAGATTCCGCACCTCTTTCGTCTGAGGGATCACCAAGAAAAGTATGACGCCGGTTACTCGACGGAGTGGCCTTCCAGGAACACCGCTTGTTCCAAGGTGCGGAAGAACTGCTGGTAGGGAAGGGGATCCTCAACGGCGCGAAGGTAAAACTGAGCGCTGGCTCGGACGACGAGCTGCGAATCGTTGCGCTTACGGACGGTGACTGTGAAACGAACCAGATTACTGCGGTGATCGAACGAGCCCCACGTCCGGTCATGACGGTTGAGAACGAGTAAGGCATCGGGTTGATACAGCAGATAGCTCAGGTCGACACCATAAATCTGCTCATTCTCGACGTATTTCTTTCCTGAGACGACGCCCAGTTCTTCATCGAGCACCTCTACTTTAAAATCCAAATCCTGCAGAGATGAAACGATTGTTGCCAACATCCTACGCTGATCCACGGTATCAAACACACGCGATTGGGCGGCGCGAATTTTGACCTGGCTTTCTTCGGAAAGCCAGATTTGCTCGTGCGAGTCCCACTGGTTGACATGCCGCAATTCGTAGGGTGTTGGGCATCCCTGTAACAGCAGGCAGAGGCCGACAAAGAGGCAGGGGCTCAGCCGCCTCGATCCTGCAAGAGACAAGGTGTGTTCATCACGGTTCCTCTGGTGAGAGACCATATCCATTAATTCTTAGTGACAAAGAGAGACCGTTCCAGTGTGGCGAAGAAATTCTGGTACACCTTGGGATCTTCGACGGGTTTGTTGTTGTAGATGGCATTCGCGCGAATCATCATACGACCTTCGGCTTCTGAGCGTACCGTGACGGTCACACCCACGACGTCGTAGAAGTTCGGTTCGGCGAAACGCGCAGCGGTCACCAGCCCCAAAGGCTCATTGGCTCGCTCGATGATGAAACCCAAGTCCTGCAACGCCGCAATGACGCCGCGCATGGCCATTTGGCGATCCTTTATGTCGAAGGACCGAGTTTGCATACTCCGGATCTTCATCTGCGCCTCAGTCGGCGCCAGCAGATTCTGACTGGGCTGCGGAACGGCGCAGCCTTGCAGGATGACAAGTATGGCGGCGCCAATGATTCCTGCCACATTCGCTGACTTCATCATTACCTCGCGCTCAGAGAGCAAATGCTTCCAGAAAGACAGCTTTTGACAATTTAGCAAAGAAGGTCTGGTACATCACGGGGTCGCGTAGCATTTCCATCCGTTGTTCGCCAGGTGGAATGCCCTGACGGCCGGCCAACCCTTCTCCCTTCCACACGACCCGGTAGAACACGACTCTGACTTCCTGGCGCGTGGCCTCGGAATTCACCGGTCTCGTGACCAGCGCGGCGGCGATTTTTTGATGCAGGTCCACGGGCATTACGATAGGAGGCTGTTGGACGAATACCAGCGGAGTGCTCAGGAGAAAGACGAAAAAGCGAGCGATGTCCTGGCCATATTCTCGAGCACTTCGTTCTTTCGCCGCTCTTAAAAATCCAACTTCGCGCACGCTTTCTTCAACCTGGAAACCAAGATCCTGCAGGACAGCCGCTGAGGCGGACAATAACTCCGCTTCATCCTTAGTCTCGAAGAGGCGGGTTTGCATGGCCCGGTTGGCTGCGCTCTCAGGTTTCAGCTGGAACAGTTCGTCCGGTTGTGTATGAGTCACACACCCTACGAACAGGCTCGACATGGCAAGATATGTCACCGCCAGAAGTATTCGCTGAGCCACAGATCCGCCATGCATGCTAGAACTGGGTGGCGTTGTAGGCAAAGTCACGGACCTTCTTCTCTTCGTCGTACTTGATGATGATCGTGAGAGTCCGTTGGCGTTGGGAACTCGAACTGTCACGTGAGGTGGTGCCAAGAATGATGATGCTCGCAAAGGAGGAACTGGCCGTGTCGACGCGATCAGTCGAGACCTTGTCGTAGATCCAGACCTCGCGCCGCTTCTCGTCTGTCGTCACGATATTGGGACTCCCCAGCAGTTCGGCTACCTGAGAGGCAGGCATTCCAACTTTGACCTCGCCCTGCACCTTGCCGACGGTGAGACGGTCTTCCTTAATTTCGGCTTTGTTACTGCCGCAACCTATGGTTGCCATGATCAGACAAAGACTCAGAATCGACCATATCGATTTCATTGATGGGTTCCCCTTTCTGTCGTCCCAGTGTGGCGCAGACGTGACTCTGAGCACAGGCTACTGTGCCTGAGGCGAGGTGTCAATGATGGGAAAGTAAGACGAGATAGACCAAGCAATGAGCGGCCGCGTGTCGGCGAATGGGGCTGCGGCTCATCCTCTTGAAGAAAGATACCCGTTTTCTCACTGCGATCGGGTACACTGCGCGTCACCCATCATGCCGCCGATCATGCTGCTCAGTTGCGAGTCTCTTGGGAAGACCTTCGGTATCAAACCGTTGTTCACTGACCTGTCGCTCGGACTGTGCGAAGGCGACCATGTCGGGCTGATCGGCCCCAACGGTTCCGGGAAATCCACGTTGCTCAAGATACTCGCCGGCCTTGAGGTGCCGGATAGCGGGACTCGAGCTGTGCGGCGGCAGATCCGCATCGGCTATGTCCCACAAGAGCCCTCCTTTGCTGAGCAGCACTCGGTCGAGGACACGTTGGCCCAAGTCCTTCTCGACGAGGGACTGGATCCGCATGAGCATGGCGGGCGAATTGCCAAAGCGCTCAGCCTCGGAGGATTTGTTCGATCCGATCAGGTGGTCTCGACACTTTCGGGAGGATGGAAGAAGCGGTTGGCGATCGCACGGTCACTGATGCTGGAACCGGACGTGCTGCTCATGGACGAGCCGACTAACCATCTGGACCTCGACGGCATCCTTTGGCTCGAAGACCTGCTGAAGGCTGAGCCGAATGCGTTCATCGTGATTAGTCACGATCGGCGATTCCTGGAATCAGTGACCACGCGAATCTGGGAATTGAACCGGAGATACGCCAATGGCCTCTTTCAGGCAAACGGGCGGTACAGCGAGTTCCTGGAGCAGCGCGACGCGGCCTTGCAGGCACAGGCCGACTATCAGGCGTCATTGGCCAATCGAGTCCGGCGCGAAGTGGAATGGCTCAGGCGAGGCCCCAAAGCCCGCACGACCAAAGCCAAGGCCCGGATTGACTCGGCGGGACGGCTCATCGACGAGCTGCAGGATATTGAGTCCCGGCAGGGGAGCGCGTCGGCCGGAATCGACTTCACGGCTTCCGGTCGAAAGTCGAAACAATTGTTGGTCGCAAAAGAGATTGGGAAATCGCTCGGCGGCAAGCCCATCGTGTCCTGCCTCGACCTCATGATAGGGCCAGGCGAACGGATTGGTCTCCTCGGCCCCAATGGGGGCGGCAAGACCACTCTCCTCAAACTCTTGGCGGGCACGTTGCCGACAGACAGCGGCACCATCACCCGAGCCGATCGGCTCCGTGTCGTGACGTTCGACCAACATCGCGAGTCGTTGGACCAGCAGGCCACGTTGCGGCGTGCCCTCGCTCCTGCCGGTGGCGATGCCGTCGTATACCAGGATCGGTCCGTGCATCTGGTCTCATGGGCCAAGCGTTTTCTGTTCAGGCCGGAGCAGCTGGATTTGCCGGTCTCCCGTCTGTCCGGGGGAGAGCAGGCCCGGTTGCTGATCGCACGGTTGATGCTCCAGCCGGCGGATCTCTTACTCCTCGACGAGCCCACGAACGATTTGGATATTCCGACGCTCGACGTGCTGGAAGACAGCTTGCTGGAGTTCGCCGGGGCACTCGTTCTGGTGACGCACGACCGGTGGCTGCTGGACCGCGTCTCCACCAGACTTCTCGCTCTGGATGGGACGGGGTGCGCCGAGTGGTTCGCCGACTATGCCCAATGGGAATCCGCGCAGGCCAAAAAAACGACGCAAGAACGAAAATCTCAGATTGCAAAGGAAAGCCTTGGACCGGCGGGGGCGTCCAAACGGAAAGGCTTGTCGTACAAAGAACAGAAAGAATGGGATCAGATCGAAGTCACGATTCAGAAAGCCGAAGCGCGGGTGGCCGCCTGCCAAGTGGCGGCAAATGATCCATCCATTGCTTCCTCCGCTTCCGATTTACAAGAGCGCTATGCAGCGTTGCACACCGCGCAGGCCGACGTCGAACGTCTCTACGCCCGCTGGGCCGAATTGGACGAGAAACGCGCCCAGGCGATCAGCAGCACGAAATTCTAGCAATGGGGAATTCTATCGAGCGCCGAAAAAGGAACACTGCTCCCTATTTGGTTGTTTCTGAGCCGGTCCTCGGAAACGCATTCCAGGCGTATCTTATTAATAGAAGGAGCGGATGTACGAATGAAAATGCTTTAGTGACATATCCTCATTCAACCTTTCAAAGTCTTCATAATTCCAAGGACGTAGTTTGTTTCTGTGCGCCACACTCGTTGCTCCACCGATAAACATTCGATAATGCACATGTTTCGGAGGCGAGCTCCCTTTGTCACCTAATATCATGACGTATCTGAGAAATGGCCAATGGGTTTTAGCTGCCTTAATTACAGCAAGAGCATAGGGCACAGGTATACGTGAACCAACCCATATGCCTTCATGTTCATTGGCCGTGTTACTGTCATCTGTCGCAGAAGTATAAAACCCGGCTTTGAAGCCGAGGTGCCTCAGCTCAAAAACGAGATCTTCTGCTCCAGCTAGCAAATTTACCTCTACCGACAAACGCTGAGGTGTTGCGCTGGCGGGTTGGGCAATTTCCTTAACCTCGCTGATGGATTCTTCCTTTAATCCGATCTTGAGATATTCCTGTGCGAACTGCATGAATCGTTCCGAATTGTATATGTGAAACATACGGACGGAAGATTCTCGCGAAATCTCATCCAGAAGCTCTTGTTGTGCCCCACTTAATATTTGGACAGCACCAGAAGTCGGGAGGGAGCAATGGAAACCACGATGAAACCTGGTCAGAATGGTCGAGGGCGACGGCGGCGGTGGAGTGGTGAGCAGAAGCTGGCGGTGTTGCAGGAGTGGCAGACTGGTGTCCCGCTGGAAGAGATCTGTCGGAAATACGCGGTGAATGCGGCACAGATGTATCGATGGAAGCGCAGTCTGGACCAGGGGCTGAAGGACTCCGGAGAGATGGTCCCGAAGAATGTGGTGGGTGGGCTCCAGAAGCGCATCGAGGAGCTCGAACGGGCATTAGGCCGGAAGGCCTTAGAGGTCGATGTGTTAAAAAAAGCCTTCGAGCTCAAAGGGCTCAAATCACCCGAGGGGATATACGGTGGCTAGTCCGCATGACAGGCTGCTCGCTCGCCATGGTCTGCCGAGTCCTCGGCAAGCCACGGAGTTGGTGGTACTATCGGCGGCGCGCGAAGCATGCGCGTCGACTCCGGCGACCCGACATCGAGCTGCTCATTCAGCACCTGGTGGCCGGCAGTCCGACCTCTTATGGGTATCGGCGAATTCATGCGTTGCTCAAACGACGTGGGGTGTCGTGCAATCCCAAAACAGTGTGGCGGGTCTTGCAGCGGCGGGGTTGGCTCTCCACCAGTCGTCATCGCGGGCCACGACTCGGACGACCGCATACCGGTCAGGTACGGGTGGCCGATTCCAATCGGCGCTGGGCCTCCGATATCACCGGCATTCGGGCATGGGATGGCCGCAAGGGCCGCTTGGCCATCATCATCGACTGTGCAGACCGGATGATCTTGTCCTGGCGCTTTGCCTCACGCATGACCGCCACGGATCTCGCCGAGATGCTGCGCGAGGCGATCTTCCGACGGTTCGGCGAGACCCGCGCTCAGGCCCAGGGCATCGAGTTCCTCAGCGACAATGGACCGGAGTACACGTCGCACCGATTCCGGCCGTTCGTCCGTGCGATGGGACTGATCCCCTGTCACACGCCTCGGCGGAGTCCGGAGTCAAACGGCCTCGCCGAGGCCTTCTTTGGCAGCTTCAAACGGGATTATGTGTATCAAGCCTGCCTGGAGACGTTAGAGAAAGTGGCGCAGCTGCTACCGGCGTGGATCGAGCACTACAATCACCAGGCCCCGCACAGCGCGCTGAAGATGCGGTCCCCGGCCGAGTGCTATGCCGAGTGGGTCGTCAAAACCAAAACCCTACCTGTCCAAAATTAGATGGGGCAGTACATTTTCTTAGACGGCCCTTCTCTACAGTTCCACCTGTTCGTAACCGATAGAGTAGGCGAGAGCCTATATCGGCGCATAACCGAAGGGATATCCACCATGCCATCGGCGAGCGAGTTAGTCCAATCCTGCACCACGGTCTTCACCTTGCCGGAGATGTACATCCGTGTGCGGGATGTGGTGGACGATCCCGACTCGACCATGGACGATCTCGCCAATGTTCTCAAGTTGGACCCAGCTATTTCGGCCAGGGTGCTCCGCATCGTCAACAGCCCGCTTTATGGGTTTCCCAAACAGATCGACACGATCACTCGCGCCGTGACGCTTCTCGGGATACAGGCGATCAATGACCTCGTTACGGCGACCACCGTCGGACGCACTTTTTCCGGGATGACGGTGCAACTCATGGACGTCCCTCAATTCTGGCGCAAAAGCGTGCTCTGCGCTCTGGTCGCGGGAAAGATCGCCAAATCGTGTGGTATCGCGGATAGCGAGCGCTTCTTTATCGAAGGCCTGCTGCGCGACATCGGCCACCTTGTCCTGTACGAAGCTGTGCCGCAGCGCGCCCAGTCCGCTCTCATCGAAGCAGGGTACCTTGAAACCTCCCTGGCTGAAGTGGAGCAGTCCAACATTGGGTGCGACTTTGCTGAAGTAGGGGCCGAACTCATTCGGTCATGGGGCATGCCCATGCAGATCGAACAGGCCATCCGTTGCCAGCTGAGTCCGAACGATGCCGGCGAGTACATGCTCCATGCTTCCGTGGTGCATCTAGCCGGTGTCGTTGCCGACCATGAAGAACTCGAGCCCAGCCGTCGCCCTGCCGTACCGCCGTTCAGCCCTCATGCTGTGACCGCCGCTCGGTTTGTACCGGCCAACCTCCCCGCATTACTAGAGGAGGCGCACACGCAACTGCAAGAGACGCTGGCGCTCGTTTACCCCCTCGCCCTGGCAGCGTAGCACCTTAGAATTTTCCTGTGATCAGACAACAATCTCCGAAGTGGCATGTTCGCTGACCGGGTCGGCCTGCATAGGAAGGGTAAATGGAGTGTTGCACCGACTTGACCGGCACCTTCAAGATGGGCGATCCTCTTGCCTTACTTTTTCCTCGTTGTCGATCTAACACATGTTTCCTACAGGAGCATAATGGTCGACTTCTTGACCAATCTGATTTCGTTGGAATGGCTCGCCATCTATTGGGGAATCGGCCTGCTCTTTTTCGCAGCGGAATATTGCTGGCCGTCGCGCGCACTCCTCTATCGCCACGTGTTTCTCCAGGATGTCGGGGCGTTCATCACCTATCAGGTCTTCTTCGTCGTCGCTACACAAGTGACGGATCGAATCCCATTTCCTGACTATTCACACTGGCGTTGGCAGGCGGTCCCATTTGGGTTCAAGCTGCTGGTGTTCCTGTTCGTCATGGACGGAATCGCCTACTGGATGCATCGGCTCTGGCATACATCGTGGGGATGGCCGATCCATCGCTGGCACCATTCACCGACGGAACTGTACTGGCTGGCCGGTATCCGGGCGAGCCTTCCGCAGGTGGCACTTGCCAACATCCCTTATCTGCTGGCGTTTCCCCTACTCAAGCCGGTACCGGCACTGTTCTTTCCCCTCTATTCCTACATGCTGATCCTGACAAATAACTGGATGCATATGAACGTGACGTGGCAATCGAAAAAGCTGGAGTGGTTCTTCGTCACGCCCCGCTACCATCGGGTGCATCACCTGAGACAGATCGGGAGAGCTGGGGCGAATTTCGGGGTCCTGTTTACCGTATGGGATCGGCTGTTCGGCACCTATGCGGATCCCGACCAAGTGGAGACGACGGGGCCATACGGGATTTCTGAAGCGGTCCATCCGGTCCGCTTGGCCATCGGGATCTAGATAGAGGGTCCTGGCGCATCAGGAGGCCGATTGCTGAGGCCAAACAGGATGTGAATGTAGCGTGGTCGAACCGTCGCGGACTGTCTTTGTGATGTCCAGATGGAGGCTGAGCTAGAGTATGCCGGCCAGTCGATTCAGACCCAATGTCGTCTGGGCAAAGAACAGCTGCAAGGCCTGGTAGTCCTGAGCATGCATCGGCTGGTTGCTCGTCGCCCGATCGCAGTAGACGAGTCCGATTGGTTTCGCACCTACCCGCAGGGGTGCGAGGATTGCCGATGTCGGTTTCCAGACCTCGAGAAAGTCCTGCTTCATGGTTCCAGCCGCTTGATCTGAAAAGTTTGGAACGAGCAGAGGATCGACTCGCTTGAGGACCGTCAGGAAAAACTGGTGTTCCCGACTGAGCGAACCGGACAGGGACCGGATGTAGGGGGCTAGTGGAGCCACACCAAGCACCAGCCTTCCGACAAGCAGATCACTATCGCTTTGGTTCAGGAGTGCCAAACCCACGCGGTCAAATCCGGCGTCCTGGTGCAGAGAGGTGACGAATGTGCCAAGTAAGCTGTTCAGGTCCTTCGCACTCTGCAGCGAGTCCTGAAAGGCTTGGAGTGTTTCAAGCGGCTTGGTCCGAATCGGTGCAGGGGGGAGGTCTTGTGTTGGAGAGACCCGTTGAGGAGGAGACGCTGGTTTCTCACCAGTCATCGGTGGGGCGGATGGCTGGCGTGAGGTCGACTCGGTGCTCTCCCGTGATTCGTCTTTTGCCTCGGCGGAGGAGTCGAGCGACAACCCCATCGAGCGAATGAGCTGGCGTCCTCGGTCCATGGCACGAATCATCAAATCTGCGAACTGCGCTGAAGTAAGCCCGCTTCCGAGGAGGAGTATTCGTTTGGCTTCCTCAATGGCAGCCTGTGGAGCGGGGTTGGTCGTCACTTCGACCAGCCGGATGGAACCGACGACGACTCCTCTGTAGGTCGGGAACCCGCTTGGCCAACGTCCCATCACCAGTTCCCCGGGCCTGCTGAAGAGCTCGATAAGATCGTCAGGCAGTTTCCACATCCGAGCCAAAGCTTGAGCCAAAGTCAGACGAGGTATACCGAGGAGCTGGGTCTCTTGAAGCACACATTCCGCCGGTAGCTTCGCTTTCCGAGAAATGGCTTGGAGGGCTTCAAACAGGTCCGGGTCCTGATACGCAATCGCCAAGTCTCCGATGGAGTAGAGAAGCGCTGCGGTAAACAACTGGCCCGGCTGCGGGTATTCGATCGCCATGCCCAGTTCGCACGCATAGGTTGCGGAGATGAGGGACTTGGCGATCAAGGTTCGAAACTCATGCTGGCGAACAGGCCAATGTCGCAGCTGCTCGACAAGATGCGCGGCGGCCACGAGGGACCGAACGGTATCGAGCCCTAACCAGCTGACCGCATGAGGGACCGAGACAATCGTCTGTTGCGGGCTGTAGGCGATGCTGTTTGCGACCTGCAGCACCTTGCATGTCAGTCCGTGATCGCGGCTAATCACCCGGGCCAGGCTCACGGCGTTGGAATGAGGCCCCATGTGACTCAGGATTTGCTGGCAGGTTGACTGTAGGATCGGAAGGCAGCGGCTGGACTCATCGAAGAGGGGCTTGAGATTTCGATGGAGGCAAGGACGAATAGAGTCGATCAAGGCCGATTCCGCGGCTATGCCTGACGAAATCATAGGAGTTCCTCGGTCGAACGTCTGAAGCTCTATCGGTTAGAACACCACCAAGCTTGAGGAGACGAGGCTCCTTCATTATCTTGCTTGATGTCCGTTTCGAGGCGCCGGGCCTCCGCATCATCGTGTGGCCATTACCCGATAGTCAGGTCTTCGTGAGGGCTTCAGAAGACTTAGGGGCGTGGCGTGAGGAGAGCTAGAGCTTTCCGTAGGTCCGCTCGAAGAATTCTTTGGTGAGCCTCATATGCTGTTCGACGTCGGTGTGGAGATGCCGAGCGCCGGCCTCCCAGTCGTCTGTGGCATAGCCGACACGACGGGCGAGAAAGATAAATTCATCGGAGTCAACGGGCGGGAGGACACGATCTTTCGCGTTGCCACGGACCATGCGGAGGCCGTCGATGAGCATGCGGATGAAGAAATAGGCCTTGCGAAGATTCTCGCCATCCTGCCTCGTCACGATCCCACAGTCGACCAAGGCGGCCAGGGCCTGCATGGTGTTGGGGGTGCGTAGGACGGGGAGCCGATGGCCGTGCATGACTTGAAGGTACTGAACAGCATATTCGATATCGACGATGCCACCCGGACTATGTTTCAGGTTCACGGTGCCGCGCTCGACCAGTTGCTTCAGCTGCTGACGACGCAAGTCGAGGGCTCCAGGAAGATCCCAGGGATGGCCGCTGTAGACATAACTGTCGCGGTGAGCTTCGACTCGTTTACCGAGAGCGGCATCGCCGGCCACATGCCGCAGTTTGATCAACGACTGGCGCTCGAATGCGGCGGCAAGGCCCTGATCACTGTAGTAGTTGGAGATCTCGTCGAAGGGGTTGGTCAGAGAGCCTTTCCCACCATGGGGACGGAGGCGTACGTCCAGGTGAAAGATGCCCTCCTGTTTCGCCTCAATCCACTGCAAGAGTTCGTGCCCCAGCCGCTCAAAATATTCGCTGTTCTCGATCGGCTGCTTGCCGCCGGTGCGGCCCGCGTCGCCATATACAAACATCACTTCAATATCTGAGGCGTAACCGAGTTCCTTGCCGCCGAATTTGCCCAGGCCGAGAACGGTGAATGGACAGGGTTTCTTATTCGGCAATCGCGGCGGGCCATAGAGTTTGTTCAATTTGGCTTGGCAGTCCTTCAAGCTCCGATCGACGATCACTTCGGCCAGTTGGGTGAGTGCCGCGGAAAAATCAGGGAGAGCGGTGCCAGGCTCGACGATATGCTTCATATCGATGCGAAACAGCTCGCGATCTTTAAAGCTGTTCAGTGCCGCCTTCCTCTCCTCATCGGTTGCAGCCCGATTCACCAGACGATCAAGGTCCTTGCGAAGTGTCGCTCGTGGCGCAATAAGGGGCGCATCTCGATAGTCTTGCAGGAGGGGCAGGAGGTTGCTGTATTGGCGCCGCAGAAAGTCTTCCCAGAGAAAATCGCTGGCGCCCAGCAGACGGGCGAGCAAGGGGAACGTCTTTTTGTCGCTGAGAAAGGCCAAGGCTTTCTGCTGGGCTTTCCCTTTCGCCTGGTGCATGGTGAGGTCAAGAAACTGGTCAAACGATTCCAAGGCTTTGGTCGGGTCTGGGGCCCAGGTCAGGGCATGCGTGAACTGCTTAATAAGCACGGCCGTCAAGCGTAACTGCTGCTGATCAGCTGCGTCAGTCAGCTTCTGGCCGTGGCGGTTGCGGACATAAAAGCGGTCATGAATCTTGCCATTCTCGACGTCAAATTGCGCTTTGGAAATGTACACGTTGCGCATCGCGAGGGCGTTGGCGAAGGCGTACAAAAAGGCCGGGGTATCGTCCGACCGGATATCCATGACTGTGTCGGTCGGGGATTGGCTGTTGTCGAACGTGATCTGGACCGGATTGAGTAGGCCGCTGAAGGATCCGCGCCGCTTACCCAGTTGTTCAACCAGCCGCCGGTTCACCGCAAAGCGCGCTTCCTCGAATTGTCCCTTGTCGAGCAACATGATGACCGAGTGGAGTGAGTCTGCCAGGAGATTCTGTTGTTCAATCCCCAACTCCGCGCCTGATACCGGCAAGACCCGGAACACGTCCACAATCTTTTTTCTGCTCAAACTCGGGCTGCTCTTTGCGCGGACACGTGGTCCGTATCCTGTCCAATTCGTGCGAGCGGACTGCGGGGCGGTTTTGTCGGCAAACGTATAAATCTGTCCTTCTTCAATGTTCAAGCCGAAAGCTGAAAGCAGGCCGCAAATAGTGGCGAATTCGGAGAAGTAATCGTACGCCACGATCGTCACCTCAAACCGTTTATCGTGCTGTTCAGCAAAGGCAATTGTGCAGGGATGTTCCGAAGTCAGCTGTGCCGTCAATCGGATATGTTGGGCGATCGTCGTGGGGTCGAACCGCCGGAAATACTCCTGATCCATGCGGGTGAAGAAATCTTGAAGAGCTTCTTGCGCTACGTCAGGACACAATGGACGAACTGTGTTGAAGATCGGCCCGAGGTCGGGAGAGCTGATCGGCATGGACTTCAGTATACCCGAATGGGTTTCATTGTGCGTAGGGGAGAGTATAATGCCCCGCCATGACTCAATCATCCATTCCGTTTCCGCCGGCACAGGTTCAACCAACAATTCAGACGACTTCCTCCAAGCCGGATCCCAGGCCCGTCTTGCTCGCGACCAAGAGAAATGCCGAGGAAGTGCGGGCCATTTTGTTAGCCTATGGTCTGCGTGACCCCGGCCAGGCGGACCGCAACCTCAGTGCAATGGCAGGCGACCCGATCCAACGCCGCCGGTTGGCCGACATCCTGCCGCTGTTGTTGGAATCGGTCTCCAGAACGGCTGACCCGGATCAGGCGCTGAACCATTGGGAGCGCATGTTGTCGCGTGTCGCTCGTACCACATTTTTCGACTATTTGCACAGCTGGCCGCGCATGCTCGATCTCCTCTGTGTCATTTTCGGTAATAGCGACGCCTTGACCTTCACCCTGATTCGAGACCCGACGTTGGTGTATTGGCTAGCCGAGGAGGATGTTTTGGCCAGATCGCCGACGCGGAATGGGTTGGAGAGCGCGCTTCGCGAGAGCATTGAGCATCTTACGTCCAGCCAATTGAGGTTGGACGCACTGCGCCGGTTTCGGCGGCGGGAAATGTTACGGATCGGTGTCCGGGATCTGCTGCGTCTCGCCACGGTACCTCAGACGACGGCATCATTGTCCGATCTGGCCTGTCTGCTCATTCATGCGGCCTATGAAATTGTCGACGGTGATCTCAGACAACAGTATGGCCTCCCGATGCACCGAAATCGGCAGGGACGATGGGTGGAAACAAGATTCGCCGTGATCGGGATGGGCAAGCTCGGTGGCCATGAATTGAATTACAGCTCCGATGTCGATCTGCTCTATATCTATGAGTCCGATGACGGGGAAACCAGGGCCCCGGGAGGCAGGCGCGCCGCCAAGCCGGCCGGTGTCGGCATTTCCAATGAGGAATATTTTGAGATCCTTGCCCGGGAACTGACGCGAGTGTTGATTGAACCTACCAGGGAAGGTCATGTCTTTCGGGTCGATCTGCGTTTACGGGCGGAGGGATCTGTCGGCCAGTTAGCACGCTCGATCTCGGGCTATCGGCGATACTATCTCAGACGTGGACAAGTCTGGGAACGATTGGCGCTCCTGAAGGCCTCGCCGGTAGCCGGTTCGACACGTGTCGGGAACGCATTCTTAGGTGTGGTGAAGCCTTTTATTTTCGGGAAGCCTGGAAAGAAGACGAGTTTCGCCGAGGCGCTGCCAGTGGTCCACGAAGTGAGGATTGTCAAAGAGATGATCGACACGAAAATAGCAGACCGTGGGCACGAGCGGCGTGATGTGAAGCTGGGAACAGGGGGTATCCGGGAGATAGAATTTCTCGTGCAGACAATTCAGGTACTGGCTGGGAGGCGGGTTCCGGCACTCCTTGACCGCAGTACCCTTGGTGCTTTGGATCGGTTCGCCCGTCGGAAACTGATTTCGGTGAAAGAACGGGATGATCTGGCAGCAGCGTACCTGTTTCTTCGGGATGTTGAGCATAAGCTCCAGATGGTCCAGGATCTCCAGACCCATGCCCTTCCGGAAAGCCGGATTGAACTCGAGCGATGTGCGATTCGCTTGGGGTATGGGTCGGAAGATCGGGATCAGGCGAACGAACGGTTTCGTCAGGATCATCAGCGCCATACAAATATGGTTCACCGCATGTTTCTGTCTTTGTTTTCTGACCCAGAAACCTCCCCCCTTCTCAAAGCGGCACTCTCAACAGCCGCGGGTAACGCCTAACTTGATTATCACGCATGTGCTCCAGGAGAAGAGCCTGCTACGCTGCCGCCTGCTGAGGATAAAGGCTTTGTGGATAGCATTAATGTGCTCAGTAGATAAAGAAAGCACTCTTAGCTGGGCGAGTAGTTCTGCTATTCCCCTGCCTCAGTTTAAACATGAGTATAAAGGATATGCTGGAGGTTGATGAACATAGGTGATTCTGGGGGAAAAGCGGAGTCTAAAAAACACAAAGGGCCCGGTGGTTTCCCACCGAGCCCCTCATGCCTTTAATTCGGACTGGCGGCTAGCCGCCCGCAGCTTGTAGGGCTTAGTACATCCCCTCCATGCCGTGGCTGTGTCCGCCCGGCGCGGCCTGTTCCTTCTTTTCCTCGGGGAGTTCCGTGATCATGACCTCCGTGGTGAGCATCAAGCCCGCCACGCTGGCGGCGTTCTGGAGCGCCGTCCGCGACACTTTGGTCGGGTCGATGATGCCGGCCTTGATCATATCGACATATTCATCCGTTGCGGCGTTGTAGCCACCGTTCACGTTCTTGTCTTCCCGAACCTTGCCGACGACGACCGAAGCTTCCGCTCCGGCATTCGCGGCGATTTGCCGAACCGGCTCTTCAAGCGCACGCCGGACAATGTCGAGTCCGACTCTCTGCTCCATCGGAATATCCTTGAGTCCATCGAGCGCTTTGACGCAGCGGAGGTAGGCTGTGCCGCCGCCAGGGACGATTCCTTCTTCCACCGCCGCCTTCGTGGCGTGGAGGGCGTCCTCGACGCGAGCCTTCTTCTCCTTCATCTCGGTCTCAGTCGCGGCGCCGACATTGATGACCGCGACGCCGCCCACGATCTTTGCCAGCCGCTCTTGCAGTTTCTCGCGATCATAGTCGGATGTCGTTTCATCGATCTGGGCCTTGATCTGCTTGACACGGCCTTCGATCTTCTTGGAATCGCCATAGCCTTCCACGATCGTCGTATTGTCCTTATCGATCGTGACGCGTTTGGCGCGCCCAAGGTCGGTCAGCTTGACGTTCTCGAGCTTGATGCCGATGTCTTCGGAAATCACCTGACCACCTGTGAGGATGGCGATATCTTCCAGCATGGCCTTGCGGCGGTCACCGAAGCCCGGTGCCTTCACAGCCGCGACGTTCAGGGTTCCGCGGAGCTTGTTGACGACGAGGGTCGCCAAGGCTTCCCCTTCGACTTCTTCAGCAAGGATGACGAGCGGTTTGCCCATCTTGGCCACTTGCTCGAGCAGCGGGAGCAGATCCTTCATGCTGCTGATTTTCTTCTCGTTGATCAGAATGAGCGGCTCTTCCACGGAGCATTCCATCCGCTCGGCATTGGTGACGAAATAAGGAGAGATATACCCGCGATCGAACTGCATGCCTTCGACGACGTCCAGCGAGGTCGTCATCGACTTGGCTTCCTCCACCGTGATGACGCCGTCCTTGCCGACCTTTTCCATGGCTTCCGCGATCAGATCGCCGATGGTCTTGTCGTTGTTGGCCGAAATGGTGCCGACTTGGGAAATTTCGGTCTTGTTTTGGCAGGGCTTGCTGAGCTTCTTGAGCTCGGCGGTGATGGCCTCGACGGCCTTATCGATTCCTCGTTTAATTTCCATCGGATTGGCGCCGGCGGTGATGTTCTTCGCGCCTTCCCGGAAGATCGCTTGGGCCAATACCGTTGCCGTCGTCGTTCCGTCGCCCGCGGTGTCGCTGGTCTTGCTGGCCACTTCGCGGACCAACTGGGCCCCCATGTTTTCGTATGGGTTCTTCAGCTCAACTTCTTTGGCGACCGTGACTCCGTCTTTGGTAATGGTCGGCGCGCCGAATTTCTTGTCCAGAATCGCATTCCGGCCCTTGGGGCCGAGTGTCGCTTTCACGGCGTCTGCGAGCTGGTTCACCCCTTTCAGGATGGCGGCTCGTGCTGCATCGCCGTACATAAGTTGCTTTGCCATTGGATTCCTCCTGTTATCGTGTTCTATTGTTTCGTCTGGGTTGTTTGCGACTTGACCTTAGCTGGTGAAGATTCCGAGGATGTCTTCTTCCTTGAGGATCAAACATTCTTCGTCCTCAATCCGAAGCTTGCTGCCCGAATACTTGTCGAAGAGGACTTGATCACCGACCTTGACGTTCTCCACTTTCTTGCCGACGGCTTGGACCACTCCCCGTTGGGGCTTTTCCTTTGCTGAATCAGGCACGTAAATTCCACCGGCGGTGCGCTCCAATTCCTCGGTGTACGTGACGAACACCCGTTCACCCAAGGGCTGGAATCCTTTGGCCACATTCTTTTTTTCCTTCTCGGCTGTACCCATAACAGAACCTCCTCCTGATGAAAGTTAACGCGTTAGGTGTTGACGGTTGAGAGTTGGGCTGAACTCGATAATGACCCTAGAAGCCTATGACTCGATGGAGATAGGCCTTAGTTCATCCAAGTCAAGAGGGGACTCGAGGGATTTTTATAGCCCTGACATTCTCGCCGCTTCATTGAACCCTCTTACATCGTAACCTATTGTGAAACCGATATTCTAGGGTTTTTTGCGTGAGGGAGGAAGCGGATTGACCGGAGACGTCATGCCCGCAAATGGTCAAAATCTTTGATGTCTTTTTTCATGTAGTCACGAAGGCGTTTGATGATACGCGCTTCCAATTGGCGGGTCCGCTCCTTCGTAATACCGTATTTATCGCCCAAATCATCCAAGGTGAGGGGGGAGTCGGACAAGATGCGGTTTCGAAGAATGTCCTCATCTCGCTCCTCGAGGGTTGTTATGAACTCGGCGAGCTTGGCCCGAAAGAGCGTTTTCAGCTGATGATCGGCAATCTGCTCGTCCGCCGGTTCTTGGTGAGACGGCAAGACGTCCAGCAGCGTGCTTTCCTGGTTTTCTCCGATCGGCTGGTCGAGCGATAGTTCCCAGTTGCCGAGGCGCTGATCCATCTCGATGACGTCGCGCTCACGCACGTTCAGACGATCAGCGAGCAATTTGGTGTCGGGCGCGAAGCCGTCCCGTTCGAGTTTTGCCTTTTCCTTTTTTAAATTATAGAACAGCTTTCGCTGATCCTGAGTCGTCCCGACCTTCACCAGCCGAAAAGTATGCAACAAGTACCGCAGAATATAGGCCCGCGACCACCAAGCCGCATAGGCATAGAATCGCACGTTTTTCGAGGGGTCGAATTTCTTGATGGCTTGCATCAGACCAACGTTGCCTTCTTGAATCAGGTCCATGTGATCGGCCCCGGTATGCAGGTACTCGGCCGCGATCGAGACCGACACGCGCAGGTTGGCCATGATGAGCCTGACAGCCGCTTCGCGGCTGCCGTGCGTTTGGTACTCTTGAAAAAGCTGAAGCTCCTCTTCTTTGGAAAGGTAGGGGTATCGACGCACCTCGGCCAGGTACTGCTGCAACGCCGTGACCGGTACCACCGCCGTCGTATCGGCTCGGGGGCTTGTTTCGTGTTCAGGAGCCGGGCTAAGCTCGGCGCTGGCAGGAATCTCGTTCGGCTCCGTCTGAGAGGGCTCCGATTCTTCAGGCTCGTCCGGCTGCGTATCTGTCTCGTCGAGGATGGACATGAAGAAGGAAGACTACACTAGATTCCTAGGCTGCAACAATGCTGAAAAAGCCCCGCCCGCTCATGCGGACGTTGAGGAGGCACACGATCTTCTCTGGCGCAGAATACAGGATGTGGTGACGGATGGCTCTTCTCCATCAAGACTCGCGGAAGTTCGGTGTTTTTTTGGTTGACAGTCGGGGCGGAAACAGAGTTAAGCTGTCAGCTTCTTGAGCTTCTAAATCTTCAATGTTTAATGATAAATTGCCGGCGTGTCATAGGTAAAGGTTGAGTTCACGGCTCTCCGTCAGAAACATATGACGACTCCTTTCGATAGCATCGAAAACGCAATTCGGGACATCAAGAAGGGAAGGTGCGTCATCTTGGTGGACGACGAGGATCGTGAAAATGAAGGTGATCTCGTCATTGCAGCGGAGAAAGTGACTCCGCACGTGATCAACTTCATGGCGACGCACGCTCGAGGCCTGATTTGTTTGGCTCTGACGCCTGAACGGGTAGAAGAGCTGCAATTGCCACAACAGGCTTCCGAGAATACCGCTGCGTTCGGCACCGCCTTTACAGTATCCATCGATGCGCGAAAGGACATTACGACGGGAATCTCGGCCGCCGATCGAGCCACGACGATCCATGTGGCGATCGACCCAAAATCCAAGCCGAGCGATCTCGCGCGACCTGGTCACGTTTTCCCGCTCAAAGCGCAAACAGGTGGGGTGCTCCGTCGCGCCGGACAGACGGAAGGATCTGTCGATCTGGCCAGGTTGGCCGGGCTTCGCCCTGCCGGCGTGATATGCGAGATCATGAACGCAGACGGCACGATGGCCCGCGTGCCCGAGCTGACAAAATTTGCCAAGACCCATAAGCTCAAGATGGTCACGGTCAAGGCCTTGATCGAATACCGCATGAAAAGAGAGACCTTCGTCAAACGTGTCACCAGCGCACGGTTGCCCACGACCTTTGGCGAGTTCGAAGCGGTGGCGTTCGAGAATCAGATCGACGGTGTAACGCATATTGCCTTGGTCAAGGGGCATGTCGACGGCGGTCCACCGACCCTTGTTCGTGTGCACTCCGGCTGTCTGACGGCTGATGCGCTGGGATCGTTGCGTTGCGATTGCCGTGATCAATTGCATGCGGCGATGGAGATCATTCAGAAAGAAGGCCGCGGAGTGCTCCTGTACCTGAATCAAGAAGGCCGTGGAATCGGGTTGCTGAATAAGATCAAGGCCTATGGCTTACAGGATCAGGGGAGTGATACGGTGGAAGCCAATCTGCAACTCGGGTTTAAGGCGGATCTCCGGGATTATGGAGTCGGCGCGCAAATTTTGGCGAACCTCGGTTTGCACCAGATCAAATTGATCACGAATAATCCGCGTAAGATCGTGGGAATCGAGGGCTATGGTCTCAAGGTCGTCGAACGTGTTCCTGTCGAGATCCCCCCGCGCGCGGCGAATGTTCGGTATCTTCGGACGAAAAAAACGAAGCTGGGGCATATTCTCAAGAAGGTCTGAAAGTCGCCACCCACGTCCTATTTCTCCGGAATCTGGGCCAAGACGGCTGTTGAAAGATGAAATCTGCGAAGACGGGGCGTTCCATGGCGGGATTGAAGTTCGGCATCGTCGCGGCGAAGTTCAATCAGCGCGTCACCAGCAAGTTGCTCGATGCCTGTATGGATACCCTCGAGAAACGTGGTGTGGATACAAGGAACATTGAGGTGGTAAGGGTGCCGGGAGCGTTCGAAATTCCGCTTGTGGCCCGCACATTGGCCAAGTCGAGCCGGTTCGATGCGGTGATCTGCTTGGGAGCGGTGATTCGCGGTGACACGCCCCATTTCGAGTATATTAGCTCCGAGGTAAGCCGTGGGATCGGTCAAGCGGCGTTGGATACCGAAGTGCCGATCATCTTCGGTGTGTTGACCACGGAAACGGTGGCACAGGCGGAGGAACGCGCCGATCCGGGCAAGCTCAATCGTGGTGGTGATGCGGCCACGTCTGCGATCGAAATGGTGCTGGTCATGAGACGGTTGAAGGGAATCGACCAAGAGCCGGATGCGGGTCGGTCGGCTCATCCACGGCAGGCCGCGCAGCGGCATGCGAACTAGCGTATGGGATCCCGTCATCAGGCCCGCGAGCGAGCCTTGCAGATTCTGTTTCAGCACGACATTCACGGGAAGGCCGATATTCACCTGGACGAGTTCTGGCGTGAATACGCGGCGTCCGATGAGACGAAAGAGTTTGCGGAGCGGCTGGTGAAGGGCGTGATGGAACATAAGATGGAACTCGACGCCACCATTGGCAAGTATGCGACGAATTGGACGGTGGGTCGTATGCCGATCGTCGACCGCAATATCTTGCGTGCCGGACTGTATGAGTTGCTGTGGTTAGATGAAGTGCCCGCGAAAGTCACGATGGACGAAGCCATCGAACTTGCGAAGAGTTTCGCCGACGACGAGGCTTCAAAGTTTGTGAACGCGATCCTCGACAAGGCCTTGACCACCGAGTCGCGGCTGGCGGAGAAGCGGGCGGATCCGGCTCGGGCGGTTTGGAGGAGAGCGGAAGGTGATTGAGCGGTATACGCGGCCTCGCATGAAAGCCATTTGGGATCTCAAGCATAAGTATGAGATCTGGCTGGAAGTCGAGTTGCAAGCGTGCGCCGCGTTCGAGCGGGTGGGACAGGCTCCGCGCGGGACGGCGGCAAAGATCCGCAAGCACGCGAAGGTCAATGTCGAACGAATCGCCGAGATCGAAAAGGTCACCAAGCATGACGTGATCGCCTTCCTCGAATCCCTCATGGATACGGTGGGACCGGAGCACCGGTTTCTCCATATGGGGCTTACGTCATCGGACATTGTCGACACCTCACTCGCTGTGCAAATGACGGAAGCCCTCGATCTGATTCTGGAGGGAATCAAGGAGTTGCTGGTCGTACTGAAACGACAGGCGTTTCGGTATAAGAGCCAGGTAATGGTCGGACGCTCACACGGGATTCACGGCGAGCCGATCTCCTTCGGGCTTAAACTCGCTCTCTGGTACGAAGAAGTCCGTCGCCACCAGGAACGTCTGCGGTCGGTGCGGAATGAGATCGCAATCGGCAAACTGTCCGGTGCGATGGGAACCTTCGCGCATCAGGGCCCCGATATCGAAGACTATGTCTGCGCAAAGCTCGGCCTAAAAGCGGATCCGGTCTCCAACCAAGTGGTCCAACGGGACCGTCATGCGTCCTATTCGGCGGCGCTCGCGTTGCTGGCGGCAAGCATCGAGAAATTTGCCGTCGAGATCCGCCACCTTCAGCGCACTGAAGTCCTCGAAGCCGAAGAGTATTTCTCCGAAGGTCAAAAGGGATCCTCGGCGATGCCGCATAAACGGAACCCGATCGTCTCGGAAAATCTGTGCGGCTTGGCGCGGCTGGTGCGGGCCAACAGTGTGGCGGCGATGGAAAATGTGGCCCTCTGGCACGAACGTGATATCAGTCATTCGTCGGTTGAGCGGGTCATCATGCCGGACAGCACGATTTTGATCGACTACATGCTTGCCAAGATCACCGATCTGATCAAAGATTTGATCGTCTATCCGGACCGAATGCGCCGAAACCTGGAACTGACCGGAGGACTCATTTATTCGCAGCGGTTACTGTTGGCCTTGGTTGACAAGGGCGCGCAGCGAAAGGAGTCGTACGAAGCCGTTCAGCGCAATGCCATGGCCTCCTGGAGGGGAGGAGGTGGGTTGCAGGAACTGGCAGCGAAAGATCCGTTTATCTCGCAGCATCTTAAGAAACATGAAATCGCAGCCTGTTTTAACCCCAAATATTACTTGCGTCATCTCGATCAGATCTATCGGCGGGTATTCGGGCGAGGCAAGTCCCGTTCATTCGGCACCGGGAAGAAGGGAACGAGATCATGACTCAATCGCTCGTGACGGGACTGATGCTCATTTGGTTGACGGTGGGACCCTTATTATCCGGCGTTCAGGCTGCGGCTGACCGCGAGAAGCTCCTCAGCGAGCCCGGAGTCTATGGCACGTTTGCAGTATTTGCTCTCGACGAGGAGTGGGTCAAGCAAGACCCCTCGACCCGCATCGCTCATCTGGCGACATTCAAAGGCGTCGTCGAACAGTATCGGGAGAAAGTGGCGATCGATCTCTACCTGCTTCGTGGGCTGTCCGATCAGGCCGATCTGTTGTTCCGGATCCACGCGACGGAATTGCGTGATACGCAGGAATTTCTGGTCGATTTGCGAAGCAGCCATTTCGGGAAGCATCTCAAGACGGCCGGGGTCATGCACGGGCTCACTAAAAAACCGAATTATGTTCCAGGATTCTCGGATCAGGTAAAGGCTGAACTGAAAACCCTCAGCGAGCCGGGTCCGAAGCCCTATGCCATCGTGATCCCGATCAGGAAATCGCCCGAATGGTGGGGGCTGGATCAAGAGAAACGGGTGGGGATGATGCAGGAGCATACGGCGGCGACGCTGCCCTATCTGAAGACGGTCAAGCGAAAGCTTTACCACTCCAGTGGGTTGGACGATCTGGACTTTATCACCTATTTTGAAACATCCAAGCTGGAGGACTTTCATAGCCTCGTGTTGTCGCTCGAGAAGGTGAAGGAATTCCACTATACGCGCCGGTTTGGAAACCCAACTTTGCTCGGGACGATGAAATCGTTGGACGAGATCATTGAGATGTTGGCGCAGTGAGCTGAATCATCGAGGTCTATCATGGCGACGGGGACGCTTCTTTACGAAGGGAAAGCGAAGAAAATCTTTCTAACGGGCAACCCGGATCAGGTCGTTCAGTATTTCAAAGACGATGCGACAGCCTTCAATGCACAGAAGCGCGGCACCATCCTCGAAAAAGGTGTCATCAATAACAAGGTGTCGGAGCGGCTTTTCCGGCTCTTGGAGCAAAGCGGTGTCCGTACACACTTTGTGGAGCGACTGAACGATCGGGAAATGCTCACGAAGAAGGTGAGGATCGTGCCCGTAGAAGTCGTGGTGCGCAACGTGGTGGCGGGCAGTTTGGCCAAACGACTCGGACTGAAAGAGGGGAATCGGATTGATCCGGCGCTCGTCGAGTTCTATTACAAGAATGATGCGCTCGGTGATCCGCTGGTCAATGACGATCACCTTCGACTGATGAACGTGGCGACACCAGGAGTCTTGCGTGAGCTGCGCGAGTTGGGTCACGCGGTGAACAAGATCCTCAAACCGTTCTTTGCTGAACGGCAGATGCGGTTAGTCGACCTCAAATTAGAGTTCGGCATCTTTCATAACAAACTGATCCTGGCGGACGAAATTTCTCCGGACACGTGCCGTTTTTGGGATCTGACGACCGGGGAGTCGATGGATAAGGATCGGTTTCGAAAAGATATGGGGAAGATCGAGGAGGCGTATCAGGAGGTGTTGAAACGGGTGTGTGGGTGAGGAAGGGGATGGCGGGGTCATCCTCCTTGCTCGCGCAACGCGCATGCGGTACTCATGAAATTATGATCAAGGCGGGCGATGCTCGTTGCATGCGCGCAGTTGAGGACAACCCAGCCATGCCCTTCAACAGTTAAGGGAAGGGAAAAAGAACAAGGATGCTGCGGGCATATTTGAATTATGGCCTGATCGCATCGGTGGTGGTCTGGGCGGCCATCGTGGGCATGATGGCCTATCGGTTGAACGAATCGCCCTGGCGCTGGGCCTTTGTCGGCCTGGTGTTTGCCGGCGGGCTGACCGTCGCGGCCATCTTGTGGATCAAGAGATACGTCGATCGTCAGACCAAATCGGCCGATCAGAGGAGTCAAGAGTGAAAGTCAAAATTCATGTGACGCTGAAGCAAGGGATACTCGATCCGCAGGGTAAAGCGATTGAGCATGCGCTGGACTCGCTGGGGTTCAAGAATGCCGCTAATGTTCGGGTAGGAAAGTACATGGAGCTGGAGCTCCAGGAGACGGATAAAACCAAGGCCGAAGTTGAGGTCAAGTCAATGTGCGAGAAGCTTCTGGCAAATACCATCATTGAAGAATATCGATATGAGTTGGGATGAACATGGCGAGGAACTGGTGAATATTGGAGTAGTGGTTTTCCCAGGCAGTAATTGCGATCACGATTGTCGGTACGTGATTCGGGATGTGCTAGGGCAAGATGTGACGATGGTGTGGCATAAGGAGACGTCACTCGCGGGGTTGAACGCGGTCATCCTGCCGGGCGGGTTTTCGTACGGTGATTATCTCCGGACGGGAGCCATTGCGCGGTTCTCTCCCGTCATGCAAGCGGTGAAGCAATTTGCCGCCGACGGTGGACTGGTGCTCGGGATTTGCAATGGATTCCAGATTCTCCTCGAAGCGGGGCTGCTGCCAGGCGCCATGTTGCGCAATAAGTCGTTGCACTTCATCTGCCGCGAGACCTACGTGAAGGTGGAGAATGCCGCGACACCGTTTACGAATGGATGCACGTCCGGACAAGTGCTCAAGATCCCGATTGCGCATGCGGATGGGAATTACTATACCGATCCCGTGACACTGGCGAGCCTTCGGGCGAACGCCCAAGTGGTCTTTCGCTATTGCACGGCAGATGGAGAGGTCACAGAAGATGCTTGCCCGAACGGTTCGCTCGACAACATCGCAGGTATCCGCAATGCCGAGGGGAATGTGCTGGGTATGATGCCGCATCCGGAGCGCTGCGCAGAGGCGGTGCTTGGTAATGATGATGGGCGGACTATCTTCCAGTCGATCATTGCGTCGTTGGGGCACAAAAAGTTAGCGCACGTGCGGTAAGCGCTCCATATGCGAGAACAGTCAAGCGAGCTCGACAATTGACCGAGAGCGTTGCCGAAGGATTGAAGATGAGAAGTGGTCGCGGTAAAGTGTGGAGGCAGTCAGTCGGTATCAGTCATGATCTTCTTTCATACATGAGGAGGGTTGAGATGAGAGGTGTAGGTGCAGTATTGGCGGCGGTTGGGTTGTTGGCCTTCGGTTCGGGTGTCAATGCGTTTGCTGCCTCAGATGACGGCAGCAAGGTGGCGATAACGAGTCCGGCACAGGGAGCCAAGGTGGCGAGTGACGTCGAGGTGGTCTACGAACTTACGAAGGGGAACCAGGCGACGCACGTCCATTGTTTCGTAGACGGCGAATACCAGAAGGGCTGGAAAGGGACGGTCAAGGGGATGTCACCGGGCAGCCATGAGATCAAGGTCGTGGCGGCAGATAAAGATCATCAAACGCTAGCCGCTGAATCAGCCGTGAAGGTGGAAGTACAGTAGAACAATCGGGTTTTGCCTTTCAATCATCTGACCGGCGAGGCACTCGATCGAGTGCCTCGCCGGTTACGCTTGCAGCGCTTGCGGCTGCGGCATGCATGTCCGGGAGCTGAACAGTCGGGAGATTGGAATATCCCATGGAAGTCTTTATCGCTGTGACCCTTAGGGCATGATGCAGACCGGCACGTCGCATATCACCAAGGATCTGATCGCACAGCACAATCTGACGGGCGAGGAATACCAAAAAATCCTCGGCATTCTTGGGCGCGAACCCAATCTGACGGAATTGGGCATGTTCTCGGTCATGTGGTCCGAGCACTGTTCATACAAGAGTTCGCGTGTGCACTTGAAGAAGCTGCCGACGACCGGGCCCCGTGTCGTGCAAGGACCCGGCGAAAACGCCGGGGCGATCGATATCGGCGAAGGACTGTGCGTCGTCTTTAAAATGGAGTCGCACAACCATCCGTCGTTCATCGAACCCTATCAGGGAGCAGCCACGGGAGTCGGCGGGATTCTGCGCGATATCTTTACCATGGGGGCGCGGCCGATCGCGCTGCTCGATTCATTGCGGTTCGGGGAATTGCATTCGCAGAAGAATCGTCATCTCATGAAGGGAGTCATCTCCGGTATTGCGGGATACGGCAATTGCATGGGGGTCCCTACCGTGGGAGGCGAGATCGTCTTCAACGACATCTATGCGCTCAATCCGTTGGTCAACGTTTTTTGTCTGGGTCTTGCTCACAAGGACAAGATATTCCGCGGCACGGCAGCGGGCGTCGGCAATCCCGTGATTTATTTCGGCTCCAAAACCGGGCGCGACGGGATCCACGGTGCAACAATGGCCTCGGATTCGTTCGACGATCAGTCGGACCAAAAACGTCCGACGGTGCAGGTCGGCGATCCGTTTACCGAGAAATTGCTGCTGGAGGCATGTTTGGAATTGATGGAGCGCGATGTGCTCGTCGGAATTCAAGACATGGGCGCCGCGGGTCTGACGAGTTCTTCTTGCGAAATGGCTTCCCGCGCCGGCAACGGGATCGAGCTGGACCTGACCGTGGTGCCGAGGCGCGAACCCGGCATGACGCCGTATGAAATCATGCTGTCGGAGTCACAAGAACGCATGTTGATGGTGGCGAAAGCCGGCAAGGAAGACGAATGTATCGCAATTTGCCGGAAGTGGGATCTGGACGTTGCGGTGGTTGGAAAAGTGACGGCCGATGGAATCTTGCGTGTGACGGATCAGGGAAAGGTCGTCGCGGAAATTCCGGCCAAGGCCTTGGCCGACGACGGCCCGCGTTATGACCGGCCCTATCAGCCGCCGGCTTACCAAGACATGTTGACGAACCTGAATTACGACGCCATCCCCGATGTGAAAGATGCGAATGCGGCCTTGCTGGCGCTGTTGGAATCGCCGACGATCGCCAGCAAGCGGTGGGTGTACGAACAGTACGATCATATGGTGCGAACGAACACGACGGTGCGTCCCGGATCCGACGCGGCGGTGGTGCGGATCAAAGGCACGAACAAAGCGGTGGCGATGACGGTCGATTGCAACAGCCGCTATTGTCTGTTGCATCCCTATGAAGGCGCCCGTCTGGCCGTGGCTGAGGCGGCGCGCAATCTCGTCTGTTCCGGCGCCGTACCGATCGGCTTGACGGATTGTCTCAATTTCGGCAACCCCGAGCGGCCCGACATCATGTGGCAGTTCGTCATGGCGATCGAAGGGATGAAAGACGCCTGTGAGCACTTCCAGATCCCCATCGTGAGCGGGAACGTCAGCTTTTACAATGAAACCAACGGGCTATCGATCTATCCAACGCCCATGCTGGGTATGGTAGGACTTATCGAAGATTCCGAAAGAACGCTGACCCAGTGGTTCAAGCAGGAAGGCGACGATATTATCTTGCTGGGCTCCACTCGAGAGGATTTGGGAGGATCCGAGTACGTCAAGGTCGTTCACGCTCGCGAACAGGGATCGCCGCCGTACCTAAGCCTGGATACGGAAAAGGCGCTGCATGATTGCGTACTTTCACTAAGCCGTGACGGACTCTTGCAGTCCGCGCACGATTGTTCAGAAGGCGGCCTAGCCGTTACATTGGCGGAAAGTTGCATCTCTGCACCAGAACAGACTCTGGGCGCTGTGGTAAGATTGACGAGAAGCCGGCTTCGAAAAGATGCTGTTCTCTTCG
Organism: Nitrospira sp.; assembly: GCA_024760545.1. Taxonomy (NCBI): domain Bacteria; kingdom Pseudomonadati; phylum Nitrospirota; class Nitrospiria; order Nitrospirales; family Nitrospiraceae; genus Nitrospira; species Nitrospira sp. The sequence goes on from CP060501.1 coordinate 3,344,768, forward strand.
GCGAGAGTCAATCGAGGGTGGTGATTTCCGCGCCGCCGGCTCATCAACAGGCGATTCTCGATCGGGCAAGGCGCTTCGGTGTGCCGGTGGAAGTGATCGGAGCGGTCACTGGTGACCGGCTCATCGTCCATATGAACGATGAACATTCAACGGAACAAGTGATTGATCAGCCGGTTGGGATTCTGCATGCTCGGTGGGGCCTTTCCTTGGAGCGAACACTGATCCAAGACTAGTCAAGAGACCGCTGAGGATCATGAACAAAGAACTGCCAATCCTATCCCCCGACAAGTTTCACGACGAATGCGCCGTCTTCGGCATCTTCGGCCACGAGGAAGCCGCCAATCTAACCTATTTGGGGTTGTATGCGCTGCAGCATCGCGGGCAAGAGGCGTCCGGGATTGTTGCGGGAGATGGGGAACAGTTCTTCATGCAGAAAGGCATGGGTCTTGTTGCGGATATTTTTCACAAATCAGTGCTCGAGAAGCTACCCGGGCACATGGCCATCGGACACAATCGTTACTCTACCACCGGGGGCCACGATTTGAAGAATGTGCAGCCGCTCACCGTAAATTTTGCGCTCGGCAATTTAGCCTTGGCTCACAACGGCAATCTGATCAATGCCCAAATGCTCCGGCACGAACTGGAAGCCTACGGGGCGATCTTCCAGTCCACATCGGACAGCGAAGTCATCATCCATCTCATCGCGCACTCACGCGCAGACTCCTTTCTCGCACGGGTCGTCGATGCGCTGAACCAGGTGCGTGGCGCGTTCTCGGTTGTGTTGATGACCGACAACGGCCTGATCGCCGCGCGTGATCCCTACGGGCTCAGGCCTCTGTGTATTGGGCGCCTACGCAGCGGCTGGATTGTGGCCTCGGAGACCTGCGCGTTTGACTTGCTCGATGCCGAGTATGTTCGAGAGGTTGAACCGGGTGAGTTGATCGTGATCAGCGATCAAGGGCTCGACAGCCACCATCCGTTCCCCAAGAAGGATCCGGCCATGTGCGTATTCGAGTATGTCTACTTTGCCAGGCCTGACAGCCGAATTTTCGGGGCCAACGCTGTCTACGCCACGCGCAAGGCGTTGGGGCGGCAGTTGGCTCAGGAGTCGTGGGTGCCGGCGGATGTCGTCATTCCGGTCCCGGACTCCGGCGTGCCGGCGGCGCTCGGCTATTCCGAAGGAGCAGGAATCCGCTTTGAAACCGGGTTGATCCGCAACCACTATGTCGGACGGACGTTCATCGAGCCGGAACAATCGATTCGCCACTTCGGTGTCAAGGTAAAGCTGAACGCAGTGCCCGAAGTGTTGGATGGGAAGCGAGTCGTCGTCGTCGACGATTCGTTGGTTCGCGGCACGACGAGCCGCAAGATCGTCAAGATGATCCGACAAGCCGGAGCAAAAGAGGTCCATATGCGGATCAGCTCACCACCGATTCTCTCGCCTTGTTTCTACGGAATCGACACCCCGACCAAAAAGGAACTCATCGCGTCCGATCATTCGATCGAAGAAATCCGCAAGTACATCACCGCCGACAGTTTGGCGTATCTCAGCCTTGACGGTATGCTGAAATCCGCACCGAGGACACCCGATCAGTATTGTACTGCCTGTTTCACAGAGCGCTATCCTATCCCGTTTACCCGCGCAGAAGAGCTTCAGCTGGGCCTGTTCGAATCAGCGCGCTGAGCATTCTGTACGGACGATATGACACCTCCCGACAGCGACAACAAGAATGAGTCTGAGACAAGAGGTCGACTCCGAGTCCCGGTCGACTATCCTGTGTTATTTACGGGAGATGAAGGGTCAGGCCATGGGACGGTGAGGAATCTGACACTCGCCGGAGGTGAGATTGAGAGCCATGTCCAGGTCCCTGTCGGGTCGCATGTGTGTCTCCATGTGCATCCTTCGGGCGCTCGGCCCCCGATCATCATTGGCCTCGCCGTCGTCCGTTGGAAGCATGGTGATCGATTTGGGCTCGAGTTCGTTCGATTTGAAGGCAAGGCGAAGGAACAGCTCGAGGACATGCTGAATCAGCGAGACGCGGTAGACTAGTTCTATCCCCGCCATGCGGTTGCCGTCAAAAAAATTGCCATGGTAGGATGCAGTCTTCAAGAGCTGAAGGCGTATGCAGCTGCTAAGCTTTTCCATGAAGCAGAAGATCGTGGTCTGTCGATCACGGGAGGTTGCGATGAAACGGATACTATTTGCGTGTGGACTGCTGACCTTCCCGGTGCTGTGTGTTTCACTGGTTCTTGCAGCCGGATTATTCCGGGTTGGAGAAAAGGCCCCGTCCTTCACTCTCACGGCCATGACCGGCGAAACCATATCGCTCGAATCCTACAAGGGCAAGGTCGTGGTGTTGGGACTGTTTCACATTTGTGACCCTTGCATGATGCAGGGGAGTACATTGCAGAAGGTCCATGAGTCTGTGCGAGGCAAGAACGTGGCAGTGCTGGGAGTCAATTCGTCGGGTGACGGTAAGCCGGAGGTCGGCGAATTCTTGTCTGGTTTCCCGGTCAAAGTCACCTATCCCTACCTTCTGGATCCCGCCAAGGTTACCGATAAACTCTATGGTGGGGGAAGGTTTATCCCAAATGTTTATGTGATCGACCAACACGGAGTCATCCGTTGGCAGCGGGTCGGTAATATGGAGTTGGCCGCAGCCGATGTAATTGTTGCAGAGGTTGAAAAGCTGTTGGCGGGTGGAAACAAGATGTAATGGGCGGGGTCGGATGTTTCTCAGAGCTCGCTGACCACCCGCTGAGACTCTATCGAATTAAGAACGTTGGCGGCGGTCGGTCAATGCGCGCTGTGAGAGAAATTTCGGCGATTGACTTGTGGACAATTTAAGACGAAACCGCGAGGAGACATACAAGCGATGGATGAGATCGACGAAGGGAAACAAAATTTCCTGGAAATCATACGAGGGGTCGACGGATCTGTGCAAGTGGTAATTCCCGTGACCTCCTCCAACAGCATGTTCTTGATCTCGTTGACGAAGGGGACGAACAGGAAATTCATCACGGTGCCCGAAGACGATATCATTGACTTGCCCAACGACGCGAGCATTCAGGCAAAGATCACCAAGACGATCAAGGATGCCATCTCCGCTCTGTGATCTCTGTGGTGTCGTGAGCCCCGGTACTTGCTATGAAACAAATCTTACCCGGTATCTGGCAGTGGTCATCGTTTTCAGATGAAAAGCAGCTCGACTTCAACGGCCTGTTACTGACGATCGGTGAATACAAGATTCTCGTTGATCCCCCTCCGATGACTGTCGAAGCGAGAGAGATTGTCCGACGAGAGGAGCCGATCGATTACATCATTGTTACCAACCGGGATCACCTTCGAGAAGCTCCTGCCTATCAAGCTGAGTTGAATTGCCAATTGTACGTGCCGGAGGCTGACGCAACCCAGATGGAAGTGAAACCGACAAGGACTTACAAAGACGGTGAACTTCTGCCAGGTGGGATCTGGGCAATTCACCTGAGGGATCAGAAGTCTCCGGGAGAATCCGCTTTGTTTATTGAACGGGGACGAGGTGTTCTGATCGTAGGGGATGCATTGATCGGCAAACCGCCTGGCGCGGTACGTCTGCTTCCTGATGAAAAGTATGCCGACCTCGGGAAAGCCAAGGAAGGACTTCGCCGGCTCTTGAAGTACAGCTTCGACAGTCTTCTCGTTGGAGACGGCTGCTCCATCCTGGTCGGTGGCAAGCAGCAGGTGGACCAACTGCTGTCGGTGATGCCATGACTTTGCGGAACGGCCTTTCAGAAGAACTGAATCGGCAAGGCAACGAGCACTTCTCGCGAGGGTACTACACCGAGGCGTATACCTGTTACGCCAAGGCGTTGGAGTGTGATCGGCTTACCGGTGATCGGCGAGCCCTCGTCGCCACCCTCGGCAACCTGGGCAACATTTGCGCGGTCAGCGGAAGGCGGGATGCGGCTCAGGCGCACTATCAGGAAGTTTTGGAACTGCAAAAGATCCTTGGCGATGAGAAGGGCATCGGAACGACGCTGGCAAATCTGGGGAATCTCCGGGCGGATGCCGGAGAATGGGACCGGGCACGAGCCTATTATCTGGAGGCCCTCGATCTCATGACCAAGACACACGATGAGGCGGCCCAAGCCGTGTTGTTCTCTGACCTTGGTTTGGTGGCCCGGGAAACCGGTCTGTTTGACGAAGCGATCCAGTTTTACGAGCGGTCGTTGGCATTGATGCGCCGGTTGGGGAATCTGGGCGGCGTTGCGGACGCGTGGCGCATGATCGGCCGCACGTTCTTGATACGAAAACGCTATGGCGATGCCATTGCGTGTTGTCAAACCAGCCAATCAATCTCCGAGCGGTTACGCGACGAACTCCGCGCCGGCGGTGCCCGTTACGTGCTCGCTCAATGTTATGAGGAGATAGGGCGGCTGCAGGACGCCGCAGATCTGCTCGAACAGGTTGTGTCGATGGACCGCAAATATCGCCTGCCGAAACTTGAAGAAAACACACAGCGCCTGAAGATACTCCAGGCCCGACTCGCTGAGGGATGCATGCATGAGTGAGCCGACTTCAGCATGGGAGCGACTTCGCACTGAACTGGTGCGGTCATTCCCCCGGTTCTACGATTTGGAGCCCAACGGACCGCTCATGATGGATCTAGGGGAGGATGGTTGGCTCTTGGAGGTCAGGCCGGAAGGCACGGTCCTGTGCCAATATGGTGTGGCAATGGAAGATGTCATGGCCCTGATGTCGGAAGGAACGCCGGAGGATTTGGGAACCGACGAAGTTGCGAAGCAGGCCAAGTATTTTCTTCAGCCGGCGGTGGCCAAGTATAGGGCACTCCTGCTGCAATCTGGGTTTGTTGAGGAGACCGAGATGACCGACGAGTTTGTAGCGGTCACCTTTACACGTGCCGTCGATCTGCAGAATCGCCCCAAACTGGAAGACCTTCTTCGATGGTGTTGCCGACAAATCGGAGGTGCCTCGTGATGCAACGCATTACGAACTTCGATGAGTTTCGAGACGCCATTTCGGCCTATCGCTTGCCCCGGGTGTTGCTGGCGGCGCTGGAACTGGATCTCTTTACGACGGTCGGCGAACGATCATGGACGATTCCCGATCTTGCCAAGGAACTCAAAGTCAGCGAACGAGGTCTGAGCATTCTCTGTCGTAATCTGGCCGCGGCCGGAGTCCTACAAAAAAAGGGAGCTATCTATAAGAACACCCGGCTGGGCGCGACGGCGCTGAATGCCAACCATCGCGTCTATCGCGGCGGGTATTTGAACCTCATCCGAACCCACTGGGCAGATTGGATGCGACTGTTGGAGTCTGTGCGGAGCGGGTTGCCGATCGATCATGATGCTCCCGACAGTCCAGACTACCGCCGACAATTTACGTGGGCCATGCATCACCGGACCTTGGAGATTGCTCCGGCAATTGCGGCACAACTTCACATGAGTCGAGCGAAAACTCTGCTGGACCTCGGCGGAGGGCCCGGCACGTATGCGATGGCATTTCTCGCGAAGAATCCCAAGCTTCGTGCCACCGTGTGTGATCGGGAAGCCGCTCTTGAGGTCGCGAAAGAAATTGCCAGCACTCATAGGACGGGGCGGCGGCTTTCCTACCTCCCGCTCGATTTTTCAAGGGACCCGATAACGGGAGCCTATGACGTCATCTGGTACTCGAATGTGCTGCATATTTATTCGCCTGAAGATAATCAGGCCATCTTTTGCCGCGCCCTGGCTGCATTGATGCCGGGTGGTCGACTCATCATCCAAGACGCGTTTCTGCACGATCGCGAAGGGTTGTATCCACTGGAAGCAAGTCTGTTTGCGGGATCGATGCTGCTGTTCACGGAAGGTGGAAACACCTATTCAGCCTCGGAGACGGGGGAGTGGTTGAAAAAGGCCGGATTCGTCGGTATCAAGATGCACGCGCTTAAGAAGGGGACGGGGGACTGGGAGGATGGGATTTTAGAGGCATCGGCTCCTGGCCCAGGTCTAAGAGCGACCGCCCGCCGAACACGATCAGTAGGAAATTGAGGAACCCGCTGACTCCGCTCGCCATTATGATCGGAGCCGCGTCAGAATCGATGTTGAGCATCTGAATGATCGTTGCGACGTCCATGGCTAGTCCAACCGTTGCGTAGATCACGCAAACCATCGCGGCCCATCGCAACCTTAGCCAAACCAAGACAGCAAGCGCGAGTGGGAACAGGATAAAAAAGCCGAGTCTCCACGCCAAGCCTGGCGCCATAGATATGGCGTTCTGATTCAAGAGCAGTCCCGCCTCGACGAAAAGCAAGCCTAGTAACAGAGTCAGTAAGGCAGTGCGTTTCATTCAGAGACTATAGACCGTAGAGGAAAACGTCGGCAATGGGTGCCTTGTTGTCGGCAGTTTTGGGATGCTAGCCTGATTTGTATGGATTTCAGCGAGCGGACAGAGAGTGGTCTAGGCGAGCAGGTCTGCCTGCTCATCTATGACGCGGAATGCCGACTTTGTGTTTCCACCAAAGCGAAACTCGAGCGGGTAGGAGTTGCCCAAGCAGGGACCAACGTCAGATTTCTTGCGTATCAAAGCGAGGAGGCCATGAAAGCTCTGGGGCAGGACTACCGCCCTGGTCGCCCTGATATGGCGTTCTTAATCCAATCTTCAGGAGAAGTGCTCCGAGGCTTCGATGCCTTTCTTCCCTTCATCCCTAACCTCCCTGGCGGAAAACTTCTGCGATGGGGGTTAAGACTCCCTTTCGCAAGGCGGCTGACCGAATTGGGCTATCGCGTGGTCGCACGCCATCGGTATCGATGGTTTGGCCATGCCAAGCCGGTCGAGAGAACTGAAGCAAGCAATTCCATTCTTTCGTGATGCCCCCCTCTTTCGAGGGGATTCTTCCCACAGCGGGGAATTTACCGGCGATCTCCTCTCTTCCAGAATGCGCTCACTCCTGGAGGAGGGCATATGTCGCACATGCGGGTCGTGTCGCAGAGCATTTCTGGTTTCGTTCATGGGACAGACCGAAAATGTAACGTCTTCTGTCATGACCGTTCGAACATGCCGATCTGGCTGGCTGTCGTGGGGCTTTGTCTTTCGCTTTCTATCGGTCAAGCATGGGGTGAAGTAGGCACGGGAGAAAAAGGAGCGATTGTGGCGGCAGGGTTCGGTTACCAAATCGGCTCTTCATCGGTGATCGCTGTGAAGATATATGACGCAGGATCGGGCGCAATTTTATCCGATGAAGTTTATGAACTGGCTGTCAAGGAAAGTGAGGAGACGGGCCAGACTAGTGAGCCACGGATTTTTGCCGGTGGAATCGGACTTGGTGCGACCGACCTTTCCAATTTTGTATTGCGGGTATACGACGCAAATACTGGGGCATTTCAGTGGGAGGGACGACTCAACCTTGTTCAGCCCGACAAGAAAGGAGCGGGACACGTCATATCGGCTTCGATGCCACAGCGCGCAACTGTCACAAAGGTACACAGTGTAGCAACGGTTACCGAACAACCCGTGTTCCTCCTGCGTGCATTGAATGCCATAACCGGGTTATCTGTCTGGGAAGATGAATTTACAACGGTGGGCGCTCGAATTCCTCGAGTACAGCCGATCGCAAGCCGGTCGATCCAGCCGGCCGCGCTCACAACAGTCAGCTCCCATGCATTTGACTTCAGAATTCGTATGTATGATCCCAGTGGGAAGAAAGTTCTTTGGGAGGATCAATTATCCAGCTTGGATGCTGATGAAGGCAGCCAAGAATCGTTCAGCGACCGGGCTCATCTCCTTCCCCCCTGGCCCAATCAGTCGCCGGAAGAGTCTGCCGCAGAGTTAATGTAACGACAACCCACATCCGTTCTATACCGATCCAGGATCATGGGCGAGCGAAGCTACGAGCGGTTGTGTTCGAAGCTCTCGAGCCACTGGCGGTGGAACTGTTCGTAGGACACGAACAGTTTGTTTTGGAGTGCATTTGCCACTGATGCCTTTGCTTGAAAGGCATTCAGCAATTCATCGACACGGGCCATGCCCCATCGCTCGATTAGGTAGCGCGTTGCAGAATTCGCTTCTAAATAGGCAACCGTCGAAGTGCTGGCCGGTAGTGCGCTCCAGGAACCTTCCAGGTAGGCCAACGGAATTACTTTGATATCTCCTTGCATAACGTGATCAAGTTCCGGCCACGCATCTCCAGCCAATTGCATGGCAAGACCTTCGTTCAACCACGTAGGCAGCGCTCCGCTGCTCGTCCCCAAACGGTCATGGAGCAGCGCATGGACATACTCGTGACGGAGCACACTGGTGAGCCACTTCCTATCTGTCGTCGCCCCTTGCGTGGGGATCTGAATGCGTCCAAGGTTGGGGTCGTAAAGGCCGTCGGCCCAAGCCGGGCTTCCGGTCGCCCCTTGAAACGTATCCTTGGCGTGGAGGACGACTATGATCGGCTTCGACGGGAAATGCCCAAACTTCTGCCCGATCTCTCGATAGGCTTCTTCAAGTATCTCCAGAACTGAGGCCCATGTATTCTGGTCTTCCTCGCCATCAAACTTCACCACAAAATGAGTGCTGCCTCTTACGGTCATATGGGATTCAACCGACTGAGTGCGACGAATCTTCGCGGTGACAGCAGCCAGATAGGACTGAAGGGCTGGATCCTGCCGTGCTCGGTCGGCTGCTTGGCGTAAATGTTTCCCTGCTTCAGCCAGTTCATCTTGTTCTTGTAACAAGTCGGCCATAGCGAGATGTGGGAACGGCTCTTCCGGAACTAGCTTCATCAATTTCGTTAAGAATTCAATGCTCAGCGCAGGGTCCCGCTGCTCCCAGTAGGCATGGGCGAGGTTTAAGAGGATCACAGGGTTGGAGTCGTCAATCTCGGCCGCTCTCTTAAACAACTTGATGGATGCTTTCGTGCCATTGAGCCGTTCCTGTTGCAACCCGAGATTGTTCCACATGACTGCGACGAAGGGTTTGGATTTTCCGTCCGACAAGACCGCTGGCGGAAGCTCTTTGAGCCTCGTCTCGGCAAGCGCCAGGTTATGTTTTTCGATCTCATCACGAATCGCCTCTAGGAGTGCCTCGTGCGGGGTAGGCGGGATCACGCTTTGGTCGAGTGCACGAACCGGTGTCGCTTCACTCTCAGCTGACCGGGTCTGTGGTGGGGCTGGAGGTGGCGCGACAGTCTCCATGGTTTCTGCGAGCTGTGCAGTTGGTGGTGGCATGACAGGCTTCAGAAACAGGTGGTACCCAACCAGGAGGGCCAGCCCCAATCCAAGCGGCGTGAGAATGTGTGTAATGTTCCGGCGGTACATGGGCGCTCGACCACGAGTGTAGCACCCTAAGAAAAGGTGACCAAGCATTCGAGCAAAAACCGTCGGTGGATCCCGACATGCCGTTTGAGCGGTTCATTGAGGGCTGGAAGGCACTATGCTACGATTCCGTACCGTATGCAAGGTGGTCCTACAGGATTGGGTCCGCACACATCGTTTCAGGAGTTGTTAGAACGCATCGCGCGACCTATCGAGTTCGCGAGCCGGGATGATTGCGCCCATTTGAAGACGGTCTCAAATCTGAGCGCGTTCATCTCCACACAAGTCTTGTCAGCCCTTCGGCAAGAAACCTACCCCAAAGCTATTGAAGCTCGCCTGATTTCGTTGCGGGATCTGTTCGTCGATTTTCTGCCGGCGTTACCTCTCGACGAGCAACATCGACGATTGCGGGCGGCTATGCTGCTCATCAAGGCACTCCGAGTGGCTGGTCGGTCGCAGCCTGCCCATCCTAATGATTCGTTGGCACAATCTTCCCGCGGTTCTGAAGTGGCAAGTGTGAGGCGTCCTGATCTCTGGAACCTTGCGGTTCGGTTCGTCAAAGGTGTCGGACCCAAGCGGACCCATCTTCTACAACGGTTACGTATTCAGACGGTAGAAGATGCGCTTTGGACCATCCCTTGGCGCTATGAGGATCGTTCAGTAATGACGCCGATCGGGAACCTCGTCCCTGGAATGGTGGCGTCGATTTGCGGGACGGTCGGCAAATGCGACGCGAAACGGACAAGAAATCGACGGTTGAACGTGCTTGACGTCGGTGTCGAGGATCAGTCCGGGCGAATGCAGGTGGTCTTTTTCAATCAGCCGTATTTGGAAGATATTCTGACGGTTGGGACTCGGGTGATGATGAGCGGGCGGGTGATCGCCGGTCGGCAGGGATGGATGGTGCCCCGAATGGATGTGGTCCAATACGAGATCGTCGGAGAAGATACCGAATCGACGTTGCATGTCGGACGAATCGTTCCCATCTATCATGAAACCAAAGGATGGACCTCTCGTCAAATGCGGGTGTTGGTGAGGAGCCTGTTGGCAGACCATGGGCTTGAGCTCCATGACCATTTACCGGTGCCCCTTCGGGCGCGTCAACGGTTGATCCCAATTCATGAAGCGCTGCAGGACGTCCATTTCCCGAAGACCGGCACAGATCCTCAGCTGCTGGAACGAGGGAGGACACCTGCGCATCGGCGATTGGCGTTTGAGGAACTCCTGCTTCTCCAGGTGGCGTTAGCGACGAGACGTCGATTGATGCATGATGAGCCAAAGGAGCTGCGATTCAATCTGCGGACCCCGCTTGTAGAGAAGCTAGGTCGCCTCTTGCCCTTTCGCCTCACGACGGCGCAGGATCGTGTCATTCGCGAAATATTTCGAGACATGATCTCGACGCAGCCCATGAATCGCTTGGTGCAAGGAGATGTGGGGTCTGGGAAGACAGCGGTCGCCTTGCACGCCATCGTGATGGCCTGCGGATCAGGATATCAGGCGGCCCTCATGGCACCGACGGAAATTCTTGCCGAGCAACACTATCGAAACCTCTCCGGAACATTTCAGGCCTTGGGCCTTCAAACGATCCTCGTGCGCGGGGGAGAGAAGGCTTCGGTGAAGCGGGCACAAGCAGAACAGCTGGCCACAGGCGAAATTCAGGTGGCCATCGGCACCCATGCCCTCATTCAACAGGGTGTGAAATTCAAGAGTTTGGGTTTGGCGGTGGTCGATGAGCAGCACAAGTTCGGTGTGCTGCAACGGAAGACCCTGATCGATAAGGGTTATACCCCTGATGTCCTCGTGCTGACGGCCACTCCTATTCCACGGACGTTGGCCATGACGGTGTATGGCGATCTTGATGTATCGGTGATTGATGTGCTGCCGCCGGGACGAAAGCCGGTGCGCACGTTTCTATTCGGTGAGGGCCATCGGCGGCGAGCCTATCAGATCTTGCGAGATGAACTCCGCAACAAAAGACAGGCATATGTGGTCTATCCACTTGTGGAGGAATCGGAAAAGACCGACCTCCAGGCAGCGATTCAGGGTGCCGAACAGTTGCGGAACGGAGAATTTTCTGAATTCAGCGTTGGCCTGCTGCATGGACGTATGAAGGCAGCTGAGAAGGAAAAGGTGATGGCGGACTTCAAGGCTGGCAACATCCAGTTGTTGGTGGCGACAACCGTGATCGAGGTCGGCGTCGATGTACCCAATGCGACCATGATGATGATCGAACATGCAGAGCGATTTGGTCTTGCGCAGTTGCACCAATTACGTGGACGAGTGGGACGGGGCAGCCATCAATCCTATTGCCTGTTGATGGCGGCGAATTTGGGGCAGAGAAAGACTCAGTTGGGACGGCGTCCAGTGGACGACAATCACGAGTCAGTGCCATCCACGGCAAGGGAGCGTTTGGAAGCGCTCGTCCGCTCCAACGATGGATTTGTGATTGCCGAGGACGATCTGCGGATCAGAGGGCCGGGAGAGTTCTTCGGCTTACGTCAATGGGGGATGCCGGAATTTCGTGTGGCCAATCTGGTCCGAGACGGTGATTTGTTGCAGCAGGCCAGGCAAGAGGCTTTTTCATTACTGAAAGCGGATCCAGGCCTGAAAGAGCCGGCGCATGAAGGATTGCGTGAGGCAATGTTACGAAAATGGGAGAAGAAGCTCGAACTGGGTTCAATCAGCTAGGATATCGATGGGACTTCTACAGCGATTGAAAGACGATTTGCGAGCCGGGATCGCCACTCTGCGCCTGGGAACCGTCCATGCGGCCGGTCGCGCTCTGGAAGAGACGGAACTGCTCCGAATGAGGCTGGAACTCCGCAAGCTCGACCAGCAACTCTCTGATCTCTTTAAAGACATCGGTGAGCGGGCCATCGACATGAAGGAGCGTGGCGAAACGGCGGAACGTGTCGTCTATGATGCCGAGATCGTACGCCTCGTGAAAGAGGTTCAAGAGCTCAAAGAGTCGCGGAAGAAGCTGGAGGCTGAGATGGATGAGATTCGGAACGAGCAATGACGGCGCCGTCTTGTCGCACATTCCGCTTGGCTGGTATCGATATTGGTACACTGACCTGCCGACTCCTTATCGCTGACTTGCCTCATGGTGCTTCTCTTAAAGTACTTCGATCAGACCGGCGCATCCTTCGCCTGGGAGAAGGCGTCGATCAAACCAAACGACTCAGCTCCGCCGCAATGGATCGGGTCATCCGCTGTCTCTGTGAGTGGCGGAATGTCATTGATGGCTATCATGTCGAAGGATCTTCGGTCGTGGCGACGAGCGCCGTCCGAGACGCCTCGAATCGAGACGAGTTTCTTCAGCGGGTCAAACGAGAAGCAGGGTTCGAGGTAGAAATCATTCCGGGGGACGAGGAGGCTCGACGGACGTTGCTCGGCATTCGATCCGGCTTGCCGGCCGGAATAGCGGACCTTCTCGCGTTGGACATCGGTGGCGGCAGCACGGAATTTATTCTGGATCGTCCCGGACAGCCCTCAATCGTCCGCTCCATTGATATCGGAGTAGTCAGATTATGCGAGCGGATTCTGCATCACGATCCGCCGACGGAAGAAGAAATACAGCACGCTCGTCATTGGATACAAAAGGACACCGAGGCTGCGGTTGCCGATATGTCGCGATCTGCGGGGCTCACGCTTGTCGGGACGGCTGGAACCATTACGTCGCTCGCCGCGATGGCGCAGCAGTTACCATCCTATGAGCCGGCGAGAATCCACAACTATGTGCTGAAGCTCGAAACCGTTCGAGAACTGGAGCGCACGCTTCTCAACAGAACAAAGACGGAACGAATCGGTCTGCCGGGCTTGGAGAAAAACCGCGAAGAAGTCATCGCTGCTGGGGCAATCATTATCCGAACGATCATGGAGACGCTGGGGCAACAAGCGTGTCTAGTGAGCGATTTGGGGTTGAGAGAAGGGGTATTGTTCAACCTGGCAATGCGAATAGAGAATCTATCAGTGAGGAAGCATGAGTGAAGCTGCGACTGTGCGCGTCGACCGAGCAGCGTCTTGGACTATGACAGTAATGGTTCTTTGTGTGTGCGGTCGGTGAGTTAAGGTAAGTACGCAGGCTGCCCTCAAGTCTTCTACTTCTGCGAATACCAGCGATAGCCTTTGCTTTCGGTGAATTGGGCTTTCGGCGCGCCGCCGGGCTTTTCCAGCAACAGCACCTTGAAGTCCTGGAGGCCGAACCAGGCTGGATCGGCGAGGTCGTGGTAATGGATGCCTTGCAGCTTGGGGAGCATATCACCTAACGCCCGCTGTAATTCCTCTTCGGTATAGGCGCGCACGTCGAAGGGCCGGTTTACGGCTTGACAGAATCTCTGGATCGTATAGGTGGCACCGGTGCAGAGGACTTTTGTATCCGGCTTCAGTCCCAGAAACTGGGGAAGTACAAGGTACCGTTCTTGGAAGCCGAGCCAGCGCACCGCTTGCCGGAGGTGACCGTACTGGACTTCGTATTCGGTGTGCCCGGGCAGTTTCACTGGGGCCGGCCATCCTTCGTCAACCCCGAACTCCGTGAGAAACGCCCGTCCACCGGGTTTGAGTACCCGCCACAGTTCTGCGACGAAGCGAATCGGCCCAAGGTTGAAGATCACGGATTCGGGCAGGTTTGCCTCGATCGGAAGGCGAAGACGTCTGATCCAATCCAGTGCTTCTTGATGTTGTGCCGTTTCCCCGACTCCGCACGCCAATTCGTTTCTGCTCAATTGCACCGGCGTCATGTCCGCCATGTTCTCATTGTCGATCACGAGATCGATGGAATGATCGGCAAACGGGAGACATTCCGCGTTGGCGCGTGTGCCGGCAGCATTCCATCCACCTGCTTGAGCCCGAGTGACTTGAAGGTTCAGAAATGGCTGCGTAATATCGAGCGACAGATATCTGATTCCCTGCTTTTCAAAAGGTAAGAGATCTCGGCCCAGTTCCTGCGCGACATAACCCAGGCCACCGCCGATTTCCAGCAGGGCTTTCGGCTTGGGATTGAACCACCCCAGTCGTCGTAGTTGGCGCATAAGGAGCCGGCCGTAGGTCAGGCCGGACAGCGCTTCGCTTGGTTCACGGAACAGATGGGAGACGGTGGTCTCTATCAGGTCAAAATGACGATCGTCTCCTTCATTGTGGGCGAGCTCATGGCGGTGGAATTCTTCCAGGTGCTCTTCACCCTCGAACCCTTCTTGACCTGACCAGCCTTCGCGGACCTGTTGCAGCAAGATATCCCACTTCGCCTTGTGTCTGTGGCCGCCCGGTGGCTCGGCCCCGTAATAGCACAGTGAGTAGTTTGGTGTGGCCCATCGTTCGAGGTGCCACTGCCCCGGTTGACCATCGGGTCCACACATGCGGGTGCCATAGGTTTCGAGCAGGGTGCCCACGGCGTTGTGGCCGTTCATAGCGTGAAGCATGTCCATGCCGGTGCGGTTCAATCGCACCAGCGGCAATTGATCGTCGAGCGGGGCCACCCAGAACTCATCGTCGGCCTGTTGGTACACAACGAGGTCGGGAATCCGCCAGGTGAGGAGACGCAGCGTCTCGCCGGTCAGGCGTTGGGGAGAGTGGACGGCGGCAGCGGGTTTCATTGCGAACGGCTTTCTGTATCTGGTGTTGGCAGACTACAGGAGCGATCGACAATCCTGCAAGATGGTGATCGACATACGGCTAGAGTTGAGAAGGGGTTGAAGGACTGTCGGTCACTGTCAACTGCCCCCGCATGATGGGATGGATCCGGCACTGATAGGCATATCGACCGGCTGGCAAGCTCGGCACAGTGAAGTACGATCCCGGTGGGACTGCACCTGAATCGAATAGGCACTGCCCCCCATCCTCCATGCAGCCGTTATGTGTCACAGTGTGATGGGTCGGTGTCGGATTATCCCAGCGGATTGGTGTACCGCTGACCACGGTTGCGTTGATGGGAATATAATAGGGCGATCCGTCCTCCATCATGATCTGCACGGGAAAGGATGTGTCCAGAGCCAGCCCACTTGACCCGACTCCGAGCCATAGGGCAAACGTCACGAGGTAGAACCGGTTCATGGTGTTACCACTTCATACAAGGCGGTCAAAGCACAAAACCTCGCGAGTAGGGTGAAGGAATCAGACGCGTTTCCCATATGGATTTATCTTAGCATGGGATTGAACGGGGCCCTCGAAAGCGCTGGACTGCTGCTCAAACTTCTCCCGTCGATTGCAAAGATAGCTGTCTGATTGGATTCTACTCAAGGGGGCAATGGCCGATCGAGAGAAATAAAAATCGGGTGGTTGCAAGAGGCTGTTCGTTCATGCTAGATGGAGGCCGTTGCGCCGCCCTGAAACGAAGAGGAGGAATCGGAATGGCGAACAAGAAGAAAAAGGCCGTTACGAAAACGGCGTCACAGAAGAAAAAAGCCGCACCGTCAGCGAAGAAAAAGGCGGCAAAGCCAACGGTGAAGAAACGTGCGGCGGTGAAGCCCTCCAAGCCGGTCTCGAAGAAGAAGGCCATCAAGAAGGCTGCTGGAAAATCCGCCAAGAAGGCCGCGCCCAAGGTCGGCCGAGCAAGCGCGCCCGTTAAGAAAGCCGCGGCACAAGAAGAAGATGCCGCTCCACGTAAGCCGCTGGCTGCCAAGCAAGCTGTGCCTATGGAGCCGGAGGACACCGATCTCGATGATGAGGAAATGGTTCAGGATGAGCTGGAAATGGAAGGCGAGATCGAGGAAGACGACGTTCAAGAAGAATTAGATCTTGACGCCGATGATGGAGGGGACGAGCTTATCGATAAGTCCGAGGACTTGTTGGACGACGATTATCGAAACAACTGATAACCAGGCGTTCTTCGATGTATCCCAGCTAGATCCAGAGTCCGTGCTATTCGATGCATGCAACCCATCGCAAGAGCGAGGGTGGTGATGTCTGATTCACTTGTTGCTTCCACTGAGAGCTGCTGGAATTGATCAATTCCAGCAGCTGCATCTCATCATTCTCCCGTGAAGTACCGACAGGTGCCCAGTCTCGCTTCTTCCCGTTTCGTCCGTAGACTCCCATGCTAAAGCGCATATCGCGTTGCTGGTATGTAGCCTTGATGGTTGTCTGTGTCATCGGAACTTATCTCCCTGAAGCCGGTGCAGCGTGCGTCATCGAGACGCTCTCTGGCGAGACCGAGACGGGGATAGTTGTTCATCTTTCGCCCACGTGTTCGCCGGCTGAACGTGAAGCCCATGCTGTGCCGAGTGCAACGGTCATGGATGCGATAGCCAAAGGGCGTCCTGTCGATCTCACTGGTGTGATCGTCCGCGGAGATCTCATCTTCGATACCCTCGCTGTAGATATGCCTTCCAACCTCCAGACAGCTGTTCCTGAGACACGGAACCAAGGGGGGCATGCTGATGACGACGAGCAGCGATTTGTTCGCGCAGTGCTGAGGATAAGGGACTCTGTGGTCTTGGGGGCGTTACGCCATCATTCCGCCAAAGGCACACTCAGGTTTGAAGGGCCTGTTGACTTTCAGGGGTCTCGTTTCAAACAGGGCGTGGATCTCTCGCGGTCAGTATTCCGGGGACCGGTTGAGCTTTCCGGTGCGACATTCGAGAAAGAGGCCTTTTTCGTTCATGGGCAGTTTGCCCGGGAAGTGGGTTGTAGGGAAACGAGGTTTGGACCCAGCACCAGATTTCATCAGTCCACGTTTGGGGCTTCTGTGGACTGTACCGGCGCTCTTTTTGACGGCATGGCGGAGTTTCTGGAGGTGAGTTTCGAGCAACCGGCGGTATTCGAGCGGTCGAGATTCGGTTCGGGGACCGGATTCTCCGGAAGTCGTTTCAAGAGTCGGATCAACTTCGGCGACGCGATCTTCAGCCGTGAAACCTTCTTTGGGTTTGCAGTTTTTGAGAGCGAGGCGGTGTTCGCCGGTGCCCAGTTCCTGGGACCGACTGACTTTTCAAGTGCTGAGTTCAGACAACGAGACGATCTTGTGAAGGCACGGTTCGACCAGCCACCTCTCTTGGCCCAAACAAAACGACTTGAACAGGACCAGTCAAGTGGCCTCCTTCAGACCAGGACAGGGCAGTATGCCCTTACCGTAGCCTTCCTCGTGGTGGCAGCTTTGCTGGTAGCCTACGCGATAAGACTCAAATAAAATCGGTGGCGATCCCCAATATATAGAATCCGACTTGCTCGCTTCCCTATAAGTTGGTATAAACACACCGTGGATTCTCCAGCTGAAGGTTCTGAGCAAACAGAGCTTCCCTACCAGGTCCGCGTCGAAAAATTCGAGGGACCACTCGACCTCCTGCTCCATCTTATTAGAAAAAATGAGATCAATATTTACGACATCCCGGTTGCGATGATTGCTCAACAATATCTCGAATATCTGGAAGCCATGGAAGAGTTAAATCTCAACGTGGCGGGGGATTTCTTGGTCATGGCGGCGACGTTGTTGCAGATCAAATCCAAAATGCTGCTGCCGGTCGATGAGACGGCTGACGACGAGGAAGATGGGCCGGATCCACGAGAAGAGCTTGTTCGCAGATTGCTCGAGTATAAGACCTACAAAGAGGCGGCGCGTCAGCTCGACGACCAGGAAAAAACGTGGCGCGAGATCTTTTGGCGTGAGGACATTCCAGCATTCGATCAGGTTGAAGTTGAAGAAGATCTTTCGTTGGAGAATGTGTCGCTTTTCGATCTGGTTGATGCCCTCAAGGAGGTTCTCGAGCGGAATCCTAGCAGCCGACTTCTCGAAATTGTTCCCGACAACCTCACGGTTCGCGAACGAATGAACCTCATTCTGGAAATGCTCGAAGGCAAAGATTCGGTTTCGTTCGGTGCGCTGTTTGAAGGGCCAAGTCATCGGTTGACGGTTGTCGTCACATTCTTGGCATTGCTTGAATTGATGCGGCTTCGAGTTGCACGCGTGTTTCAAGCAGAAACATTCGGGCCGATTCTAGTGTCACGGATGTTCTCGCTGGTGCCTGATCCGGCAGAGCTCGATGAGGTCGATGTAGAATGGAGGGGAGCATGACTCCACTGACGGTAGACTTGGTTGAGGATATGCCGGAAGCCGGCACGGTAGAGGTCGGCGAGGCAAACGGTACTCCTGAGGATCAGGGTTTCGAGGATGATGGCGCGCGAAGCGTGGGTGAGCTTCAGGCCATCTTGGAGTCGCTGCTTTTCGTCTCTTCGGAACCGTTGTCCTTGGCGCGTCTCACGGCGGTGCTCGGAAATGTGGCAAAGGTTGAAGTGGAGTCAGCGTTGCACAATCTCGGTCAAGCGTTTGAACAAGAAGGGCGTGGCGTGCGGCTGGCCGAGATCGCGGGGGGGTACCGTCTCGTCACAAAACAGGAGCATGCTCCCTGGATCAAGCGGCTGGACAAGGCCAAGACGGCGGCGAAACTGTCGAGGTCTGCCTTGGAATCACTTGCGATCATTGCCTACAAACAACCATTGGTTCGGTCAGAAATCGAAGAAATCCGAGGGGTGGAAACTTCCGGTGTGTTGCGAACCCTGCTGGAGCGAAAGTTGGTGCGAATCGTCGGGCGTAAAGAAGTTCCGGGGCGTCCGATCATGTATGGGACGACCAAATTCTTTCTGGAGCATTTTGGTTTGAGTGATCTTTCACAACTCCCGCCACTTCGTGAGTTCAAAGAACTTGGTGACGCGGAGCAGTCACTTCTTCCGATGGATGGCGGGGACATTTCATCTGGTGACGAGTCGATTGAGACGGTCGAGCTGGATGCAGAGCAGTCGGTGAGTGCGGAACCCCAGGCGTCTGTCATGCTGGACGAGATGTTCGATCCGCTTCAAGCAACCCAATAGTCAACGGGCGGCACAAGAAACTCAAACGAGGTCGATTGGGAGGCCATTGGCCGTCTAGGCTGAGGCCGGATCGTTGACTTCCGTCTGCCCGAGAGAGCTAGGGCATCGGCTTTTTCGGGGGCGGGGCGTTCTTGAGTCGTTGGAGTTCTGCGTTCTGCTCGTCCACTTTTTTCTGGAGCGCCTTCAGCTCTTCTTTAAAGGCTTGAAGATCGGCATCATGTTTCCCAATCGGTGCGGCTTGACCAGGACTCGATTGGGGCGATGGTGTGACTGGTGCCACTGCCGCTGGGATCTGCTGGACAGCAGGAACAGGTTGGGGAGCTGCAAGGACCCTCGCCAATAGCTGATAATCAATCGCGAGCGACCGATCTTCAGATTGTCCGATCCAACTGGACCGATCGTAGACGTCCGGACGCACGGCAGCCTCCGGAACGAAGGTGACTTCCCGGTCGCGCAGGCCATCCGTATCGGGAAGCGGACGTGGTTCTTTCTGAGTCGTGTTGGATTTTTTCCCGGGCCGAAATCGGTACTGAGTCAGCGTGAAATGTAGCGACAGGCCGTCTGCGAAAAGATATCCCGACGTGGTTTCTCTATTCTGATTGACCTTTGGAGACTGTGAAATTTCCGGTGCGGAATAGACGTGGAATCCCACCCGCTGATTGGGAGTCGCTTGAGCGAGGGCGGTGACAATGTGCGGAGTCAGGAACGCAATATCATCCTCAGAGAAAGTGCGAATATCGTTCAGGTTCGTTGACTTCAGCGCCTTGCCGAGTAACAGCAAAAGACCGGTTTTTTCTTTCGTGTGGACCCCGCGCAAAATGTCTGCGACAGTTGTCTCCGACAGCTTGATGGGATGTGCGGCCTGGAAGGAGTTGGCTGAGACATTCTCAAGGAATACTGTGCCAAGAGCAGCCTCATGAATGGGCGTGGGAGGTCGAGGGCCGGCGCAGCCGACGGCTACGAAGCTCAGGCACCCAAGCATCAGAAGGCTCAGAGTCTGTTTGATAGAAAAACGATGGGAACCCATAACCTTGTGTTGTGAACTTGAACTCACGTCGCGTGTAGTGTAGCAGGAACATCGGGCAAAACAAAAGACTGTACGGGTACGACACGTAGAACGGTAGACCGTAGCCGACATGGTGCTCGAGGAGCTCGGCGGGAGTCAAGTAGCCGAAGGCTTGATGGGATCGGCAGTTGTCCGCGTTCCCAGTTGCGCTGTGCGCTTCACGGAGTAGGAAGGTCGGGGAGGCTACATCTCGTTGCGATTCCGCCCCAGATTCCCTATTTGCAAATCCTACTAAGAGCCTTCAGTAGATTCTCCAGTGTCCCTCAGGGAGCTGCCGTCGTTCATTCAGGATTTCCCCGATAGGCTAGGGAAGACTATTCTGACATGTTGAGGACAGAACACAGGCGCAAAGATTGGATGCCATATCTGAGGGAGCTAGGGACGAACGCAGACGTATCCCCACTTCTCGACTTCGCTCACGCCTCGTCGATGAAAGTCGTCAGTCTCTCAATCGGCAGGAGAAATGGTTTGCGTATCCCAAATCTGAGTTTGGTTGGGATGCCTAGGGATTCGAAGCTCTCCAGAACTCGAGAACGCTTCGTTTTCAGGCAAGGCGATTCCAAGGCATGTCATAAAGGTGCAACCATCGGTTTAGGTCTAACAACATTAATCTAGTTGCAAGTCATTAACGTAAAATAATTATTTTGCTATAACAAAGAAGTCTTGACGCACCGACGTAGGTTGTATACAATCGCCTCGCGTTGCGGAGGAAGCGAGTTGTAATGGTAATTAAGCGCGAGCGCAACAGCACATCACTCAAGACGCCTTCCAGACAACGAATCACGCCAAACGAAAACATTCATCCTCGGTTCTCGCTGATTAGTGGAATAGTTCCCAGTGGTGTCTTGACGCTCTTGCGAAAGGAGGGTGGCGGGCGGCTGATCGTTCTGGAATAGTTTCAGTAGGTGGAAAGCATCAACCGGAAGTTTGCAACTCACAGCATACGAAAAGGAGTGATGCAACATGGAAATGAAAGCGCCACAGGGTTCTGAAAACGCGAAGGAGACGGAAGTTCCTACCGAAGCAGCTGGATCCTCAAGAAGAGAATTTCTTGGACAGAGTGGGCGCGTCGCAGCAGGCGTCGGCGTGGCGGCATTGTTGGGCAACCTGGGCAACTATGTGTTGTCCTACGCGGCCGGTGGGCCACCCATTAAGATCGGTGTGTTGCACTCCTTGAGCGGTACCATGGCCATCAGCGAAGTGTCGTTGCGCGACGTTGTGCTCATGGCGGTCGAGGAGATTAACAAGGCAGGCGGAGTCATGGGGCGGCAGGTTGAGGCCAAGGTTGTCGACCCTGCGTCGAATTGGGACCTCTTTGCCGAAAAAGCCAAGCAACTGCTCTTGGAAGATAAGGTGTCTGTGGTATTCGGCTGCTGGACGTCGGTCAGTCGAAAATCGGTGCTACCGGTCTTCGAAAAGAACAACGGGCTCCTCTTCTATCCCGTACAATACGAAGGTGAAGAGTGCTCTCGCAACGTGTTCTACACTGGGGCAGCAGTCAATCAACAGGCGGCGCCGGCGGTAGAATACTTGATGAGCCCTGAAGGAGGATCCTACAAGAAGTTTTATCTCTTAGGTACCGACTACGTCTATCCACGTACGACGAACAAAATTCTGCGCGCCATGTTGTTGGCGAAGGGAGTGCCTGCGGCCAACATCGCGGAAGAATACACGCCATTCCATCACCAGGACTATCAGACCATCTGCGGTAAGATCAAAAAGTTTGCAGCAGGCGGCGGCGCCTCTGTCATCAGCACGATCAACGGCGACAGCAACGTCCCGTTCTACAAAGAATTCGGCAACCAGGGGCTTCGCGCAGAAGATGCACCGATTATGGCCTTCAGCGTCGCCGAGGACGAGCTGCGTGGTATGGATACCAGCGCGTTGGTCGGACATTTGGCGGCGTGGAATTATTATCAGAGTGTGGATACGCCACAGAACAAGAAGTTTGTGGCGAATTTCAAGGCCTATTGCAAGAGGAACAACCTGCCGGACGGAGAAAATCGAGTCACCGACGATCCGATTGAGGCCGCTTATTTCGGCGTCTATGTCTGGAAACAGGCCGTCGAGAAAGCTGGTGCCATTGAGGTCGACAAGGTGCGCGCGGCTGTGTACAACCAGAAGTTCCTGGCGCCGGGTGGGGAAATCATGATGGATTGCTGCAACCAGCACACGCACAAGCCGGTGCTGATCGGAGAGATCCTGAAAGATGGCCAATTTAAGGTCGTTCACCGGTCCAAGGGGTTGGTGAAGCCTGAGCCTTGGAGTGAATACACGAATCCTGAGAAGGGCTGTGACTGGATTAACCATCAAGGTACCTATCAGAAGAAATAAGTTCAGGATGCATAGCTGTATCTCTATTTCCTGAACTGTTCTGACGAAGGACACTGTCTGCAGGTAACGGACGGGAATCTCTAGAGAGGAAATTCCCGTCCTCCTGCGGGTATCGGGTGGTTGGGTAAGGTTATAATGTCATTGGTCGTGGAGGTTATTGGTAATGAGTCTAGGCCGCATCCCGAAGAGAATACTTGTACTCATTCTGTGTACCTTTCTCCCCTTAGGGTTTGACCTACCGTCGGCGCTGGCAGTCGAGGAAGGGATCCCGGCAACTTCGGCGGTTCCTCCGCCGGCAAATCCGATCGAGAAAGCACTCATCGACATAAAGAGTGAAGACGCGACGGTCCGTAGCAATGCGGTAGCGCTTCTGATCGAAAAGGGAGATGCGAGCCTTATTCCCAAATTAGATGCGATTCGTGCGGAGGCTGATCGGGCCACCAGGCAGGCCATCAAGCCGGTTATTGATCTGCTCAAGAACCGTGCGAACCTGACGAGTGAACAATCGGATACAAGACGGTCGGCCGCTGCCGATTTGGTGGGCACGGGTAGGTCGGAGGCTGTTACATGGCTTGAACAGGCAGCTGCAAAAGAGCAAGTGTGGTGGGTCAAGTATACGATGGAAGAGTCCGCGCAATTGATTCAGCTCCACTCTCAAGATGATGCCGTGCGTCTGACGGCTATTAAGAAACTGGGAGAGCTCAGAAGCCAGAACGGTCTGTCGGCGCTACAGGAATTAGTCCAGGCTGGTGCACAGGGTGAGGCGAACGAGCAGCAGAAGAGTTTGGCAGCAGCGGCCGAAACAGCGATCAGTCAGATTGATTCTTGGAGTTGGTGGGCAAGCTCCATTGAAACACTGTTCCGGGGAATCAGTCTCAGTTCCATCTTGCTGATCATGTCTCTTGGCTTGGCTGTCGTTTTTGGTTTGATGGGTGTCATCAATATGGCGCATGGCGAACTGATGATGATCGGTGCATATGCCACATTCGTGACGCAACAAGCCTTTATTGCATGGTTTTCTCCTGAATCGTTCGATTGGTACTTCCCTGTGGCGTTGCCCGTTGCCTTTCTTGCGGCCGCTGCATTCGGATGGCTGCTCGAGGCCACTGTGATTCGCTTTCTCTATGGGCGCCTACTCGAAACCCTGTTGGCGACATGGGGGGTCAGTTTGATCCTGATGCAAGCCGCCCGAGTATACTTCGGGGATCTGACGGCGGTCATTGCACCAGGTGCGCTTCGTGGCGGGGCCCAGGTGATGGTCGGAGTATATCTTCCCTACAATCGGATTTTTATCATCATTCTTTCAATCATCTGCGTCCTGGGGATTTACTTCCTCCTCTTCCGCTCAAACCTAGGAATACGGGTGCGGGCCGTCACTCAAAACCGCAATATGAGCTCGTGTCTCGGTATCCCGACCAGGAAAGTCGATTCTTATACTTTCGCGTTTGCCTCGGGACTGGCGGGCATCGCGGGCTGGGCACTTACCATGGTCGGGAACGTCGATCCGGGTCTGGGCCAGAATTATATCGTCGATGCTTTCATGGTTGTGGTAACGGGAGGGGTGGGAAAACTCGCTGGGACGATCTGGGCTTCTTTGGGAATCGGGGGGCTGAATAAGCTGATCGAGCCGGTCAGCGGCGCTGTCTACGGAAAGGTATTTATTCTGGTCGGTGTGATCTTATTCCTGCAGTGGCGCCCTCAAGGCCTATTTGCAGCCAAAGGACGGAGCGCTGATGCCTGAACAAACGGTCCCACAACAAGACAGCCGCGAAACACTAGCCTTTTATGCGGCAGGCTTCATTTTCTTAGTGGTCCTGCCGTTATTGAATGTGTTGCCTTCCGAAGACTCTTGGTTCCACCTCTCCGACTTTCGATTGAATCAATTCGGCAAGTTCTTGGCCTTTGCCATCCTTGCGCTTGGATTGGATCTGATTTGGGGCTATTGCGGCGTCCTCAGTTTGGGCCAGGGAGTCTTTTTCGGCTTCGGCGCCTATTGCATGGGGATGTATCTGGCACTGCAGATAGGCAAGGAAAGCGTGTATGGCAGCGAACTGCCGGACTTCATGGTTTGGACCCAGGTCAAGGAATTGCCCTTCTTTTGGTATCCATTCAAGAGTTTTATTGGGGGTTTCTTAGGGGCGATGCTTGTTCCGGTGATCTTCGCGACGATCTTCGGGTTTCTAGCGTTCCGCAGCAGAATTAAGGGAGTTTATTTTGCCATCATCACGCAGGCGTTGGCCTTTGCAGCCTGGCTGGTTTTCAATCGAAATGAGACACGGCTTGGCGGAACCAACGGATTGACCGACTTCAAGCAGTTACTTGGCTTCCGGCTTTCTGATCCCTCGACGCAGCGCGGGCTTTATATCCTGACAGTCGTGGCCCTTGCCGCCTCCTACCTCTTTTGCCGTTGGATTGTCGCCTCGCGAGCGGGAAAAGTACTTATCGCGATACGAGACAGCGAATCGCGAGTCACATTTTCGGGGTATACGCCATGGGTTTACAAGCTCTTCGTATTTGTCGTGGCGGCTGGGCTGGCAGGATTAGCAGGGATGCTGTACGTGCCGCAGGTCGGCATCATTACACCGGCACAAATCGGAGTGTTGCCGTCCCTTGAAGTGGTCATTTGGGTGGCGGTCGGAGGGCGCGGCACGTTGGTTGGCGCCATCTTGGGGGCCGTCGCCGTCAACTATGGCCGCAGTGTGTTGACGAACTATTTCCCGGAAGCCTGGCCGTTCATTCTGGGCGGACTTTTTGTGGTCGTGGTGACGTTGTTCCCGGATGGACTTATCGGCATCATTCGTAAATTGAGTACTCGAAAGAATTCGCACTCGCCTTTAATCAAGGCTGAAGGGAGTACCGCAGCGTGACGGACGGGGACTTAATTCTCAACTGCGAAAATGTGATTGTCGACTACGATGGGTTCAAGGCCCTGAACAATTGTAACTTCAGCGTCCACTACAATGAGCTCCGCGTGGTGATCGGTCCGAACGGCGCCGGCAAGACCACGTTGCTCGACGTGATTTGCGGCAAGACCAAACCGGCGTCCGGCAAGGTCATTTTCGGCAAGGACAATAATTTAGTCGGCAAGAATGCGGAGGACATCACAAAGCTCGGAGTGGGGCGTAAGTTCCAAGCCCCTTCGGTCTATGGCAACCTGTCGGTCTGGCAGAACTTGGATCTTTCAGTGAAGCGGGCGAGCAAAGGAGTCTTCCCAACGTTGGTCGGGCGTTCGTCACCGGCGGAACGAGAGCAAATCAGTGAAGTATTGGAAACCATAGGATTGACGGAGCATGCCCATGCGCGCGCCGGATCCTTATCGCATGGTCAGAAGCAGTGGCTTGAAATCGGCATGGTCATTTTGCAGGACCCTTCGCTTCTGTTAGTAGACGAACCGGTCGCCGGCATGAGCGATAAGGAGACGGAACAGACCGGCCGATTGCTGATGGCCCTTGCTAAAAAACACGCGATCGTCGTGATTGAACATGACATGGACTTTGTCCGGCAAATCGCGCGTATTGTCACCGTCTTGGCGGAGGGGACCGTCATTTGTGAAGGAACGGTCGAAAAAGTTCAGGCTGATGATCATGTCCGGGAAATCTACCTCGGTCGCGCGAAGGTCGCGCATTAAGTAAGGAAAAGAAAGACATTTGGCTATGGCACAAGAGGCGAATCGGGTAACGCTGGTACTTGAAAACATCAATGCGTACTATGGCGAGAGCCATATTCTTCGGAACGTTTCCTTTACGATTGATGCGGGAGAAGTGGTTTGTCTGATGGGCAGAAACGGCATGGGAAAGACGACCACATTAAAGACGTTGACAGGTTTGCTTCCCGCCCGTTCAGGGAAAATTACATTTGATGGTTCGGATATCACGCATGATCGTACAGATATCAGAGCAAGAAAGGGGCTAGCGTATGTACCGCAAGGGCGGGAAATCATCCCCCACCTGACGGTGCATCAAAACCTCCTTCTTGGGTACTGGAACCGGCCCTCCATCAGTGGTGATGTCTCCGAGAAGGAAGCCTTCGAGGAGGTCTATCATCTCTTCCCGAAGTTGACACAGATCCTCCACCGGCCCGGCGGTGTGCTCAGTGGAGGAGAGCAACAACAGCTCGCGATTGGGCGAGCCATTTTATCGAGCCCCAAGCTCTTGTTGCTAGACGAGCCGACCGAAGGAATTCAGCCGTCGATCGTCGACCAGATTGAGGATGTCATCATAGGGTTCAAGAATTCTCGGCGCTTCGCGATTCTGTTGGTCGAACAGGGCCTCCACTTCGCTGCCAGACTTGCGGAGAAGTATGTCGTCATGGCCAAAGGAGCAGTGAAGGCGCAGGGCAAGAGCACGGAGTTGAATGCGGACATGGTGAGACAACACCTGACGGTATAAGAGTCAGGCCGGAAAGCTGGACTCTATCTCCCGGGCTGTGGTAAGTACCCGTTGCTGGATGAGTTCGGTGCTCACTCGATACATGTTTGGTTGTTTGTAAGACGAGACGATTAGGGTAAACAATTCCCAACCTAAGAGAGGTGGGACGGGCTGATGTATCTGGTTATGTTTAGCCGTCGGTGCAGTAGTAAGTGCTCCCCTCTCTGAACGTACTAAAATCCAATATCATCACATTTATCATCACAGTAACGGTTTGCCATTTGAAAGCAGTTGCGTCTCAAGTCTTAACCTTAGGAAGGAGGAGCTATGCGTTTAAGTCCGAGAGAGCAGGACAAGCTGATGATCTATGTTGCAGCCCAGCTTGCAACCGACCGTAAAAAGCGAGGTCTCAAGCTGAATCACCCCGAGGCGGTTGCCTACCTCACTGCCGCCGTGTTGGAAGGTATTCGTGATGGAAAAACCGTCGCTGAATTGATGACTTATGGTACACAGCTTCTTTCGCGCAAGGATGTGATGCCTGGCGTTCCTGAGATGATCCGCGAATTTCAGGTGGAAGGAACATTCCCGGATGGCACGAAGCTCGTTACCGTCCACAATCCAATCCAGTAAGCATGCACAAGTATATGCCCTTATATGACCTGTGCCGAACGGTAAAGGCCGACAGAGGGTGATGTCTTGAATGATTTCTTGAACACAAGGGATTGTCAGAAAAGGTTTGCGTTTTGCCGAGTATCAAAAGGAGTTAGGGAACATGAAAGCGAAAGATTCACGAGGTTTGAAGGACGTCAAAGCAGGAGAGGCTGCTCCTAAGGCTGGACCATCCAGGCGAGAGTTCCTTGCACAGGGTGGACGTGTTGCGGCGGGAATCGGGGCGATCTCGCTCTTGGGAAATGCGGGTCAACAAGGAATGGCTCATGCTGCGAATGAATCGCTGATGAGAAAAGTCAGCGGAACAGGAGGAGCTAAAATGAAGAAGCAGGATGCACCTCAGAGATCAAAGGAAGCGTTAGCCGCTGCGGTGAAAGCCGAGCTGGCGGCTCCGATCATACCCGGTGAGATTATGACGGTGGCTGGTGACATCGAGGTGTTCAAGGGGCGAGAGACAAAAGATGTGCTGGTAAAGAATTTGGGTGATCGACCAATCCAGGTTGGGTCTCACTGCCACTTCTTCGAATCCAATCGCGCGCTCAAGTTTGACCGTGAACAGGCATTCGGGTTCCGACTCGCTATTCCAGCCGGGACAGCGGTTCGGTTTGAACCAGGAGAAGAGAAAAAAGTGCCGCTCGTGGCCTTTGGCGGCAACCGACTTGCACAAGGCGTGAACGGATTGACGGAAGGATCATTGGATGATCCAAAGGTCAAAGCCAAGGCAGTGTCACTCGCTGCTGATCGCGGATTTGGAAAAGGAGGAGCCCGGTGAAAATTCCACGCAAACAATACGCATCTCTGTACGGTCCAACCACCGGCGATCGTGTCCGACTTGCCGATACAGATTTGATCATCGAGGTCGAAGAAGATTTGACTGTCCCCGGGGAAGAGGCGGTTTTCGGCGGTGGGAAAACTATTCGTGACGGGATGGGGCAGTCGGCTCGGGCGACAAGCGCCAGCGGTCAGCTCGACACGGTGATTACCAATGCGCTCATCCTCGACTACACCGGTGTGATCAAGGCGGACATCGGCATCAAGGACGGCCGCATCGTCGGCATCGGCAAATCCGGAAATTCAGATCTGATGCCGAATGTCACGCCGGGCATGGAGATTGGTCCCGGAACGGAAGCGATTTCTGGAGAAGGCCGTATCATCACGGCCGGCGGTATCGATACGCATATCCACTTCATCTGTCCACAACAATGTTGGGAAGCGCTGTCTGCCGGCCTCACCACGATGATCGGCGGCGGAACCGGCCCTTCCAGTGGAACTAGTGCGACGACCTGTACACCTGGACCATGGAATATTCATCGCATGTTGGAAGCCTCTGAGGGTATTCCGATCAATCTCGGCTTCTTGGGGAAGGGCAATGCGTCTCGACCCGAAGGTTTGAACGAGCAAATCGAAGCTGGTGCCATCGGGTTGAAGCTGCATGAAGACTGGGGCACCACCCCGGCTGCGATCGACACCTGTTTGAGCGTCGCGGAGCGGTATGACGTGCAGGTTGCCATTCATACCGATACGCTCAATGAAGCCGGGTATATTGAGGACACCATCAAGGCCATCAAGGGACGATCGATCCATAGTTTCCACACGGAAGGGGCAGGGGGTGGTCACGCGCCGGACATCATCAAGATTTGCGGTGAGCCCAATGTGCTGCCGTCCTCAACCAACCCCACGATGCCGTTTACCGTGAACACGATGGATGAGCATCTCGACATGCTGATCGTGTGCCACAATCTGAACCCGCGGATCCCCGAAGACGTGGCGTTCGCGGAATCCCGCATCCGGCGTGAGACCATTGCGGCGGAAGACATTCTGCATGACATGGGTGCGATCAGCATCATGTCATCGGACTCGCAAGCCATGGGCCGTATCGGAGAAGTCATCACCCGCACGTGGCAGGCCGCCCATAAGATGAAGGCGCAACGTGGCCACCTTGCACCAGCCAGCGGAAGAGATTCTGCGCAGCACGACAACTTCCGGGTTCGGCGCTATGTGGCCAAGTATACGATTAATCCGGCCATTGCACACGGCATCGCTCATGAAGTGGGTTCGGTTGAAGTTGGAAAAGTCGCCGATCTCGTCATCTGGCGGCCGGAGTTCTTCGGTGTAAAACCGGAGATGGTGTTGAAGAGTGGCTTCATCGCTCAAGCGCAAATGGGCGATCCCAACGCGTCGATTCCGACGCCGGAGCCTGTCATTAGTCGGCCGATGTTCGGTGCGTTCGGTCGCGCACTGTCCAGCACGAGCTTTACCTTCGTGTCACAGGCTGCCTTGGATCATGAGATCCCCAAGCGGCTTGGGTTACAGCGGCGCATCGCGGCCGTGAAGAACATCCGCAGCGTGAAGAAGCGCGATCTCAAGTTGAATGACGCGCTGCCGAAAGTGGAAGTGAATCCGGAGACCTACATTGTGACGGCCGATGGGGTCCCGCTCACCTGCGAACCGGCGATTGTGTTGCCGCTCGCGCAGCGGTACCAATTGTTCTAATTCCAACGGGAGAACCATCCGTCTGGAAAGACGGGGGAACCTATCGAATAGCCGGCTCGGCTACGAGTACGGGGAAATCTGGTGGTAGCTGACCGGCTGTTCCTATTTGCATCTACTCAGCATGAATACACCCGCGTTACTTGAAGGGTTGCGGTTTATCGACACATTCTTTCCATCTGGCGGGTACGCGTTTTCTTCGGGCTTGGAAGCGGCTGTGCAAGGCGGGGCCGTGAAGAATTCCGATCAACTCGCCCGCTACATTGAAGATTTGCTGCGAGGTGGGATGAGTCGGCGAGAAGCGCTGGCCACAAAAATAGCCACTCGAGCGGGAGCGTCAGGGAAAATTTATTCAGCCATCGATATTGATCGAAGACTCGACGCCACAAAGTTGAGTCGGGAGTCTCGGTTGGCGAGCCGTCAAATGGGCAGGCAGGTTATCAGAGTTGCGGCAGATCAGATCAGAGCAAAGCCGTTGCTGAATGAGTATCGCGATGAAGTAGAATCTGAACGAGCTCCTGGTCATCTAGCCGTGACGTTCGGGCTGACGATGGGTGCGAGTGGCTGGAAGCCTGAGGAAACAGCCGCGGCATTCCTCTATCAAACTGCGGTGGGTTTTGTGTCTGCGGCTATGCGACTGAGTCCGATTGGCCAACATGAAGGACAGCGAGTGTTGGGTGAATGGCTTCCGTTGATTGAGCGGATCAGCCGAGAAAGTGATTCAAAGACATTGATGAGCTCGTGGTCACCGGTGCAAGATATTTACGCGATGCGTCATGGTTCTTTGGAATGGAGACTTTTCCGATCCTAAACTTCCTGGTCCATGACCGGAGAGCGTCGCAACTAACAGAAAGGAAATGAACGGCGGCTGATGGCGTGTTGTCTTCAGTGATCCGCTATTCGAACAGCCATGCATGACTTGAATCATCAACACAACCACAGTTGGAGTCCGACTCAAGCTCGAACAAAAGGTATTCCGGTTATCGGGATCGGTGGGCCTGTCGGTTCAGGAAAAACGGCTCTCGTCGAAGGATTGTGCCAACGATTGCGCGATCGCTTCAGTTTGGCCGCGGTGACGAATGACATTTTCACAAAAATCGACGCAGAAATTCTGACCAAGCGCGCAGCCTTACCAATGGATCGGATTCTTGGCGTGGAAACCGGTGGGTGCCCCCATACGGCAATCCGGGAGGACGCCTCGCACAACCAAGAGGCGATTGACGATCTGCTTCGCCGCCATCCGGATGTCGAATTGATTTTTCTCGAAAGCGGAGGGGATAACCTTGCAGCAACCTTCAGCCCAGAACTTGTCGATCATGTCATCTACGTGATCGATGTGGCAGGAGGCGATAAGATCCCGCGAAAGGGTGGACCCGGTATCACCCGATCGGATTTTCTTGTCATCAATAAAATGGACTTGGCGCCGCACGTTCGGGCGGACTTGTCCGTCATGGATCGCGACACCCGCCGTATGCGGGGTGATCTTCCGTTCGCGTTTACCAACATTCTTTCCGGTGAGGGATTGGATTCCGTCGTAGCCTGGGTGGAGGAACGCATCCCTCAACGGACTAGGCGCTCATAATCGTGGCGGCTCCTGGGGTACAGCGAAAAAGAGCGTCCCGGAAAGCTAGTGTTTCTCCAAACAGAAAAACCTCTCGGAGGAGAAACTCGCCAGGACGGTTTGCGACCGAACTCGTTGGACGAGTCGGTGAACTCAAGCTTGACTATGCCAAGGTTGAGCACAGAACCGTTATTGCGCACTCATACTTCACGACACCGTGGAAACTACTTCCTCCCATTTATCTTGATGACACAGGAGCCGCCTACACGCTACTAGTCAATCCTTCAGGAGGCCTGGTTGGGGGCGACTCTCTCACCATAGATATGAACCTAGATAAGGACGCGCGAGTCCTTATTTCCGCCCCTTCCGCCAACCGTGTCTACCGCACTGAGGGAAAGCTCTCCGAACAGCATATCAAGATTACCGTCGGGTCCGGTGCGGTCCTTGAGTGGTTGCCGGAACATACGATTCCGTTTGCCGGATCACGATTCCGACAGACACTTCATGCGCAATTAGAGCCGGGTGCGACCATCGTCTTGTGGGATGCCATCGCGTCGGGGCGAATTGCGCGAGGCGAACGATGGGCGTTTACAGACTTGGAGAACGAGATCCAAATCACGACGGCCTCGAGAGGTTCGCTTGTGGAGCGTTACGTCCTCGACCCAGCGACGGACTTAGGTTGTGTCGGGCTTGCAGACGAATGGGATTATGTCGCCTCACTATATGTCGTGAACGATGCGGTATCATCCGATGTCTGGAAACGATTGGAAGGGAAGGTGGCCGGCATACTTGACCAAATCCCTGGACAGGTACTGGGCGGAGTTTCAACGCCGGCTATTCCCGGTATCGCAATTAAACTGCTGACTAGGACTGCCCCTGACCTCATTCAGATGCTCGAAGCACTATGGGCGGCCGTTCGCCAAGAATTGTGGAATCTCCCGCCAGTGTCTTTACGAAAATATTAAAAACTAGACGCGTGTCGATACCAGGCAGGTTGCTGCGGGCTATGCCGAAGGAGTCGGAAGATCTGAAACCCTCGTTTCGGCAGCATTGGCAGTGCGGAGCGACCAGGCTAGTCCGAATAGGGAGAGCGTGAAAATCAGCCATTTCGAGGGATCGAAATTATACCAGCGAGGCCCGTTTCGGTAGTCACTTTGGTACGTGTGATGGTAGTTGTGATACCCCTCACCGAACGTGATTAACGAAACCAGCCAGCTATCTCGGCTCGAATCCGCTTGGCCGTGCGGTTGGCTTCCCCAGAGATGGCACACGGAATTGATACAAAAGGTCGAATTCAGCACGGCAAAGGTCCGACCGACGCCGGCGAGCATAAAGCAGCCGACCCCACTACCCCAGCCGCCGTAGAGAAAGCCTACTAGGAACGGGAGTGCCAATCCTGCAAGGAAAATAGGCACGTAATATCGGTGCTGCCACATGACCACCGGATCTTGTCGCAGCCGTGTGGCGTATTTCTCGTCCGCGTACTGCTGGTTGGAGAAGAGCCATCCGCAGTGACTGTGCCAGAATCCACGCTGCGCGTTGTAGGGATCGGCATCTTGGTCGCACGCCGCATGGTGGCGGATGTGATCGGCTCCCCACTTCAGGGCAGAGTTTTGCAATGCCCATCCGCCGGCGATCAATAATCCAGCCTTGACCCACTCGGGACACGTGAAACTCCTGTGTGAAATCAGGCGATGGTAGCCGACCGTAATGCCGAGTCCGGTGACGATATACAACAGTCCGAACATGGTCCAGTCTACCCAGGTATACCCATAGACAAGGCCGAAAGCGGGAACGCCTATGAGTGCGCTCCCTACAATAAGCGTGAACAGGAACACTGTGATATAGAGGGGATACGTACGTTTGAGCACGATGGCAGACTGTGCGGGTATCATAAGGATGCTACTAGAGGGAAGAGCATGCGTTCATGTAAGGCAGATGTTTTCGTCGATAGATAGGGTTCGAATCGATGGTATTAATTTCTTGGACTGTATCAGGACAAGGGGAAAATAGCTACTGTGGAACGGCCAACGGCAGCCTCTTGTTTGACATTGACAGCGGGCGGTAATATTTCATATACATACTCGGTCTAAGTCAGCCTCGCCAAATGGTCGTTTATCGTGTCCATGGTAGGAGCTGTCATTACGAAGAGTTCTCCTGGCCGAGAGGAAAACTCGGAGAGAGCAGGTCAGGAATCAGGATGGTTGGTCTATTACTACAAGGAGGCAGTCCCATGAAGAGTGCGTTAACAATAGTATTTGGTGTAGCAGCCGCCGCATTGGTCGCGGCGCCTCTCACCTCCTATGCGGGTGGAACGATCACCGGCAAGGTGACGTATGCTGGTAAGGCGGAGCAGAAAGAGTTCCTCTTTTCCAAGTTCCCGAATCCGAAGTTCTGTCCCCAGAACCCGAATAAGAGCTTGATGGACGGGGACAAGCGGTTTCTGAAACAGATCGAAGTTGGGAAAGACGGTGGTTTGAAGGGCGCGGTCGTTGCCGTGGCGGACATCGAAGACAAGGCGTGGATGGATGGATTCGCTGGGACGGAAGTGACGGCTGCGTTCTGCGAATTTTTGCCGTTCAGTGGCGTAGTCGTCAACACCCGTCCCTTCAAAGTTGAGAACACGGATGCCGACCCAGATGATCCTAAATCCGTTCAGGGTGTACTCCATAACCCACATAGCTTCACCGTAAAGGGCACTTCGTCGGCGACCGGTTTCAACATCGGTCTCGCCAAGAAGGGCGACAAGCTTGATAAGCCGGTGACGTTCCGTGGCGGTGCAGAAAAAGAAGGGTACTTGCGCTTACAGTGCGACCAGCATGAGTTTATGCAATCGTTCTTCCTGCCTGTGTCGAACCCCCATTTTGCCGTTGTGAAGGACGACGGTTCGTTCGAGCTCAAGGATGTGCCGGCCGGCAAGCACAAGATTGTGGCCTGGCATCCTTTTGCAGGAAAAGCCAAGAAGGTCGAGTTTGAGGTGGATGTGACCGATGGCGGCACTGCAAACCTCAAGGCCGAAATCAAGTAGACGAGACGATTCAGTCAGACGTTATCTGCCAGGGAAGGGCAGCGGAGCAATCCGCTGCCCTTCGTGTTTTCGGCATCATTCCAGCCGAGTTCGTCGCCTTGCCTTTCTATTTCCTCAGTGGGTAAGATGCCTCTTTTAAGCGCAAAGCTGAAGGGAGTGGTGTGTCACGAGAACTCTCGCTGGCGGAAGTGTTCCAGCTTGGCTACTACTGGGAGACCAAGATCCTGCTGACGGCAGTGAAACTGGACGTATTTTCCGCCATAGACACAAAACCAAAGACAGCCCAAGAGATCGCGAGTCGCATCGGCGCGGATGCCTCCACGCTCAGTATTTTATTGAATGCACTGGTAGCGATGAAGTTGTTGACCAAGAGCACTGAACTATACGGAAATTCCTCCATGGCACTGACGTACCTCGTTCGGCATTCGTCCCAATATGTCGGTCATCTTCTGCTCTTGCATGATGCTGAATGGAACAACTGGGGACAATTGGAAGAGACGATTCGAACGGGACGTCGGGCAGTCGATCGGCATGTCTTCGAGACCGATCCGGAGCTAGGGAGCAATGTGTTGACGGTCCTCAATCGCATCGGACAGCAAAGCGGACCTGATTTTGCCAGACGATTGAAACTCACAGGGTCGGAGCGGATGTTGGATCTGGGCGGTGGCGCAGGAACCAACGCGATCGCATTTTGTCAGGTGTATCCTGAATTGACCGCCACGGTCTTTGATCTTCCGGCGACGCTCAGGTTGACTGAAAAAACTGTGAAGGAAGCCGGATTGGAGTCGCGGATTCGGCTGCTGCCTGGTGATTTCAATGCAGATCCGCTTGGCGGGCCGTACGATATCGTCCTCATGTCCGATATCCTGCATTATCAAACCTTTCAGATGAATCAAGGGTTGGTTGAGAAAGTCTTTGCCTCCCTTGCATCGGATGGGCGGCTGGTGATCAAGGATCGGTTTCTGGAAGAATCCGGCGCGGGTCCGGCTTGGACGACTGCATTTGCGGTCCACATACTCGTGAATACGCAGCGAGGCAGTTGTTACCGAACGGACGATGCAATTCAATGGTTGACCGCCGCCGGATTTGTATCCGTCACGGAGTTGGAAAAGACAGCTGTCGTGCAAGGTCTGAAATCTGGTGAAGCGTGAAGCATCGTTCGTGAAGCGCGAACCTAATTTCGAGATACGATTCACGAGATACGAGCGACGAAAAGAAGAGCGATGGATTGGTTAAGAGAACCGGGGTTCTTCGGAACTCATGCAACAACCGGCGCAGATCTCAGCCAGTTGATGGCCACGTTATTCACCACTCTCTTCGTCATTGGATGGTTCCAAGCGCGCAAGCGAAACGCCGATGCACACCATTGGTTGATGTTTGGGGGAATGATTTCCATGCTCAGTTTCTTCATCGCCTACTATCTTTTCCGACAGCTAGGCGTGTTGGCATTTGAGGGCAAGGAAGGATTCGGAGGACCTCAGTCGATTTATGACCATGTCTTTGTACCAGTTCTCATTCTTCACATTAATCTCGTCATAATCGGCCTCATCATGGCTGTTTATCTCATGATTCTAGGGTTTAGAGCGCAAACTTTTGTCGGCGGCGTTCGTCAACTCAGAACAGGGCCATTACAAGTTTCTTGGGCTACGATTGCCAAGCTATGGGGTGGTGTGGGTGCACTCGTTGGTACGTATCTTTATTATTCGTATGCGACGGAGCGTCTTTCTTCCGGGATATCGATTTTCTGGATTATCTTTATGATGTTGTTTGGACTAGTGCTGATATTTGAAATCGTGGCCATTCAACGAATTTGGCCTGACGGAGCACGGCGTCATCGAGCGCTTGGCCGGTTCACGATGGTCATCTACTGCGTGTTGTTCGTCACGGGGAGTTTCACCTACACCATGCTGTATATCCTGTACCCCGGTAAGATCGGCTAGGCTATGCGTAGACATGTCGACACGCTTCATGGTGCGGTGTCATGTTGACCTGCGGGTGTGGTCGCTGGATGCATACCGAGGGGATCGAAGAACGTATGAGCGGCGAGATGCCCCAGTGGTTTGTCCGATCGGAATGTCGCGGTTGCGGCCTGAAAGTCGGTGTCGATGTACCGGAGGGCCAGACACAGGGACTCGTTGACCGCTTGATATGGACCGATGAGGCCTTGCATCGGTTGGATCGTATGCAGCCCTATGTGGCCGCACTCGTTCGGGAAGAGGTGAACCGGGGTGTTCGTGCTCGAGGGCTCCAAGTGGTCACCGACGAGACGGTCCTGCATCCTTCCGTAGGGGAGCGGGTGGAATGGGAACCTGACGCAGAGCGGCGATTGGAACGGGTGCCGGCACCGGTTCGCGCAATGGCTCGAATCGAGCTCGAGCGCACGGCGGCGGATCGCGGGCTATCTCGTGTCACGGCCTCTCTGATGGAAGAGATCAAAGCGAAGTATTTTGGGATGGGGACTCAAAAAGGTTAGGTGAGGCAGGAACGGGAATGTTGCATCGAATGGCCTTGCGGGTGCTTCCGAGCTTGAGTCTGGCGGTCACGGAAGATGCCGTGCGCAAGCAAAAGCGGATCGTGATGTTCGTCCCCGGGTTGATCGCCTTCGGGGTGTATCGCCTGGCTAAGCATCTCGTTCCGATTGCGGACCCGCTTGTGCTGTTGACGGTCAGCAGTGTAGTGGCGGCGGTCACTTCGCTCCTCGCGTACAAGATTGGGCGGGCTTCACCATGGTCTTTGATTGTCCGCCAAGACGGAGCGCGGCGTCTCGGTTGGCTTGCCGGATGGATCGGAGCGGTCTATGGCATTCAGCTCTCGTTGTTGGTGCTGACCCTACTCTGGATTATGAATTACAGTTACCTCCAACATCCCGATGGGCCGGCAATGATGGCGATCATTATCTCCTGTACGGCTGTCGCTCGCGACGCATTTGAAATCGGCCATGTACGCAAGCTCTCCGTCATGGGGAGGCCATTTCTGACGTTCCCTGATGGAGAGGAGTTCCGCGTCCTGGTGCAGCACCGGGCTTCGCAATTGGGACCGTGGGTTCTGACAGCATTGGGTGTTGGTGCAATGGCGTCGCTGGCTGGGATGGCGATCGCCGATGAGCAGGCAGCCGCTCTGACTCAATTGCTGAGTGTGACACTCCTCGGCGGTGGTCTTGCCCTCTGCGCGTATTTTGCCGGACTCTATCCTTCCATATCCTGGGTTCACACGCTCCGTCAGACCGCTCCCGGTGAATTGCTGAAGTATTGGTGGTGGCCTGGGATGGCCTTTGCCTCCACCTATTATCTGGTGACGATGGGACTGTTGTTGTTTGTCGCACGGCAACCGACGATTACGTTGAGCTCAGCGGCCGTGATGGGCGCGCTGGTTACGGCGATGATGGTGTTGTATGGCTATTATCTGGGTGATCGGCGTCATATTGAAGACGAACAATCTCCACAACTGTCGAGTGGAATGTTGCGCTGCCCCTTCGTGATGGGGATTCTCGGCAAGACCGTGAATGCGGCGGACAGTGCCGGAGGGGAATTGGTCTTTGGAAAAGATGGAACCAAGGGGTAGGTCTATGGAGCGAGAATTTCGAGGAACACGTTCCGTGATCAGTCTTGTACTGTACGTCGCGTTTGTCTTAGTTGCGCTTGGATACTCGTGGCACGGATCCGATGTGTCTTTTGCAGAATCATCGACGGACATCTACTTTGGAACCGACGGAGCTCCCGAAGGACCGGCGGCTCCCGCTCCTGATGAGACGACGTATCCGCGAATCGGCTCATTGGACAGTCGTCTGGTGGTGTGGTTCGTGACGCAGCAGCATACCTACTTCGGCGGGTTTGTGCTCGCCCTTCCCTTGTTCTGTGCACTGATCGAGTTCCTCGGATTGACGACAAGAAAACCGGCTTTGGCGCTTCGCTACGATGGCCTCGCGAGGGACCTGGCGAAGGTGGCGGTCTTGGCCATGTCGGCGACGGCGCTCATCGGCAGTCTGATGCTGACAATGTTCATTATGCTCTATCCCAGTTTTATGAAGTATATGGGCGGCACGTTCAAGGATTTCATGCCGCTCTACGCCGCCGTCTTTGTGGGGGAAGCGCTGCTGCTGATCATCTATTACTATAGTTGGAACCGGATGGCTGAGCGGGGCATGAAGTGGATCCATGCGGCGATCGGCATTCTGACGAACATCGTGGGAACTGCGTTGCTGATGATGGCGAATGCTTGGTCTGCCTTCATGATGTCCCCGGCCGGCGTCGATGCCCAGGGACGATTCTTGGGAAATGTCTGGCATCTGTTGCACTCGGCTCTCTGGAATCCGCTGAACGTCCATCGTTTCCTCGCTGACATCATGTCCGGGGGAGCGGTCGTGCTGGCCTATGCCTGTTATCGATTCTTTACCAGCAAGACCGATGAGGAGCGGGCGTATTTCGACTGGGTCGGATATGTCTTTCTATTTGTCACGGTCTGTGCGCTCATTCCTATGCCGATCGCCGGTTACTGGCTGATGAAATCGGTGTTCGTGTTTCGCCAGACCATGGGCGTGACGATGATGGGAGGATTGCTCACATGGCTGTTTGTCGTCCAGGCCCTGTTAATCGGCGTCCTGTTCTTGGGAATTAACTACTATCTCTGGCAAAGTATGGCGCGGATCAAAGGGGGGGAACGCTATCAGCCGTATTACCAAGTCTTGTTGGCTATTCTGATGCTGGCGCTCTTTATTTGGCTGACGCCGCATACCTTGCTGATGTCTGCGAGTGAAGTGAAAGCGATGGGAGGCGCTCAGCATCCCGTGATCGGCAACTACGGAGTCATGTCGGCCAAGAACGGCGCCATCAATATTCTGATTCTCGTTACCGCGCTCAGCTTTTTGTACTACCGCCGAGCGAATCGAACAATGACCATCTCGTGGATCAAAACCGGTAACACGATTCTCACGGTCCTGTATGTGGTGGGTGCTTTGAATATTGTGTGGTTATCAATCTATGGGTTCTATTTGCCGGCGAAAGTTCGTGTCGGTCTCTCCGCCCCGCAAGCCTTCACGACATTAACGGTCATTGTGGTCGGGGTGGTGATCAACCGTCTCATGCTCAGACGGGCTGTGGTGCATGGCCCGATTCAATGGGGAAAAATTCCGCTGCGTGGCATGGTCGGCTTGTTTGGGCTGGCGGCGTCCTTCAGTTGGGTGATGGGCCTGATGGGCTACATCCGTTCTTCGGGCCGCTTGTCTTGGCACGTCAGTGAACTGATGGCCGATGTCTCGCCGTGGGCTTTTACGCCGGATCTCCAGTTCGCCGCAAAAATGGTGACATTGAACATGGTGGTATTTTGGGCGGCAGTCCTCGCGCTGTTCTGGATGTGCCAGCGCGGGCAGCAGCCGGTGATGGGTGAAGAATTCCGAAAGGAACAGGCTCCCTTACTCTCGCCGGTTCCGTCGCAAGAAACATAAGAAAGGGAATGATACTCATGGAGTACCGTGCGTCGATGCGTGCAGCGGCAGTTCTCGGCATCCTAGCGGGCATACTTGTGTGGCAGGTTCCCGTCGGGGCTCAGGGGCAGGCGCTGGTGCTTGAAGATTTTCAAGCGAAGGAAGCAGATGGATTCCCTTCGCAGTGGGATCACGAAAATCAGCGAAGTCAATCGAAAGGTCGTGAAGCCTATAAAGTACGATCCGAGAACGGCGCCAATTTCTTATCGGCCAAGGATGCAGGTCAGCGCATTAAGAAAAAGAAAATCGATTGGGATCCTAAGGCCTATCCCATTCTGACCTGGCGCTGGCGTCTGAATAAGGCGGCCACTGGGAACGAGCCGCTTGCTGCGGTCTATGCGTCGTTGGATACTGATCTCCTCTTTATTCCGGTGTTCACGAAATATGTGTGGAGCGGGTCGAAACCGGATGGCACGCTGACGGAAGGCGGCATGTTTAGCGGCTCCGAGATTGTTGTGCAGGCTGGGACGAAGGAGATCGGGCAGTGGTTTGAAGAGCGGGTGAATGTGTACGAAGACTTCAAGCGGATCCATCAGCATGAGCCCGCGGCGAAGGCATGGGGCATTTCCATCATCGCGGCACCTGGTGTCGAAATCGATTTTGGCCCATTAATTGCGACTCCGGCCAAGTAGAGATCGGTCTTCTCAGTTTGAGGAGGACTCGTGTGATGGGGAGGAACAAGGTGTTTGACATCGCACTAGGACTCGGCGTGATGGGTACCGTGGGTACGCTGATTGGGCTCACCATGGGCGGTGGGCTGATGCCTGTCGCGATCTCTGTTGGGCTTGGTCTCGGTGTTGTCATCGGGTTTCTCGGCGGCCGCCGATTTCTTGTGAGTATCCTGGTCGGCACCGTGTTGGGTGGCGTGTTAGCTTGGCTGATGGCTGGTGCCGAGAGGATCTGGGTCGGCGCTGGCGCGGGTGCGGCCATGGGTGGTTTTCTAGGCGTCCAGATATCGATGTTGCTCGATGTGCGTGCTGCAAAGAAGGCGGCGGCGGAACAGGCCGAGACGTTGCCGCTCTAATCGGTAGGTATTCTCTCGATCAAAGAGGTTTCTGTGGAAAACAAGGGTGTCTTAGTCGGGTCCATCATTTTTGTGTTTGCATCGTTCATTCTCATGATCGGCCTGCTGGCCTATGAATCCTATAAGGCCAAGCAAATGAAACAGCTGGCTCTGTCGGTCAAGTCAGAAGCCCGACCGACAGCGAGTAACCTGCCGGCTCAGGATTTCTCGATGTACAAGACCAAAATAGGGGATGAAGGTCGGGAAATGGTACAGATCCCGGAAGGTCCCTTTACCATGGGAAGCAATGAGGGTGATCCGGATGAGGCCCCGGAACATCAAGTCTACCTGAAGGGGTTCTTTCTGGATCGAAAGGAAGTGACACAAGAGGAATATGTGCGGTTCGCGAAGATGACCAAACGTGCGATGCCCAGAATCGAAGTGTTTGACGACGATCAGTCCAAGATCTTAAAACCGGACTTCGCGGCGATGAGTGTCTCCTGGGACGAAGCGGCGGCCTACTGCAAGTGGGCCGGCAAGCGACTTCCTACCGAAGCCGAGTGGGAAAAAGCCGGTCGTGGTGAGAGTAAGAGAAAATATCCATGGGGAGATAAGTTTGTCACCAATGCCGCCAATGTCGATGGCAGCGAAGACGGGTATAAGTATCTGGCTCCGCCCGGCTCATTCGATGTGGGACGAAGTCCTTATGGTCTCTATGACATGACAGGCAACGTTGCGGAGTGGGTGGAGGACTCCTATGACGAACACTACTACAAGAAATCTCCATTTCGTGACCCGAAGGGGCCAGCGAATGCGGATCTTAAAGTCGTGCGTGGAGGCTCATGGCGGGAGACCGAGCATAATGCGAGGTTGTCCAAGCGATTTGCGGCCAAACATTGGCGGACAGATGTCACGATCGGTATTCGATGCGCAAGCGATCTGGATCTAGCGGTGGCCACTCCAGAGCCGTAGACGGGTATGCTCGAAACCAAATTTAAATTGATCTTCCTGCTCGTGGTGCTGGTGTGCGCCGCCATGCCCATCACAGCCATTTTGCGAGGCACCACCCTCACGCCGTATGAAAAGCCGGTGTCCGAAAACATTGCCGAAGTTGAACCGGAGCAGGAGAGTGTTTCCGGAGAGGAGCCTATTCCGGAGGACATGGTGACGATTCCGGCAGGGCCGTTCATTCGCGGAACGAAGGATGGTGGATTCGATGAGCAGCCGCAGCGCGCCATTTCCCTCGATACCTTTTCGATCGATCGATATGAAGTGACCAACCAT
This sequence comes from Nitrospira sp., assembly GCA_024760545.1. Taxonomy (NCBI): domain Bacteria; kingdom Pseudomonadati; phylum Nitrospirota; class Nitrospiria; order Nitrospirales; family Nitrospiraceae; genus Nitrospira; species Nitrospira sp. The sequence continues at coordinate 3,387,123 of CP060501.1, forward strand.
CAGTATCAGCAATTTGTTGTGGCCACCGGCCATCGAAAGCCAGGATTGCCCTCGCGCTATGCAAAAAGTGGCAGCAGAGTGCGTGGCGTCAACCAACCGGCTGTCTATGTTTCGTGGGACGACGCTGAGGAATACTGTCGCTGGAAAGGTAAGCGGCTTCCGAGCGAAGCCGAGTGGGAAAAGGCTATGCGCGGTACGGACGGGAGGCTCTGGCCATGGGGAAACATAGAGCAGCCTCAGGGCGCCAATTGGGCGCGTGTGCAGGACGGTCACGAGGTATCTGCACGCGTGGGAACTTTTCAGGCCGATAAGAGCCCCTATGGAGTCATGGATGGGGCCGGCAATGTCATCGAATGGGTAGCTGATTGGTACAATGAGACCTATTACAAGGATTCGCCGGAGCAGAACCCTCCAAGCCCTGAGCATGGCACCTATCGGGTACTCAGGGGGGGAGGGTATACGACGACCGGCGGTGATATCCGGATTACCAGCCGAAGCAAGATGATGCCGGATTTTCGAGATGAAACGATCGGATTTCGCTGCGCAATTTCGAAGACGGGAACGACAGAAGCGGGAGAGAAAAAAAGCTGATGAACCTAGAGAAAATCAAAGTAGTAAAGGATCAAAAACACGGCCAAAATGATGTTGACAACCATACCGGCCAAAACTATAATGTCAAACACTTTTGAGTTCTTCGTCACGGTTTCTCCTGTTGATTCGCGCACTAGCGACTAAAGTTTGATAACACAGGGTTTGGTACCTGTCAAGAAAATGCAGTAATTCTGAATCGCCCACCAAACTATCTTGATCGGGAGTAAAACAGATGGCAAGCGCTACCCCTGACAGCGAAATTAAGATAAAAATCGGCAAGATGATTTTCTACATAACCTGTGCTGTTGGAATATGGTTTTTCTATTGGTTTGCAGGAATCCAGTGTCCCTGCTGAGTTGCTGATCTCGTCTAGCTGCCAGGGGTCTGGCCGCACAGCTCAATCAACGGATGGCTGGGTTAAGTAAGAGGAGAAAAGGGAAATGAGTGCGTTAAATAATCCTGTGGTGGCGGTGATTGTCTCCCTTATTATCGCGGTCGGCTATTTTACATTGGTCGATCACTATCTGATGGACATGCAGGGGCTGGACTACTGGTACCTGTTCCGGAAGTAGGCCTGTGAGGAAGTAGTCAAGTCTTCTGGTGAGATTCGGCAATTTAACGAGAGTGTATCAAGGAGGTAATCCATGGGCCTTTTAACCGGCAAGCGCGTCTTTTCTATCATGGCGCTCTGCATGATGGTTGGCCTCCTTCTGCTTCCGATCGTCGTAGCGTTGCCTTCACCGGCTATCGGTGGGGATGCTCCTGCCGGCGATGCGGCAAAGAAGGATGGAGATAAAGTCGAGAAGGGCCGGGATGTCTATTACAAGACCGAAGGTATTGTAGTCGGCGCTCCCGCTCCTAAGACGACGGATGGTCCCAGGGACTATCCGCGATACAACTTTGAAAGCCGTGTCCTGCTGTGGTTTGCCAATCAGCAACATCTCTACTATGGCAGCTTCGTCCTAGCGGTACCGATCTTTTGTATGATCATTGAGTTCATGGGCGTGGTCACTAAAGATAAGGCACTTGCGAAGCGTTACGACCAGCTGGCGTATGATTTCATCAAGATCAGTCTCACGGCCTACTCGCTTACGGCTATTCTAGGCGGCATTCTGATCTTTACGTTTCTGACCTTGTACCCTGCCTTCTTCTCCTACTTGTCCGGCATATTCCGTCCCGTCATGCACATCTATGCGCTGATGTTCGTGGCGGAGAGCGGTACTCTCTACATCTACTATTACGGTTGGGACAAGATGAAGGAAGGGTTCCTCAAGTGGATTCATTTGAGCATGTCGGTGATCCTGAACATTATTGGTACCCTGCTCATGTTCTTGGCCAATTCCTGGATCGGCTTCATGATGTCGCCGGCCGGAGTCGATGAGCAGGGCCGATATCTCGGAAATATCTGGCACGTGATCCACACTGCTCTGTGGAATCCGCTTAATCTCCATCGCATTCTGGGCAACATGGCGTTTGGTGGAGGAGTTGTCGCTGCCTACGCCGCATATAAGTTCCTGGCGGCAAAGACCGATGAGGACCGCGCGCACTACGATTGGATGGGCTACATTGCCATGGCACTGGGTGTCGCCTTCTTGATCCCGTTACCTTTTGCTGGCTATTGGCTTATGCGTGAAGTGTATGCCTATCGCCAACAGATGGGGATCACCCTGATGGGCGGTTTGCTTGCCTGGCTGTTCATTATTCAGGCCACGATGATCGGCATTCTCTTTCTGAGCACTAACTACTACCTGTGGCAGGCAATGGGCCGCATGCGCGGTGCTGAAAAATACCAACGGTACATCAAGTACCTGGTGTTCCTACTCGCCTGTGGGTATATGGTGTTTATTACTCCCCACACGATGGTTATGACCCCGGCTGAATTGAAGGCCATGGGAGGCCAACAACATCCCGTACTGGGGAACTACGGAGTCATGTCCGCGAAGAACGGCGGGATCAACGTTATTATTACGACGACCGTGCTGAGCTTCGTTTGGTACATGAGAGGAAATAAGGTCTCCACGGTATCGTGGGCGAAGTTCGGTAATATTTTCATGGGAGTATTTTTTGCCTGCGCCTACGTCAACATCATTTGGCTTGCTATTTACGGGTATTACATTCCGGCAAACGTACGAGTCGGTTTATCTGTCCCCCAAGTGGCAACAACATTGTCTTGTCTCTTCTTCATGTTCGCGCTCAACAGCGTGATGATGAGGGGCGCCAAGCAAATGGGGCCGATAGAGTGGGGTAAGATTTCCGCTCGCTCTCAGTATGCCCTTATTATGCTGGCGACGGCATTTACCTGGATGATGGGTTTAATGGGCTATATTCGCTCCTCGGTCCGTCTGTTTTGGCATGTCAATGAGATCATGCGTGACAATTCCCCTTGGGCCTATACGCATACCGTCGGATTTGCCGCTAACATGATTTCATTTAATGTGTTGTTTTTCTGGATCACTATTCTCTTTGTCTTTTGGCTCGGCAGCTTGACTGCGAAGAAAGTTCCGGTGGAGGCAAAGGCGGGTATCCCGGGCAGTGTCCCGCAGCCGGCCGCTAGTCACTGATCGGTGCCTTATTGACAGTTGGCTCAACGGGGCGAGGAAGCTTTCCACCGCCGTTGAAGCTGTAGGAGGTCAAGACCTTGGGTAACCTGATTGCTGAAGCACTCTCAATGGGTTGGATGGCTCTGGCCATCGTTGCAGGTCTGATGGTCTATTTTCAGGTGTCCATCAGTGATCCTGCCGCAAAGAAGCGCGCGGTGTTTAAGACTTTTATCGGTCTTGTGGCGACGTTTTTGCTGTTCGCTGCCATTGCGAATTACGCAAACAACTTCTATGGCGAAAATCGGTTGTTGCCGGTCTCGCTTGTGATGATCACCGTCACAACTTTCGTGATGGCCTTGTACTTCACTAATCTTAGCGCACTTTTAAAGATTGGTGGTTTCATGTTCTTTGTGGCTGCCTTTCTTTCCGGCTATGGGAACTGGCTTCCGCAGGTCGAAGGTGGTTTCCCTCCCAAGGAAGAAAAGCTTGATTTTAGCTCGATGACGCCGCAGCAACTTGCTGACGAAGGCGAAAAGATCATCTTTGGCGGGATCGGGAAGAACAAGGAGCAGGGAGCAATTGGCAAGGGGCAATGCCCTCTCTGTCATGCGTTCCATGCCGGTATGCTCGGCGAACGTGCGCCTAACTTGGCGGGACTTCCCGGTCGCGGGAAGGAACGATTGGAAGATCCAAAATATTCCAAAGGTAATCCAGCCAAGCGGGAATACGAAGTTAAGGAAGCATTCGCTGGTTCAGGAACTGCAGAAAACGCACAGGAGTACATCGCGGAATCACATGCTTGTCCAAGTTGCTATGTGGTTGCGGGATATGGTGTGAAGGGAACGAATGACAAACAAAGTCCGATGCCGGCTATCCATAAGCCACCCATCTCGCTCAGCCTCCCAGAACTTGCGGCTGTAGATACGTGGATGTATGTGCGTGAAGGGATTGATGCTCCCTCCTTCGAAGAAATCGTCAAGTCCTACGAAAAGTTTATCCCTGAAGCCGACCGTCCTAAGATGGCCGAGGACAAACCAGCAGGGGCTACTTCACTGATGGCCGATGGGTCGGAACCGGTGGACCAGATTTTTGCTAAGGCGCAATGTGTCTCCTGTCATACAATTCCAGGGATCCCCGGAGCAATGGGGACCATCGGTCCTAAACTTGAAGAAGGTACAACCGCAGCGCAGCGCATCAAAGATCCTACCTATAAGGGAACTGCCAAATCACCAACTGAATATATTATGGAATCAATCGTGGATCCCAGTGCGTTTGTGGTGAAGCCGTTTCCTGATAACACCATGCCCAAGGTCTTTGGACAAAAGCTAAGCGCGGGTGCCTTAAAGAAAATTGTCGACTATTTATCACAGGTTAAAACTGGAGCGCCGCCGCCAAAGATTTGATAGCTGCCTCCAATTGCCTGTATTGCGGAGAGTAAAGGGAGTTGCCGATGAAAGCGTTGATGTCACTCGGTGCCTTGGTGGGAGTAGCGGGAATTCTCCTTCTTGGTGGGATGACTTTCGACATCGTTCCATCCACTACCATACGGTTGATCGAAGGTTACATGCCGATCCAGATGCTGCTTGAAGTGACGTGTTATGTGATCGGCTTTGCAGGGTTGAGTTACATGCTCAGTGCCATGGGCATGCCTATGCCGAGATTCTGGCAGGGAATCGGCTTCTGGGTATTCTTCATGCTCTATCTGAAATACCGTGTATATCCACCGATCCCCTTCAGTGTGCGAGCCATGTATGGCACGGTAAGCCTCGTCGCGGTGTTCATGTGGGTCTCTGCAAATGAAGAGGACTGGAGAAAATTTAAACAGCCAATTATGAATGTGCTCGACGCACAAACGGGGATGAATAAACTTCTGCGTTATGCGTATCTTGTAATCCTCCCGATCCTTATTGGTGGATTTTCGTTCAATGCCATGATGCCAAAATCGGAAGAGCCGATCGAATTGAGGACGGTTCACCCGGCACCGCCAGCAAGCACAAAAGTTCATGGTAAAACGTATACATTACAGACTTCGCAAAATCCTTATCGCGTGAATCCAGAGGGAAAGTACGATCAGGAGTTTTCGAACGCCAATATTGTTGAGCAAGGTATGGGGCGTTTGATGAAGCCGAATGCCAATCCGTGGGACGACAAGAATACGGGGTATTTGAAGTACGTGCGAGAGGGAGGCGAGATATTCTTCCAAAATTGTCATTTCTGTCATGGTGACAATCTCAACGGCCGTGGCCTCCACGCCTTTGCATTCAATCCGATTCCCGCCAATTTCACCGACCCAGGGACGATTGCACAACTCCAGGAAACGTTTATCTTCTGGCGTGTTTCTAAGGGCGGAATCGGCTTGCCGAATGAAGGATTTCCATGGGCATCGGTTATGCCCCCATGGGAACAGCATTTGACCGTAGACGAAATCTGGAAGGTGATTTTGTTCGAATATTGGCACACCGGCTACTATCCCCGTACCTGGGATTAACAACGAAATTGCGTTATTGACAACTCAGACATACGGAGAGATGAGGATGAACATGATGGACAGCATAACTCGGAAGGCCAGAATTACAGCCGTCGTTGCCTTCGGAGTCGTTCTGGTGTCTAGTGCGGGCTATTCGATTGTTTCAGCACAAGGGCTCCCCGAAGGTTTCAAGAAGGGGGATCTCGCACCTGAACCCTCCGCAGAAATGATTGAAGCTGGGAAACGTGTTTATTTCACCAAGTGCGTCTGGTGTCACGGTGTCGATGGCGCCGGTGATGGGCCTGGAGCCGATCGGCTTTGGCCTCGTCCACGAAACTTCAATCAAGGAACGTTTAAAATTCGTCATACCGCTAGCGGCGAACTCCCGCTTTTTGATGCAAAGAAGCCGATCCCTGGCCAAAACGATCTCTTTGAGACGGTTACCCATGGTTTGCCAGGATCTGCGATGCCACCCTGGGAAGGCATCTTAACCGAAGAACAGCGCCTGCAAGTTTTGTCTTTTGTTACAACGCAGCTGGTTAAGGATCGGAAGTTCACTGATAAGCAGTCTGAAAGTCAAACTATTTTGCAGTTGGCTGATCTTAAACCCAAACCGGCAACCGATGAGAGTAAGAAGCGCGGTTCCGAGCTCATCGTTGAAAAGAAGTGCGTAGAGTGCCATGGAATGGAAGGCCGTGGTGATGGAAACGCTTTTAATTTGAAGGATGACTGGGGTTTCTCGATTCAGCCGGCCAATTGGCATAAGTGCTGGAACTTCCGAGGTAGTCGTCAAGATCCATATAACGTGAGCAACATCTTCCGAACCTTCTCTACCGGCGTCAATGGCACTCCGATGCCGTCATTTGCAGATAACACGACGGTTGATGAACGGTGGGACATCGCGAACTTTGTCAATTCTCTTTGTGAGAGAGATACACTGGGCAATCCGCTTCCCATTGACCCATTGACGGATAAGCCTAAAATCAACTTCGTGGTCCCGTCGGATCTCGTTGAGGGGGAAATTCCTGCCGACATCGAACATGAAGCCTGGCAAAAGGCCCCGAAGCGATATGTGGCTATGGGCGGACAGATCACTCATAAGCCCAGAAACTTTGTCAATCGGATCGATGATATCTGGGTACGGTCTCTCTACAATGATAAATCAATTGTCTACCTGCTCGAGTGGGATGACCGAACGAAGAGTGTCGCTGAAGCAAAACTTCCCTGGGCCCCCACACAGGTTAACATCGATGTAAAAGAACAGGACCCAAAGACCGGTGAGGAAGGGTCAATTGCAGCGCACCAAAATAACTACACGGTTTACAACGATGCGATTGCCATTCAAACAGCAGTGAAGTGGAAAGAGCTTCCCGCCCCGATCAAGCCTCGTTACCTGTTTGGTACCAATGACCAATTCCCCGTCGACATTGTCAAATGGGAGGCAGACGGCTCTCTCCGTGCATTCAAGGGCACGGGTTGGGACAAGGATTTTGAAGAGCGCGACAACTATGAAGAGAGCATGAAGCTCCTAAAGGCAGAGTGGAAGAATGGTCGTTGGTATGTAATGATTCAGCGACCCGTTGGAAACAAGAAGGATCAGGATTACGACGAAGACACATTTTTTGAAGTCGGGCAATATATTCCGACGGTGTTCTTTGCGTGGGATGGTCACAACGGAGATGCCGGGAGAAAGATGGCCGTCTCCGCTTTCTTCTACACATTTATGAACCCGCCGGTCCCCCAGGAAACATACATCTATCCAGCTGTTATTGCGGTGGGTGTCGTCCTGTTGGAGGGATGGGTCCTGACCCGTCGTGCAAACAAGAAAAAGGGAAAGACACTGTAGTCTTCTCCAAAGGAAGATCAGTGTAGTAAGACTGAGGGGGTGGGGAAACCTACCCCCTCTTTTTTTATAGGACAACGACGGACTCATGATCAGCGATGTGACGGGCGTTTTGCTTGCCGGAGGAAAAAGTAAGCGGATGGGCGAGGATAAGCGATTCCTCTTGATCGGGGGCAGTACCCTGATTGAACGGAGCGTCGGTGTCATGTGTGCCCTCTTTCAGCAGGTGTGTGTTGTGATCGCCCAGGATGGCCCGGTGCCGTCAGTACGCGTGCCGGTCGTGCGTGATCTTGTCCCGAATTGTGGGAGCCTCGGCGGGCTCTATACCGGTCTTCGACAGTCTACAGATCAGCACATATTTGTTGCCGCCTGCGATATGCCGTTTCTCTGCTCTAGCCTTGTGCAGTATATGGTCGCCTTGAAGGAAGAGGCCGACGTCGTCATGGCACTCTGGAAAGACCGCCTTCAGCCGACGCATGCTGTCTATAGCCGACGTTGTCTGCCGATTCTTGAAGACATGATTCGTAGGCACGAAGTGAAAATTCAACATGTCGCCGCGCATCCCGCTCTTCGCGTGCGGATGGTCATGGAGGCCGAGGTGAGCCGAATTGATCACGATGGGCGATCATTCCGCAATATCAATACTCCTTCGGATCTTGAAGCGGCTCGATCGCTATACGAGAGCTCTAGCGGCTCCTGATTCTGAGGTTTCCTGGCGTTCTCATGAAACGCACGATTGTGATACTTCACCCTGGCGCGCTCGGTGATGTTTTGTTGGCTGTCCCTGCGATACGGAACCTTGGGATACGGTTCCCGCAGCACGAAATCTTGCTAGTCGCAGACGCCACCGTCAGTCGCCTTCTTCACCTATGTCGACTGGTCGATGATTGGATGTCCGTAGAAGGGCGGGCATGCGCGGGGTTGTTTGGTGGATCCGCTCACCTCTCTGAGGAGCTACAGTCGTGGCTACAGCGATGCGATGTCGTCGTGGCATGGACAGAAGACAAGGATGGGGCTCTGGCCGCCCTTGTGCAGCGATGGGGTGTAGCGGAGGCGCACATCCACTCACCATTTTCGCCGCGATTGCGAGCAAGCCATCAGCGCGATCGCTTTCTTGAAACAATCGGTCAGACCGAAGAAGAAGTTTCTAGCGCGTGGACGATCGAGATTCCCCACGATCTCGTGGAACAAGGGAGAATCTACCTTGAGTCCATTGGAATTATGCCTGATCGACCGCTGGCGCTTGTGCACCCCGGAAGTGGAAGCATGCACAAGTGTCTTGGCCCAGGGAAAGTAGCCTTGATACTCCAGCAGTTGCAGCGAGGAGAGATGTGTCCACTCGTCTTAGAGGGGCCAGCCGATCATGATGCGGTGGAGGCGGTGCTGAAATTAGCTAGTAAGACGCCTCCTGTCCTCAGAAATCTTGACCTACCTCTGCTTGCAGGAATCCTTGCGGGCACTGTGCTCTATTTGGGTCATGACTCCGGTATTACGCATCTAGCTGCATTGCTGGGTGTGCATACGATCGCAGTATTCGGTCCGACAGACCATGCTCGCTGGGCACCCATCGGTGATCATGTGACGATCTTGCGAGGGGCACCTTGTGTCTGTCCATCATGGGAGGCTGTAAAAGGGTGTCACGAGAAGCCCTGCCTTGACGTACCGATTGAGAAGATGCTGCCTGCATTGGGACCTGAAACACGGGTATAAAAGTCACAAGCCCTCGTAATTCCAGGTAAACCGCCTTGTCTCTGCCTACCTCATATGTTAGAGTGGCGCGTTAATTTCCTTTCATTGGTAAGGACTTAGGAGAGCTGTTGTGTCGCAAGGCGTTGTGCAGGAAAAGGTGACCACAGCTATTCTCGGCGCCCTAAATGAGGCGAAGCAAAAAGGGCAATTGAAGACAACGGCCTGGCCGACACTGAGTCTGGATGCTCCGAAGCGGCCTGAGTGGGGGGACCTGGCATCGACGGTGGCCATGTCATTAGCTTCCTCCGAGCACAAGGCCCCTCATGATATTGCCCGCATCATCGTGGAGAACTTGTCCGAGCAGGAGCAGTTGTTCGATCGCGTAGAAATCGTCCGTCCCGGTTTCTTGAATCTCACGGTCAAACCCGCTCTCTGGCAGGAGGTCCTCCGTGACGTTGAACGACAGGGAGCCCGTTATGGTCGAACAGACATCGGTAACGATCGTCGTGTGCTAGTTGAGTATGTGAGCGCAAATCCGACCGGTCCATTGCATGTCGGACATGGAAGAGGGGCCGCGGTCGGGCAGGCAGTGATCCGATTACTGAGAGCGATCGGGTACGAGGTGGTGGGTGAGTACTACGTCAACGATGCAGGACGGCAGATGAAATTGTTGGGCGCGTCCGTCTATGCCCGTTACCAAGAGTTGTCCGGGCAGACCATCAATTTTCCTGAGGATGGCTATCATGGTACCTACATCACGGCCGTGGCTCACCAGATCAAGGAACAACTTGATCGTGAAGCAAGTCATCTCGCTCCTGCCGATCTTGAGGCTCGCTGCCGAGCACTTGCGTATCAGGAACTGCTGGGACTCATCCGTGATGACCTCACGGCATTTGGTATCGAGATTCAATCCTGGTTCAGCGAGGCCTCACTGCTGGAATCCAAGGCGATCGAGCAGGCTTTGGATGAATTGAAGGCGCGCGGGCTTTTGTTCGAACAGGAAGGGGCGTGGTGGTTTCGGGCGTCGCTGTACGGCGATGAAAAAGACCGCGTAGTCAAGAAGCAGGACGGTGAGTACACCTATCTCGCCTCCGATATCGCCTATCATCACGATAAGCTCCGGCGCGGCTACGATCTGCTGATCGATGTCTTTGGCGCCGACCACCATGGGTACATTCCCCGCATGCAAGCCGTGATGCAGGCGTACGGATCTCCAAAAGAGCGTCTTCAAGTGGTGCTCGTCCAGTTAGTCAAGCTCTTGCGGGACGGGACCGAAGTGAAGATGTCCAAGCGGACCGGGGAATTCATTACGATGCGGGAAGTCATCGACGAAGTCGGAGCGGATGCCGCAAAGTTCTTTTTCTTAATGCGGGATTCCAAGACTCATCTCGAATTTGATCTGGAGTTGGCGAAACAGCGATCCGCCGACAATCCTGTGTATTACGTCCAGTACGCCCATGCTCGAATCTGCAGCCTCTGGCGTGTGGCCTCCGCACGGGGAATTGCCCGCCCATCCGCAGTGGAGACCGATCTCTCGGTTTTGACGGATCCCGATGAATTGGGGATTATCAAAAAACTGTCCTCCTATCCTGAGGTCATCCAGGCGAGTGCCGTGGTCTTCGAACCGCACCGTGTGACGTATTACCTTCAGCAATTGGCGGCGCTGCTCCATACGTTTTATAACAAACACCGTGTGTTGCCTGCGGCGACTGATCAAGAGCATGACGAGTCGGCACCCATCGAAGCCCTCACGCCAAAGCGAACTGCGGCGCGATTGGTCCTGATGGGGGCGGTCCAGCAAGTGATCAGGAATGGGCTTGACGTGCTGGGTATTTCAGCGCCTGAGCATATGTAGCGGATGACATCTTACGGAATCTAATGCAGTATCAGGTCGAACAACCGGATTCATGCTCGAAGGGCCGCGTCGGTCTGCTGACCACCAATCACGCGGAGGTTCAGACTCCCGCCTTCATGCCGGTGGGTTCGTTGGGCCCAGTCAAAGGGCTCGAATCTGAAGATCTTCAGGAATTAGGCTTCCAGTTGATGCTCAATAATGCCTATCACCTGTATTTGCGGCCTGGGCACAAGATCGTTGCTGACATGGGGGGGCTCCATGCCTTCACCGGCTGGCCGGGAGCGATTCTCACCGACAGCGGAGGGTTTCAGATTTTTAGTTTGGCGAAGCTCTGTGAAGTGACCGACGACGGCGTCACGTTTCAGTCACACATTGACGGGTCACGCCATTTTATTTCGCCTGAAAAGGCGATAGAGATCGAGGAGGCGTTAGGGGCCGATATCATCATGGTCCTCGATCAATGTGTCGCGCTTCCCACCGGCCACGAGGTGATTCAAGAAGGTGTGCGCCGAACCAAGCTCTGGGCCGAGCGCTGTCAGGCGAGCCGGCGAAGAACCGATCAGGCGTTGTTCGGCATCGTGCAAGGTGGGTTGGATCCCGACTTGCGCATTGCCTCAGCGAGGGAGTTGGCGACATTGGGGTTCGAGGGCTACGCGGTCGGTGGGCTCTCAGTCGGAGAAGGAAAAACCGACATGTATGCCATGCTCGATATCACGGTTCCGGAGTTGCCAGAGAAGAAGCCTCGTTACCTTATGGGTGTCGGACTTCCTGAGGACTTAGTCGAAGGCGTGGCTCGGGGTATCGATCTATTTGATTGCGTCGTCCCATCTCGTCATGGCAGAACTGGCTCTCTGTTTACCGCGTCAGGTCGGGTGGTCATCAAGCAGGCGCAATATGCCGATGATGAACGACCGGTGGATCCCGCTTGCGCTTGTCCGGTGTGCCGTCGGTATTCGCGGGCCTATCTCCACCACTTGTTCGTGGTGAAAGAAATGTTGGGGGCACGGCTCAATACGATTCACAACCTTTGGTATTTTTCCGATTTGATGCGCCGGATGCGGGAAGCACTGGTGGAAGGAAGGTTTTCCGCATTCCGCGAGGCGTTCTATCGTCATCAAGATCGGCAGTCAGAGATGATAACTGAAGCGGCGAATGGCGAGTTTGAACCATACAGCCAATGGCATAGGAGCTGTCACACATAGAAGGGGATTCGTTCGATGTTGATGGAATCGATCGCGTGGGCTGAAGGAACGGGCGGAGGCGGATCGGCCGCCAGCGGAGGTGCTGGAGGGATCTTGTCGCTGATCCCGTTCCTCCTGATCTTTGTCATTTTTTATTTTCTCCTGATCCGGCCTCAGCAGAAGAAACAGAAGCAGCAACAGGCATTGTTGGACGCTTTGAAGAAAGGCGATAAGGTCGTGACGACGTCTGGAATCTGGGGAACGATCACCAACCTCGGGAAGGAGACGGTCACCCTGCAGATAGCCGATAATACCAAGGTCAAGATGCAGCGTGAAAATATCGCGCGAGTGCGCGGAGAAGATGAAGACAAAGAGAAAGACAAAGAGAAAGAGAAAGAGAAAGAGAAAGAGAAAGAGAAGGACGCGTAGGTCAAAAACGGGATAAGAGGTCGCGGACGAGATGAAAAAAGTAGGTGGGCGCTTATGGTTGTTGATCCTGGTGCTTGTGGGGTCGGTCGTGGCATGTCTTCCGTCATATCAGCCTTTCTATCAAGCGTTGCCCGGTTGGCTGAAGGGAGTATTGCCGAACAAGGGCATTACGCTGGGTTTGGATCTGCAGGGCGGTATTCATATGGTGCTGGAAGTGGATGAGGACCGTGCCGTGGAGATCGCCGTGGACCGTTCTGTCACCGCGTTGCAGGATCTCCTCGCCGAGAAGTCCATCGCGGTCGCCTCGGTCAAGCGAACCGGTCATGACCAAATCACGATTCAGCTGCAGAATGCCGACGCAAAGGCTCCGGCTCAAAAGGTCGTCGACAACTTTCCCATTTTCGCTGAGAAGGAATCAGCAGGGTCGACTGCGACCATCGTGTGGGAGCTTCGTGAGGCGGAAACCAAGCGGATTAAGGATTCGGCTATCAACCAAGCATTGGAAACCATCCGAAATCGGATCGATCAATTCGGCGTTGCGGAGCCGATCGTTCAGCGACAGGGGTTGAAGCAAATCGTTGTTCAGCTGCCCGGTGTCAAGGACCCGAAACGCGCCAAGGACTTGATCAAGGAAACGGCGCTGCTCGAGTTCAAAATGTTGGATGAAGATATTCGGCTCGATCTGCCGGTCCGCATTCCAAAGGATAAAGAAGCTGAGGTGCTCCAGCAATTTGCAGGCAAAGTGCCTGAGGGAGACGAGATTTTGTTCGAACGAGTGGTCGATAAGGACACGGGCTTCGAATATCACGTTCCCTATGTGGTCAAAAAGCGGGTCATGCTGACCGGCGATGTGCTGAGCGATGCGCGGGTCGCCATCGGCCAATTCAACGATTCGTACGTGTCCATCACCTTTGATTCCAAAGGCGGGCAGGAGTTCGAACGGATTACAGGTGAAAACGTCAAAAAGCGCATGGCGGTCGTTCTCGATAACAACATCTATTCGGCGCCGGTCATTCAAGAGCGTATTTCGGGGGGACGCGCTCAGATTACCGGGAGTTTTACGACGCAGGAAGCCAATGATTTGGCGATCGTTCTGCGGGCCGGCGCGTTGCCAGCGCCGCTGAAGATCGTCCAAGACCTCACAGTCGGGCCGTCGCTCGGACAGGATTCCATCGACAAAGGCGTCAGGGCGACTCTGATCGCGGGGGCTATGGTCGTCGTCTTCATGATCGTGTACTACCGCTTGTCCGGGCTGATCGCGGATTTTGCCCTAATCTTGAACCTGGTGTGCCTGATGGGTGCGCTGTCCGCGTTGACCGCCACGTTGACCCTGCCGGGCATCGCCGGCATCGTGCTGACGATCGGAATGGGTGTCGACTCCAACGTCTTGATTTTCGAGCGCATTCGAGAAGAACTGCGTGGGGGCAAGGCGGTGCGATCAGCGATCGATGCGGGGTACGACAAAGCGTTGCTGACGATCATCGACTCACACGTCACGACGCTGATCACCGGCGTTGCTCTGTTTCTATTTGGAACCGGTCCCATCAAGGGGTTTGCCGTGACCCTGTGTTTGGGTATTGCCATCAATCTCTTCACGGCATTGGTCGGGACAAAAGTGATATTTGATGTGTTGTATCAGCGGCAGAAAGTCGAAGCGCTGAGCATCTAACCATGAAGCCGTCGGCAATCAGCGTTGATGGGGAAGCCCAAGGTTATCAAAAGGGAGCGCGCATGTTAGAGATTCTCGGGAAAACCAACATTGATTTCATGGGCAAGCGCAAGTTCTCCTTTCTCTTTTCAGGGATCATGGTCGTGCTTGGGCTCATTGCCCTCGTCCAAATTGCTCGGGGCGCGGCCAATTTGGGGATCGACTTTGCCGGGGGGACAGCCGTCCAACTCAAGTTCGAACAGCCGATTCGGATCGATGAGGCGCGTAAGGCCTTGGAAACGAGCGGGTTGAACGATGCGGAGTTGCAGGAATTTGGACAGGACAACAAGCTGCTGATCCGAGTGAAGGCTTCAACGACGATCGAAGAGAAGATTGCGGAACGTGTGGTGGGAATCTTCAGCAAGGAGTTTCCAAACAACAAGTTCGTGGTGGACTCGACGACTGAAATCGGGCCGGCCATCGGGAAGAAGCTTCAAGAAGATGCGCTTGTGGCCATCGTCGTCTCATTTGCGGGTATTATTCTGTACATTGCGGCGCGTTTCGAACTTCGATTCGGTGTCGCGGCGGCGCTGGCGACGTTTCATGACGTCCTGGCCGTGATCGGAGCCTTCTACATCCTGGACAAAGAAATTACCCTCTTGATCGTGACGGCGCTCTTGACCCTGGCCGGATATTCCCTGACCGATACCGTCGTCGTGTTCGACCGAATCAGAGAGAATCTGAAGTTGCGCCGCCGTGAGAGCGAAGAAGCGACAATCAACAGCGCCATCAATCAAGTGTTAAGCCGCACAATCGTTACGAGTTTGACTGTCGTGATTGTCCTCATTCCCTTGACTCTCGCCGGCGGAGAAGTTTTGCATGATTTTTCGCTTGCGCTACTCTGGGGGGTGATCTTCGGCACGTATTCTTCCGTCTTCGTCGCGAGCCCACTCCTGCTCCTGTGGCCAGGAACGCCGGGTCGACTCTTGAAACGCAGCTGAGCGAATGGTGGAATAGAGCGTCGTGTGTCGCTCCTATCTCTCCGTGGTGTAATCATGGCACTCTGGAGCCGGTCTCACAGTCTCCAGCAGAAGATCATCGCAGCGATTGTGATGGTCGGTCTCCTGCCGCTTACCCTCCTGCTGGCCCTGATCTATGTAGAAGAACGGCGTGCCTTGCGTGAGTCGACGGGGACGAATTTCAAGGAAGTGGCTGTCGAAGCCGCCCGTCGGATCGAAATGCACGTCACCCGGGGCATGAACGAAGCCCAGCAGCTTGCGACCACGCCCTTCCTTCGTACCGCCGTCTCGGAAGCCAACCGGACGTACGAAGGCAAGGATGCTCAGAGTATTTCGGAGATCATCAAGGATTGGCAACAGCGGTGGGGACAGCGTGACAAGCGAAGCGAGTTCCCGCTCTTCGTCAACCGAATTGTGACCAATTACTTGATCCGATGGCACGAGATTCGAAAATCTGATTATGTCGGCATTTTGGTTGCCGATGGACAAGGCGCGTTGGTCGTCAGTTCTATTCCCCAGGTTGAATACTCCTATGCCAAGACAGCCTGGTGGCAGGCGGTGGTGAGGGGCGGCAGCCAGCAGCCCTACGTGAGCGAAATCGCCTTTGATCCCGCCTTTGGCACGCACGTGGTCGTCGTCGCGGCGCCGATCCTTGATGATCAACGCCGGTCTGTGATCGGAACCGTGGCCATCCTGCTTCGGCGCGACACATTGTTTCAGTCCATTGCCGAAGCGTCGTTCGGTGCGACGGGTCATGCCATGCTGTTGGCTTCAGACGGGGGCGTCGTCATTTGTCCTGTGCTCGGGCCTGAGGCCCACTTCGTCGACGCGGAATTGATCAACGCGCTGAGCGGGACGAAACCAGGATGGGCCCTGGCTGCCGACGATTCGCATGGCAGCAAGAATGCCCTCATCGGGTTTGCGCCGGTGCGATTTGCCGATCAGCTCGCAAACGGTAGTCTCGGCGGGAAACATTGGAGCACGGTCGTGCGTCAGGATCCAGGGGAAACGTTTGCCCCGCTAGGTGAGTTGATGGCCAAGGTCTTGTCGCTCGGCGCAGTGGTGCTGATCGGGCTTGGAGGAATTGGGGTCGTCGTTGCCCGCCGAATCGCAAGGCCGATTCGGTTACTGCAGGAGGGCGTGCAGCAGATCGGGAGTGGCCGCTTGGAGCAGCGATTGGAGTTGAAGACCGGCGATGAAATCGAAGGACTTGCCCAGGCCTTCAATCAGATGGCGCACAATCTCCAACGTTCGTTCGGGCAGCTGGAGCAGCGAATGACCGAAGTCCGACAGTTGGAGGAGAAATATCGCGATCTGATCGAACATGCGCCGGAGATGATCTGCCAACTGGATCGAGGCGGTCGGCTGGTTCACATCAATAAAACCGGGCTCGATAAACTGGGGTATACGCACGACGAAATGATGGGCATGAAGCTATGGGAGTTAGTTCCCAGCGGACGGGAATCGCAGGTGTTGCATTATCTCGAGCGGCTCGTCTCGCAGGGGCAAAGTTCAATGGAGACGGTCTTGTTGGCCAAGGATAGTCGGCCGATCGATGTGGAAATTCATGCGACCGCGCTCTTCGATCAAGCGCGAGGCGGGCTGGTCCACTCCCGTGCCTTCGTGCGGGATGTCACCGAACGGCGCCGGTTGGAACAGGAGCTGCAGCGGTACACGGTCGGGTTGGAACAGGCGGTTTCCGAGCGTACACGGCAGCTGACGGTATCCCAGGCACGGTACAAGGCTCTATTCGATTTCGTGGCTGATTCAGTGTTTATGGTGAGTGCCACGGGGGCGGTTGTCGCCGTGAATGAGCGGGAAGCGCAAGTGCTGGGCTATGGCGAATCGGAGATCATCGGGAAACACATTCTCGACATCGTGCCGGATGCCTATCATCAGGCTTTCAATGACTGGTTGTGCGATGTGAGCACGGAGCAGCGGCAAGTCGCTACCCAGGAAATCACTGTGTACCACGCCGATCGGCATGAGATTCCGGTGGAAATGGACTTGATTCGGGTAGGTGGGACCGAACAAGGGCTCGTGATGGTGCAGCTCCGAGATATTACCGATCGAAAAAAGCTCGAGCGCCAACTCCAATCATACCGCGAAGACCTCGAACTGAAAGTCAGAGAGCGCACCAGAGAAATCGAAGACACAAAGCAGTATTTGGAGAATCTGCTTGAGAATGCCAATGACGTCATCTATACGCTCGATCTGGATCAGCAGTTCACCTATGTTAATAGCAAGGTCAATGCCTGGGGGTATCGCAAAGATGATCTGATCGGCCGTCCGTATCTCTCCCTCCTGTCGCGGCGTCATCGGGGGCGTCGCCTCAAGAATACGTTGGATATCGGTGCCAAGCAGGTGTACGAGGTCGAGGTCGTCACTCGGCTGGGCGAGGCGCGTGCCGTCATGGTCAGCGTCTCCCCTCTGCAAGGGGCCGACGGCGAGATCCTAGGAGTGCTCGGCATCGCGCGCGATATGACGGAGACCAAAAAGCTGGAGCGACAGATTCGGAATGCGGAAAAACTGGCCTCTATCGGGAAACTCGCGGCGGGTGTGGCCCATGAAATCAACAATCCTCTCGGCGGAATCCTCAACTGTCTCTACAACCTCCGAAAAGGCACTCCGTCGCCGGCACGCCAAGAAGAATACTGGGCTTCTATGGAACATGGTGTCCGGCGTGTGCAGAAGATCGTTCGCCAGTTGCTCGATTTCTCACAGCAGCACGAACCCGAATACAGCCCTGCCGATATCAATCGCATTGTAGAGCAGGTGCTGGCGCTGACCACCCATCTCTTTGCTCCCAACCAGATTCGATTGGAAACCTTCCCAGGTCATGGCTTGCCCAATGTGATGGTCGATCGGCATATGATTGAACAGGTCTTGATGAATTTGATCTTGAACGCGGTGCAAGCGATGAAAAATGGAGGAGTTCTGACGATTCGGACATCCGTGGCCGAGGGGGTTTGCCGTGTGGACGTGCAGGACACAGGATCGGGGATTCCCGCGTCAGTCCTCCCACGTGTCTTCGATCCCTTCTTTACGACGAAAGGTGAGGGGGAAGGGACGGGACTTGGCCTCTCGGTCAATCTTGGCATCGTGGAGCGCCATGGTGGAAAAATCTTGGTTGAGAGCGAGGTCGGGAAAGGCACGACATTCACGCTGTGCCTGCCCGTGTCGCGAGAGCGTTCCTTGGCGGAGAAGGAGGCATGAAAGGCTTGAGCATTTTGCTGGTCGACGATGAGCCCTTGATGCGCCTCTCGATGACCGATGCATTGGAGGCCGTAGGCTGTGAGGTTCGAGCGGCGTCTTCCGGCTCGGAAGGGATCGAAGCGATTCGGGAGAAGACTTTTGATTTGGTCATCACTGATCTCCGGTTGCCGGGTGCCGATGGATTGACGGTGCTCAAAGCGGCCAAAGACAAAGAGCCCCGGACCGAGGTATTGGTGATCACCGCGCATGGATCCGTGGAAACAGCCGTCGGAGCCATGAAACTAGGCGCGTTTGATTACATTACGAAGCCGTTTCAGATGGACGAATTGCTGCTGATCGTCGAACGAGTCAGCGGCGTGATTGCGTTGCGTCGGGAAAATCAGGACCTCAAGCACCAACTCGAGGACAAGTTTTGTTTCAATGGTATTTTAGGGGCGAACAGTCAGATGCGCGCGGTATTGGACAAGATCAAGCTGGTGGCTGAGACCGACTCGACCGTCCTGATCGTCGGGGAAAGCGGAACGGGCAAGGAACTCGTCGCCAACGCGCTGCACCAAAACAGCTCGCGGAACGGATACCCGCTGATCAAAGTCAGCTGTGCCGCGTTGCCTGAAACGCTGCTGGAAGCGGAACTGTTCGGCCACGAAAAAGGCGCGTTTACGGGTGCGCTGCGTCAGCGCCGGGGACGGTTCGAAATGGCCAACCGGGGCACCCTTTTTCTCGATGAAATCGGGGAAATTTCGACGGTGGTGCAAGTGAAACTCTTGCGCGTCCTGCAGGAGCGCACCTTTGAACGCGTCGGGAGCAATGAGCCGATCGAAACGGATGTGCGGCTCGTGTGTGCCACACAAAAAGACCTGCGCAAAGAAGTGGCTCTTGGGCGATTTCGTGAGGACCTCTTCTACCGACTCAATGTCGTCCCGATCGTCGTTCCTCCGCTCCGGCAACGGCAGGAAGACATTATGGTGATTGCCGAGCATGTTCTGGAAACGTGTGCGCAGAGGCTCAACAAACAGCTGCGTGGGTTTTCCCAGCAAGCTCGTGAATTGTTGCTTCGCTATTCGTACCCGGGAAATGTGCGGGAGTTGGAAAACATGGTCGAACGGGCCGTGGCGCTCGGACGCGACCGGACGACGGTCCAACCCGCAGATCTCTGCGGGTTTCAGTCCTGCCCGTACCTGGGGGGTGTTCCACAGGAATCCTGTGGATTCTGCAGCGAAGGGTTGACCGGGGGAAAAAAGAAAAAAGGTACGGCTCTGACCTCGCTCGCCGCGGCGCGAGAAGGCTTTGAAAAGGAATACATCGTCTCCGTGTTGGAGCGTGTCGAGGGGAGTCGTACGACCGCATCGAGAATCTTGGGATTGTCCCGAAAAGCCCTCTGGGAAAAGTGTAAACGCTATGGCATCCCCTCCGCTCATAGCGACGGCGAAGAGGATAGCTAACCCTCCCCTGCTCGTCGCACCGGCCGGAGTCTAAACTGTCGTATGATCACAAAAGAGGGGTGTGGTGTTTGGCTGTGCGTATGTAACCTACTTGGTGGAGGGATCTGGATCATGAAGTCATGGCAGCGTGCTATCAATGTTTCATTGGGCATTGCGTTCTGCGCGGCAGTTGCCTATGCAGCTGAACCCGCCGAGGTGGAAAAGTTCGTCAATGCGCGGATTGAAATCGGCGAGATGATGACGGACTATGTCAAGAGTGGAGCGGGCTATGGTGAAGGGCAGCGACCGTCACAAGAACAAATGCGACAGATTGGGGCGGATATCAATACCAAGCTGACCACTGTTCTCGCAAAACACGATCTAACGCTCGACGACTATCGCAAACGCAGCCCCGAGGTATTTGCAGACGATGCAGCGGTCAAGCGCTATCTTAACGAGCATCCGGACCTCAAAGTACGCTACGAGGCGCTTCCGCTGGACCGAATGGGGCGTGGCGGTAGTACGGGGCGGGGGTACTAAGCTCGATGACTGTTTCAATAGAAGAATGCCTTCCTCTCTCTAGGTCATTCCCCAGGGTTGTTTCCAGATAGAAAGGCCGTTCGCCCTGAAATATAAGCATCTGGGTCGGTCAGGAGTGAAAGTCAGTCGGCTCTGTCTCGGCACGATGAATTTTGGACCGCAGACGGCCGAGGCGGACAGTTATGCCCTGATGGATCGGGCCTTGGAACTCGGCATCAACTTTTTCGATACGGCGAACGTGTATGGCTGGAAACTCGGCGAAGGGTGGACAGAGCAGATCATCGGCCGTTGGTTCGCACAAGGTGGAGGCCGTCGAGACAAGGTCGTGCTGGCCACTAAAGTGTATGGCCGTATGGGCGAATGGCCGAATCAGTCGCGCTTGTCGGCCGTCCACATCAAACGAGCGTGTGAGGACAGCCTTCGACGGTTGAAGACTGACTGGATCGATGTGTATCAGATGCATCATGTCGATCGGGACACACCGTGGGAGGAAATCTGGCAAGCGATGGAGCAGTTGGTGAGGGAAGGAAAAGTCGTGTATGTGGGCAGCAGCAACTTTGCCGGGTGGCACTTGGCCCAGGCCCAGGAATCCGCCTGTGGCCGCAACTTTCTGGGGTTGGTGTCGGAGCAGAGTCTGTATAACCTGACGCAGCGTACGATCGAATTGGAAGTCATCCCCGCTTGCGAGGCCTATGGTATCGGACTGATTCCGTGGAGTCCACTGGGACGCGGGCTCTTGGCTGGTGTTCCAGAATCCGCAGATACCGGGCGTCGATCGGAGGCGGACGTAAAAGAAGAGGCGGTCAAGTTGCGTCCGAAACTCGAAGCCTATGAGGCGCTGTGCGCTCGGATCGGTGAACGACCGGCGGATGTTGCGATAGCCTGGCTGTTACATCAACAAGCAGTGACGTCGCCGATTATTGGACCTCGGACGATGGACCAGCTGGAGGGATCTATGCGGGCATTGAGCCTTACTCTCGGCAGCGAGACTTTAAAACAGCTGGATGAGCTCTTTCCTGGTCCTGGTGGACCCGCGCCGGAATCCTACGCCTGGTAGTCTGTCCATTTTCCGGCTCCTGCTAAGTTCTCTGCTCTTTCCGGCTGAGTCACTTGCGAGTATGGATGCCTTAGGTTATCCTGTACAAGGATACTCTAAGATCATTAAGGAGAAACATGCATGGATCTCCGTCGCCAGCAGCGGTTTACGGTCTGTCTTCATAGTATTCTTTCAGGCCCTCGTCGAGAAGAATGGGTCGGCACAGTGATGAACCTTTCAAAAGGTGGCTGCCTCATTGAGGTGGACGGGCAGGTTTATTCGGGTATGCAGGTCTCACTCCGACTCGACGTTCCCGGAGGGACGACGCCGATCCTTGTCGCGCGAGCAGCGGTGCGCTGGAGCCGAGGACGGGGGGTCGGCTTAGGCTTCATCACCGTGGATCAACCTCATCAAGAGCGATTGGATCAGCTTCTTGAACGGCTAAAACAGGAGCTTCAATGACTTGCTATTCCGTCGATGAAAGCATACAGACCACGTCTGTGAAATGCCATTTGGCTCTAGTTACCCTAGATCTTTTTTCCGACCAGTGGAGCCTTCTTTCTTGCCCCAAGTCCTTGACAGATACGAAACCACGCTCCTGACGCAGAGAACCGCAATCCCCAGAAAAATCTTCATCCTGTGGATAGCGATCCGAACGATTGAATTGAGCACGACTACGTAGTCGTGCTGCTTCGACGGAGGGAAGAGATTGCTAGGAAATGCGTGAAAGCATTCAGAAATATGCTGCTGAATACTATTAGTTGTGGTTCGATACAGGTGATGCAGACGCCTAAAAAATAGGCAGTTTGATAAATAAACGCGTCAATCGTGCCATCTTTTCCCTCGAAGGGGACTTGTTCACAAGGTTATCCACAGAAGGTGGGGAGTAAATTTTGAGGCATTAACATACTTGACTCATCACGCCACAATTAGGGGGATAACTAGGGGCAGTGTACAACTATAAGACACTGGGTTGGAGGAAGATTTTCCTATCAGGCATACGAGGGCGCGTTGCCGTGCTTCCATTTGATGCTGCAGCCGATACTGGCCCGTTGCGCGCCATCGACCGGTTTGCCTGCCAGAACTGCCTCGATCGCGTTTCGTAAGTCGCGCCCTGTGACAGGTCGGTTGTTTCCAGGACGGCTGTCGTCGGGTTGGCCGCGATATACCAACCTCCGGTCATAATTGAAGAGATAGAAGTCCGGCGTGCAGGCGGCTTGATAGGCTTTTGCGACTTCTTGGGTCTCGTCGTGGCAGAATGGAAATGTAAGGTCCAAACGTTGGGCCATTTCTTTGAGTTTTGGCGGCGCATCGTCGGGATATCCGACCGCGTCGTTGCTGCTGATGGCCAGAATGCCCAAGCCTGTCTCCAGATAGTCTCGCCCAATCTTTGCGATTTCCTGCTCGATATGCACCACGTACGGACAATGTCTGCAGATAAACATGATCAGGAGCGCGGTTTTCTCGGCAAATGAGTCGAGCGAATAGACCTGCCCCTTCACCACATCGTGTAGGGAAAACGGCGGTGCAACTGTTCCCAAGGGGAGCATAACGGATGGTATTGCCACGATGGTCGTCCTTCCCAACAGTTGTAGGGGAGAAGATGCCGCATTGTCTGTAATAGCGTCAAGTGCCCGGCGACTGGAATGGAAGGTTTCTTGCGCCATGGATGAGGTGGAGGATAAGCTTCCTATGCGTCTTCTTAGTACGGCGGGCGAAGAGGGGATGGTTGTGGGTAGACAGGCGAGAAAAGAGGGGGGTGACGCATGGTCGTTATTGGGCTACTGGTCCTGCTTGGATTTCCGGTTGTGGTGCAGGCCTATGATGAACCGAAGCCGGAGATACCGTCCTTGACGGTCAGTGAAACCGGGATACTGGCACTTGCTCCGGATACGGCGTTCGTCACCTTCGGCCTGGAGACTCCAGGTAAATCGCTTGCTGAGGCCCAACGTCGGAATGCCGCCGTCATGAGCAAAGTCATGGACCAGTTTCGGGATTTGCAGATCGAGAAGGAGCGGATTCAAACCTCGTCATTTACGGTGACACCACAGTATCGACCGCCGTCCACCCGTCCCGCCCCAGCGCCGCCTGCTACTCCAGAAATCGTCGGCTACATCGTCAGCAACATGGTGACAGTGGAAATCCGAGCCCTCGACAAAGCCGGTACGATCATCGAGGAAGTCTTGAAGGCCGGCGCAAACAGCTTTCAGGGGTTACATTGGGGATTGCGCGACGAACAACCGGTACGGCTCAGCGCATTGAAACAGGCGGCCGTCAAGGCGCGTGAAAAAGCAGCAGTCCTGAGCGAGACGTTACACGTGAAACTCGTACGGGTTTTGTCGGTGAGCGAGGGTGGCCATGTCGTCCGGCCTGCGGCTCACGTGGCACGCATGGCTCTGGAAACTCACGCAGGTTATGTGCCGATCTCGGCAGGCGAGCTGAAGGTCGAGGCGTCGGTGACGCTGGTCTACGAAATCGCTCCGAATTGAGCACGGGCCTTTATTCCACCGCCGCCGGTCCCCCTTCCCACAGCTTGACCGTGCGGTCCCATGAGCCGCTGGCGAGGCGTTTGCCGTCGGGGGAAAAAGCCAGACCCCGGACTCCACCACTGTGGCCTTTCACGGTGCGGAAATTCCGGCCGGTGGCCAAATCCCAAAACTTAATCGTCTGATCGTCGCTGGCGCTCACCAAGACCTTTCCGTCCGGCGACACCGCAAGATTCCGAACCCAACCCTTGTGGCCGGTGAGGGTTTTTTTCTCGACCACGTTCGGCATCTCGAACAGCTTGATGGTGGTGTCTCGGCTGCCCGTGATCAACAGTTTTGCGTCCGGAGTAAAGATCATGGCACCGATCCAGTAGTCCATCGGTTTTTGGAATCCGCCGTCATCCTCGACAAAGTAACCGCGAGTCTCGGTGGAATCTAACTCGTCTCGCCGCCAATGGGCGTTGTGGAGAATCTTTTCCTCGCCGCTCGGGAGCACTTCCCACACCTTGATTTTCCCGATGTCGGTTCCGCTGGCGAGATGAATGCCGTCCGGTGAAAACGCCACGCAGACCGACCAGTGGTGGTCGTACTCATCCTTTCCGAGCAATGTCATCAGCTCGGTGCCGGTGGTCACTTCCCAAATCTTGATGTCTTTGTTATGGCTCCCGCGCGCGAGCATGAGGCCGTCCGGCGAGAGCGAGAGGCTGCAGACATTATGATCGTAACGTGTGAACAGCAGCTTCATCGGCTCGCCGGTCTTACCATTCCATAACCGGATGGTGCGGTCCTCACTCCCGGTGGCGAGGAGCTGCCCGTCCGGCGTGAAGACGATGGCACGAATGTCGTGGGTGTGGCCCCGAAGGGAGCGCAGTAGCCGGCCGGTTTCGATATCCCACATACGCACGAGGCGTTCGGCGCCGCCGCTGGCGAGTGTCGATCCATCGGGTGAAAAGGCGACTGCCCAGACTCCATGCGAATGGCCGCGGAACGTTTTCACTTCCCGGCAATCGGTCGTCCAGTATTCTACGAAATCGACGGCAGGCACAGGTGCGGCCGCCGTTTCAGAGGAAGCATTCACCAGCGAAGAGGTCATCGTCGGCTCCAACATCGGTAATCTTCTTTTCTTGGCCGCCTGGTCCTTGATTGGCCATCAGCCCGGCCAGTATAATTCCCTCGGTTATTTGGATCGTAAGAGATGCCTCGCGGCCAAGTCAAGCCGACGGTGGTCTTCTCGAGCCGCCAAGGGTTCTCCCATGGAAATTAGATTCCAACCAGCCTTGCTTCAGGAAGTGATCGACTCGTTCGTCGAGAAGACGGAACGGGAAGGCGATCCGACATACTACAAGGAATTCCATGAACATGCCGACCCGATTTACGAGAAGTTTATCCTCGAAGACCGGGAAGCGGAGTTCAAAAAGTTGTATCAATATCTTTTCGGCATTTGGGGGTTTTCGGATATCGTCCGCGATTCGTTCAACGAGTATCCGCTGTTGAAGCAGAAGGTGGGGATTGTCCTCGTCAAAGGTGTATTGAAAGAAGATCAGGAAGGTGTCGACATTCTCCGGAAATGGGGGTCGGTCGAAAAAGACCTGGCCAAAGAGTTTGAGGAGAAGGGAATGAAAGGTGTGGGGATTAAGTTGATTCCCCGCCGATTTTACGA
The DNA here is from genome assembly GCA_024760545.1 of Nitrospira sp. Lineage (NCBI taxonomy): Bacteria > Pseudomonadati > Nitrospirota > Nitrospiria > Nitrospirales > Nitrospiraceae > Nitrospira > Nitrospira sp. The sequence goes on from CP060501.1 coordinate 3,412,744, forward strand.
TCCGGCGCTGACCCGCTATTGCCGCCACGAGTTGATGCACATCTCCGACATGATCGATCCGCTGTTCGGATACGATCCGGATACCAAGATTGGACAGAACCCCGGCGAAGAGACGTTGATCTTGCAGCGCTATCGTATCCTTTGGAGTTTGAGCGTGGATAGTCGATTGGTTGCAGCGGGCAAGGAGCCCATGCTGAGCAAGGAGGATCGATTCAAGGAATTCCGGTCCTGGTACCGAAAAATTCCACCTCCTCAATTGAAAGCGGTATTCGAGGGGCTCTGGCAGACCTCGTACTTCACGCACTCGGAGTTGATCGAAATGGCTGCCGACACACTTCGTGTGATGGATCGAGCCGTGGATGTGGAAGGCGGCGAGGTTCCGGAAACCGAAAATAAGATCATGCTCATGCCCGGGTTTCCATGCCCGTTGTGCCGGTTTCCCACGTATTCCTGGGTGGAGGATATGCAGACGAAATTGGAGCCGTACGTGCTCGACTTTATTCGCGAGAATCACCCAGGGTGGGATGTGGAATTTGGGGCCTGTGATCGCTGTGTTGAGGTGTATAAGTTGCGTGCCGATGGGGTGATGTAGGTGCGGAGGGTGAAAAAGGCCGCCGGCTGCGTTCTCGGCTCGCAAGGATCCTCAACGTACCTCCGAAGGTACGCCTGCGGTCCTTGCCTTATCGCTGGTTGCCGAACGACCTTTTTGACCCTCATCTAAGGAATCCACGCCCGTGGCAACCAATCCTGCATACGGCCGGCGAGACTTCTTGAAGGATTCGGTCTTTTCGACTGTCAGAGCTGCGCACGAACTTGTCAAACAGTCCGATGGTCTCCCTGCGGAGCCGGTCCCATCGCCGGTTCGTATTGATTGGTTGCGCCCCCCCGGCGCCGTGTCAGAACAACTTTTTCTGGAGCGCTGTACGAAGTGCAATGATTGTGTCACGGCCTGTCCCCCCGGCGCGATCGTTACCCAACCCCAAGACGGTACCCCGGTGCTGTTCGCCGATCAATCACCCTGCCTTCTGTGCGAGGACTTTCCCTGCATCGCAGCCTGTCGAGCAGACGCGCTCTTGCCGGTCGAGGGAATCAACCACGTTCACATGGGAATCGCTGCGGTGTCACATCGGCTCTGCACGGCCGGTCAGGGATGCCACGCGTGCGTGTCGAAGTGTCCGACAGACGCCCTGGTAATGGATTTTCAATCGTTGCATCTGGCCGTGGTACAGGAGGCCTGTGTCGGGTGCGGAATGTGTGAGATGGTCTGCAAGACCGTCAACGACCATGTCGCAATCCGCGTGGTGCCATCAAGGCATCTGGCAAGGGCTGATTCATAATGACGTCCCTTCGGCGAGATCATTCTGGAGGATATTCCAATTCACAATATCGAACCAATTCACCCTTGACTTCGTACGGCTCATTTCATATACATACATGGCTCTGTTGCGTCACCTTTTTCGGTTGGGCCAACAGGGCGGCTAGGAGACGATCGCTATGACTAGTCAACAGCCGATGCAAGAGGTATCTGCATCTGCAACCGCCACACTGTCGACCCCCTCCACCATCAAGGATTCCCCAGCTGTCGAACGTGCGCTGAACCGCAGTAAAATCTATCTGCTGATCTCCTGGAGTCTCCTGTATCCGGAGGATGAGGAGTTTCTCGATTATCTCAGGTGCGGGGAGTTTGTGGATGATGGTCGGACCGCCCTCGATGCTTTAGAGGCTGCCATTGGCCCCGAGAGCAGCGAACGAGCCAAGGGAAAGTTGGGCTTGCTCAAGAAGCAGTTGGCGCGGGTGGAGAGCCTGATCGCTTCCGAGTGTGTCAATTGGCAGCTGAGCGATCTGCAGTCCGAGCATCGCCGAGTGTTCAGCAATGTCATTACCCTCGATTGCCCTCCCTACGAAACCCTCTTCGGAAATGACCACGTGTTTGCTCAATCCCATGTGATGGGGGATATTTCAGGGTTTTACAAGGCTTTCGGAGTCGAATTGTCCAAGGATATTCATGAGCGACTGGACCACCTCAGCGTTGAATTCGAGTTCATGCACTTCCTTGCCTACAAAGAGTCCTATTCGCGCTGCCACGATGTGATCGAGAAGACACAGATTGTGGTCGATGCGCAGAAGAAATTTGTCAAGAATCATATCGGCCGATGGGTCCCGCTGTTCTGTCGCATGCTGACGAAGAAAGCGGACTCCGGTCTCTTCAAATTGGTGGCCGATATGACCGCCGATTGGATGGATTTTGAGACGGCGTTTTTAGGCGTCACCCCTCAGCCGTATACGGAAACCGATTATCGTCCGGCGACGTTCAGCTCTCCTGAAGGCCAGACGTATGAATGTGGCGCACAGGATCAGGGGAACGAATTGACTATGTTGCTGAACGAAGTCGGAGCGCAATCGTTCATGGACGTGAAAGAAAAAGACAAGGGTAACGAAGAAGAGGGACCTTCGGGTACCGCCTAAGCGAATCGATAGTAGCGATATCAGTGGACGCATTGTTTACAATCATTGAGAGGAGGGAGTAGCATTATGAGAGTAGCGCAGACGACCAACAAGAAATTGGTGTTTGCCATTCTTCTCTCCGCCCTCACCGTCGGATTCATGCTGACGTTGGGGCGAGTACCACTGGCCGTCAGTCAACCGGTCACCATACCGGCTAAGACGGTCAAGGGCCCAATCCCGATGGACGGCGCTAACCCCGTGTGGGAAAGTGTTCCGGGCGTCATTGTTCCGTTGAGTGGTCAGCTGATCACGACGCCGATGCACCCGAATATTTCGGTAAAGTCGGTATTCGTCAAAGCCATGACCAACGGCAAAGAGGTTGGGCTGCGTTTAGAGTGGGTTGATCAGACGAAGAATGACACAGCGATTGGCCCGCAGGATTTCCGGGACCAGGTCGCGGTGATGTTTCCCGTGAACACTGCCGGTGCTCCGCCGTTCCAGTGCATGGGGCAGTCCGGTGGAACAACCAACATCTGGCGTTGGAATGCCGAATGGCAGAAGGACATCGGAAAGGACAGTGCGGGAATTTGGGATGTGGACGACCAGTATCCCGGCATTTTCTGGGATTATTACTTTGAAGAGCCAGCCGGTGGCGTCACCTATCCAGACCGCATCGGCCGGAGCCTCGGGCCATTCAATTCCGGCATCTGGTCGGGAAATATCATGTCGGACCCAACGTTGCGCGTGAGTTCAGTCGAAGATCTCAACGCGAACGGCTTCAGCACGTTGACGACACAAGCTCACCAGGATGTGATCGGTAATGGTGTGTGGGAACCGTCGGGATCCGTTAAGGGCGGAGGCTACACCGGTCCGACATGGCGCGTGGTCGTCAAACGGACATTGGAAAACGGCGATGCGAACGATATCCAGTTTAAAGCCGGGGCCTCGGTGCCGATTGCTTTTGCCGTGTGGGATGGTGCCAATATTGAGCGAAACGGCATGAAGTCGCTTTCCACTTGGTTTACGTTGAAGCTGTAGTGATGTGGGGCGGTTGGCGAGCCGCGCCAATGCCCGACATGTCAGAGAGTTGAACAGAGGCCTCGGATCAGTTTCTCGAGTAATAGGGGAGCTGGTCCGAGGCTTTTTGTTGAGTGCCATATCCGGACTTATCTGTCGTCCGAGGTGTAGGATTGCATTTCACAAAGCGCGGAGGGTATAAGAGAACGGGGTGTCGAAGCTACTGATTTTCAAGCATAAAAGGACCAATATACGCCATGAAAGTCTCTCTGCTTTTCCCTCCGACGTGGCATCCCTCTCAGCCGTATCTCAGCCTGCCGTCCCTAACGGGATTTTTGCGCCAGGGTGGGATTTCGGATGTCTCACAGCGCGACCTCGGTATCGAGCTGTTGGACATGGTTTTGACCAGAGACTATGCGGAGGAGGTCTATCAACGTTTGATTGCCAAGCAGCGTGAGCTGGAACGGACTCAGAACGGAGAGACAGGGGCAGGCAGTCGGGAGCATTACGTGAAGGTGACCGACTCGCTCGACCGGTTCTCGTATCTCGTGGACCGTATCGAGCTGGCGAAAGAGACATTGCGGAGCGAAGGGTTCTACGACCCTGATGCCTATCGAGCCAGCCTGTTCATGATCGATAAGTGGTTGGAGCTCGTCTCCTCGGTATATTTTCCGACCCGGCTCACGGTTGTGGATAATCAATTTGGGAATTACTCCATCTATTCTTCGAAAGACCTGATGAGGGTCGTTCGTGACGAAGCGCAGAATCCCTATCTCAGTCTCTTTCGCGACCGATTCATTCCGTCGATCATCAAGAGCCGCCCGGATCTCATCGGAGTTTCGATTACCGCCACCTCCCAGATCATCCCCGGTCTGACGCTGTGCCGCTTGATCAAGGAGGCCGCTCCGGATCTTCACCTGACGATCGGTGGCAGCATCTTCACCCGTCTCGTGGACAACATTCGCCGCTGCCCCAGTCTCTTCGAATTGACCGACGATATCGTGGTGTTTGAGGGTGAAACGGCTCTGCTGGAATTAGTGAATCAGGTGGCCGGCAAGAAAGATTACAGCAAAGTTCCCAATCTCATTTATCGGCACAATGGGAAGATTACGGTGAACCAACCGTTCTATTCTGAAAATGTCAATCAGCTCCCCGCGCCGAATTATGACGGATTCCCCCTGGATCGCTATTTGTCGCCGGAGCCGGTGCTGCCGGTCCAGTTTTCTCGGGGCTGTTATTACAAGGATTGCGCATTCTGCGCGCTGACGCTCGACCACCAAAACTTCAGACAGAAGGATCCGGGACGGACGATCGAGGAACTGCAATGGTTGAAGCAGCGCTATGGCGCCCGACATTTCTTTTTCACCGACGAATGCTTTGCGCTGGCACCGACGAAACGGCTCTGCCAACAGATGATTGACAAGCAGCTCGACATCAAGTGGACGTGCGAGATGCGGTTTGAGAAAAATCTCTCCCGCGAGCTGTTGGCGTCGATGCGGGATGCCGGATGCCTGAAAATCGTCTTCGGATTGGAATCCTTCAACCAGCGGATCATGGATTTCATGAAGAAGGGAATCAAGCAAGAATGGGTGCGGCGCGTCGCCGATGACTGTGTGGATCTCGGGATCGCCGTACATTGCTATATCATCGTCGGATTCCCCACGGAAAAAGAAGAAGAAGCGCTCGAAACCATGAACTTTGTCGTCGAGAACAAGAAACTCAATGGATCATACGGGTTTTCGTGTCAGCCCTGCCTGTTTGATTTGGAAAAGGAAGCTCCCATCATGAGCGACCCTGGTGGATACGGGATTCGACGAATCATGCGGCCGTCGGCGGAAGATTTGAGCCTCGGGTTTTTCTACGAAGTGCAAGAGGGCATGACTCCCGACGAAGCGGAGCGGTTGTATCAGTATGTCTATGAAAGGATCAGCGAAGTCGTGTGCGAGCTTCCATTCAACTATGCGATGGCGGATGGGCTGCTCTATATCTCAAGAGCTAAAGAAGGGGCTGAACAGGCACCGCTGGCTGCACGTTGACCCTATTTTTTTACGGCAGCTATAATGGCGGTTCCTGTGGGTATGGTCATGAAGACGGCAAGCTTGAGTGAGCGAATCACGGGAAGAGTATCGGACTTTGGTCCGCTGTTTGAGTATACCGTCAAACTTGTACTCCTGACCTCCTTTCTTGAGCTGGTTCTGTATCGTCTGGTCTCCCGGCTTGGGATGCATTTGAGTAAGATGGCGGCAGATCACCCGTGGATCACACCCACATTCACCGCATTGACTGAGGTGGGCACGTGGTTGCTCAATATCGTCGCGGTGTTGTTGTTTTTGGCGCTCACGTTGACGATGGTCAATCGATGGGGAGGGCGTGATACAAGCAAGCTTGTCAAGATGGGGATCGCGGGTGCAGCTCTCTTGCTGTTCTTGACCGTCCTGTTTCTGGTCGTGCAGCCGGGAATGCTGGGCGCCATCATCTACAACGGCTTGACACTCCTGGTGCTCACGTTGTTCGTGTCGGAGTATGTGATCACCCATCGTGAGCCGGCCCAACGGATTCTGGCGGCCACATACTATTTGGGTGTCTCCGGGTGGCTGTATTATCAGATTATTTCGACCGTCTACAGTCTGGCGGGAACCTTGGCGGCGCCTCCCCTGGTCTACGAATCCCATCGGGCAGGTGAGGCGCTGATGGTGCTGGCCAGCTACCTCGTCTTTGTCGCCTACGGAAGCAGTAAAAGTTTGTCGCTGCGAACAACGAATCGACGGCAGCGGAACCGGGCCATTTGGTTTTGGTCGACGACGGGCATCATCTTCACAGCGCTCATCGTCGCAGACTATTTTTTGGATCTCTATAGTCCGGCGTTCGCATCGGCGTTCCGCCAGGCATCACAGGGCATCGGCTGGATCTTTCAATTCGGGATGGGCTATACCTTCTACCTCCCATTTGCCGTGTATGTCGGAGGACTACTCTGTTGGTCCTATACGGTTATCAAGTTGGTGATGACAGGTCGGCTCGCGGGCTATGGAATTGGTTTGATGTTTATCGCCGGCTATGCCTTACTGTTCTCGAATCTTACGTTGATGGTCGTTCTCGGAGTCATGTTACTTGCCCTTGATCGGGCGAAGGCGGCCGCAACAGAAGCGGTATCGACGACCGCCGGCCCTATGATGCCGGCAACAGACGGCCTTATTACAGGGCGAGCCTAAGCCCGGAGCGAGCTTACTTATGGAAACGCCTGCACCAATATCACCGCAGACAGAGGCCACCGCCGATCAGCCCATGTCGCCGGACGAAGAGATCACCGCGATCGAAACGTTATTGGCGAGCGAACCTGACGACTTTCAGGCTCGCTGCCGACTCGGCGAATTGTACTTCAGTAAAGGGCGGCTCGATGACGCCTTAGCAGAAGTCAAAAAAGCGATTGAGATGGCCGAATCCCTTCGCACAGAGATGAATCGTTCACTGGCTATGTACTATGCGAACCTCGGAACGATTTACGCGACCAAGAACATGACCGATGAGGCCGAAACCGAATTTCGGCATGCGCTGGAGGTTTTCCCCCATGACGTCCTGGCGTTGTTCAACCTCGGGCGCCTCTACGCGGACAACAAAAAGTACATGGAAGCGAAGAACTACTACGAGCGTCTGGTCGAGATGACCCCGGATGACCCGATTGCTTGGTATAATCTCGCTGGGGTCTATATTGAGTTGGATAACCCCCAAGTGTCCGACTACAACACGATCGACATGGGGATTCAATGTTATCTTCGCACGTTGGAGCTGGACCCCAAACATTTGGAGTCAAGCTTCAAGCTGATGGAAATCGCCCTGAATCATAAGAAGACCGATTTGGCGATCCGGGTCATGGAGAGTGCCGTCGAGCACAATCCGGATGAGCCGCTCGCGTACTACAATCTCATCAGCGTCTATGACAAGTGCAAGCTCTTTGAACAGGCGGAAGAGACTCGAAAACGGTTGAAAGATCGGTTTGCCAAGAAGACAAAGGACAACCCACGGTCCTGATTCACTTTTAGGGAAGGGGGGCACTATGTTTGGTAGTCTAGGGTTCACCGAGCTGATCCTCATCCTCATGATCGTGTTGATTATCTTCGGCGCGGGGAAATTGCCACAATTGGGCGAAGGGCTCGGCAAAGCGATCAAGGGATTCAAGAAGTCCGTCCATGAGGCGGACCAGATCGAGGCCGAAGCTCAGACGGCGGCGCAACAGGCGGCAACACCCAACGCGATAAACGCGGCTCCTACCCAGAACGCCGCATTGAATCAGCCGAGTGGGGCTACGGTGCAGCCGGCCCCACGCTCATAGCAGGATGTTGAAAAAGTCCTCCAGCTTCGTTCTCGCGTCGCTCAGAGGCTCAACGTACGATAAAGAGTACGTCTCGCCTCTTCACCCGCTGTGGCCTTGCTGGAAGGCCTTTTTGAACATCCTGTGTACCGCCCATTCCGACTGAGTCCATGACCATCGGAGGTCGACGGTACGCGTGAGTCAGAATAAATTTTCAACAGCTTGCTAGGAACGTCGCACCTATGGACACTGAACTGGGCTTGGCCGCTGGTTACATCGAGACGTTTGCCGGAAACGGCAAAGCCCGAAGCACGGGTGACGGCAAACGTGCGGTGAAAGCCGGAATCCCCCTCCCTCATCACGTCGCCCTCGACAAGCATGAGCAGTGGCTGTACTTTGCGGAGTCAGGATCCGATCGCGTCAGGCGCATTCATCTTCAGGAAGGCACGCTCCACAATTTCGCGGGTATCGGGGAAACGTGCTACAGCGGCGACGAAGGTCTCTGTGGAGAGGCGGGGCTCTACCTGCCGTTGGCTGTCGCGTTTGATTCCCATAATAATTTGTACATCTGCGATTCGGGAAGCAATCGGATTCGAAGGATCGATCATGAAACGGGCATTATTACGACGGTGGTCGGTACCGGTCAGCATGGTTTTAACGGAGATGGCCCTGCGCTGGAAGTCAATCTAACCTGGCCGGCTGCGATCGCGTTCGATAAGGACGACGTCTTATACATCGCTGATACCCAAGCCCATAAAATCCGGCGTTATGACTCGAAGACGGGAATGGTGACGACGATTGCAGGAACGTGGACAGCGGAGGACGATGCACGGGAGCAGCCGCTGGTGGCAAGAAATTTAGTTGTCTTGTCCGGTGATGCGATCGGAATTGATTTCAGTGATGATCAGGGCTGGCTCATGCCGGTCTGCTCCGATGGGCTGGACATGTCGATGTACCTGGATGATGGAAAGTCCGCGATGGACGCGCGCCTTTACGACGTCGTCGGCATTGCGGTCGACGGCCAGGGCAACGTGCATATCGTCGATAAGGGGAGCAATCGTGTCAGAAGAATCGACTCGCGGACGGGAATTATTTCGACAGTCGCGGGTGTCTGCCGGTACGGGTACGACGGTGATGACAAACCGGCCGTCAGAGCGATGCTGCACGCTCCAGAAGCCGTGATCTTCGATCACGATGACAATCTCTATATCTCCGATACCATGAACCATCGGGTCCGCAGGGTGGATGCGAAGACCGGTATCATGACGACGGTGGCGGGAAACGGGGACAGTGGGTATGAAGACAAGAATATCGGCGGTTGCGGTGCCGCTCGATTTGTCGCCAAGGAATCGGCTGGAATGTTGAAGCACGGTGACGGTCTACTCGGGATCGATGCCGTGGTGAATTCTCCCGTCGGTGTGGCGTTGGACTCGCAGGGCCATCTCTATATTTGCGAACGCGGAGAAAACAAGATTCGCCGTCTGAAGATCACGTAATCATCATCCCTCGCCGTCACGTTTGTCCCGCACTGGTTTTGTGGTATTCTGAGTTCGGCTCCCTCGGAGTACGTTACGGGTGCGAATGACATACATCGGCGGGTCTCGCTCTCACCTTCTTGGATTTCTGTCAGGCCTTGTTGTCCTAGCCAGTCTCCTCGGCGGTTTCGGGATTCCCCTCGTCAGTTCGGAGGGGCTGATGATCAGGTCCCATCTGATCCCAGGTGACCTGCCGAATGCCGCCGATGATGCGGCTTGGCAAAGGGTCTCGCCGACCACGATTCCCCTCAGTGGGCAGGTCATTACCAGGCCGGTGTGGCCGGAGCCGACCGTCCATGCATTGACCGTGAGGTCCGTTCACAATGGGACCGACATCGCCTTCCTGCTTGAATGGCAAGACAATACGAAGAATGATCGCCTGACTCCCGGTACGTTCAGGGATGGAGTCGCCATCGGTCTTCCGCTCGGTGATGCACCGGCTTTTTTCTGCATGGGGCAGCTGGACCACTACATCAATATTTGGCACTGGAAGGCGGACTGGCAAAGCGATATCGATCGGCGGGCGGCCCGGGCCCCGGAGAAAAAAGAGGGCGGCGTTCGGACATTCGAGGTCATTCCGCGACGCGTTTCTTCGGTTGAAGATTTGATCGGCGGGGGATTCAGCACGTTGACGACAAAAGACAAGCAGGGGCGAGTACAAGGGCAAGCACTGTGGAAGGACGGTGTCTGGCATGTCGTGATGCGGCGTCCCCTGATCAGCGAGGAACAAGAGAATGAAGCAAAGCTCGTTCCCGGACGTGTCCAGACCGTGTCATTTGCCGTGTGGAACGGAGAAAACAAAGAACGCAACGGCCAGAAGGCCGTGGCCCCGTGGTTTCAACTCAGCATTGATCCTGTCGCTCACCTGTAGCAGAGCAGCGAGCCGATTCGCCTTCGGTCGGTCTCTCTTGTCCGAATGAGTTCTTTACGGAGCTGAGCTGTGAGGTGGTGGTGGCACACAGGATTTTGAGAGCACGGATCGTATGGAACGTCATGCTGGCCGGCGGTCTACTTGTGGGTGGTATGGAGAGCGCGTGGGCCGCGACCCAGAACGGCGCCATGACGGAAGAAGAAGCGGCCAAGCTTGGAGAAGAGTTTGGGATCATTGTCGGCGCCGTGGACGAAGAGATTCAAAAGGAACTCAAGCTTCAGAAACCACAGGGCGTTGCAGTGTTCGAGGTGATCGGAAACTCGCGCGCGGATTATGCAGGGATCAAGGTGCGATCCGTCATCAAGGAAATTGACAAACAAGAGATCCGAACCATGACGGACTTCGGGCGAGCCATTAAGAAGTCCATGAAAGAATGCAACTTTACCGTCGGGACCTATGAGCCGGCCGATCCCGATGACCCTGTCGGATGGGGTGTCAATTTTCATTTCGTCGGCTGTAAGCGGGATTAGCAGAATGTTGAATATGTCCGCCGGCAATCGTCGGCGAATCACAGCCGCATCGATATGTCTTGCCCTTCTTGTGAGCGGCGGCCTTTATCATCGGCAAGCGGCTGCGGAGGATGCCAAGGAGCAAGCCCCCGGGGACTGGGTCGCGGAGATCGAAAAGATATTCATCCGGTCGGAAGACTGCAAACAATGCCATGATCGTCATTATGAAGAGTGGAAGGGCGCCAGGGAGCAGACGCCGGACTTGAAAACCTTTGGCCGCGTGGATGCCGCTCTTCTACACGGCACGTCGCTGGAGTCTCCGGTCTTTCGTACCGTCCTGGGTCTTTGGAAGCAGACGAATCCCACGCCAGACGAACAGCGGCGCTGTCTCTCGTGCCATGTGCCGTCCGTAAACGCGTTTCCTCAGCATGCCGAGAAGATTGCGGCGCAAGTGATTGCCGGGAAGCCAAGGATCGAAGGGATCGGTTGCGCGGCCTGCCATTTGATGAACGGGATGGACAAGACCTCGAACTCGCCGCCGACCTTTACGCTGCAGCCGGGCAACACACTCTACGGTCCGTACTCCAATCCCGAGGAGAACCTCGTCCATCAGGCCGCGCAGTCGGATCAGTTTCGTGCAGCCAGTTTTTGCGCATCTTGTCATTTCGATAAAGTGAAAGATGTGACGCAGAAGAATCTGCCGGGGGAAATTCTTGAGGGGACGATTTGCCAAGATTGTCATATGGAGTCCTCCACCGGGAGCTCCACCTCAAGACGCGGGGCAATGACCAGAGCCATCGGACGCCACTGGTTTCGTGGTGTCGTCGTCGCTGGTACGATGTTGAAGAACCGAAATCTGCAAGCGGAGTGGATGCCTCGCATTGACGTTGAGGCGACAAAAACCGGCATGGTGGTGGAAGGCACCGGCATTGTAAAAGTCGGCAGCCTCCCGCACAGTTTTCCCGATGGCGATCCGGTCCTGAAGCAGTTTTTCCTGACGATCACGGTGAAAGATGCGAAAGGGAACACGTTAGCGGAAGAGACAAAACAGTTTGGCTTGCCCTATGACAGGATCCTTCGCGGGCCGATCCCTGATCCCTTCATCAAGGGCGGGAACACGAGGAAGGTTCCCTTTGCACTGACGCTTCCCGGGGGGACCGCCGCCTCGTCGATCGAGGCCGTGCTGACCTATGCCCTTATTCCAAAGCCTGAGATTCCCTTACAGGAACAGTATTTTGCCACTCTCCAAGCGGACACCGAACGCGAGGAGGCGCGGAAGATTATCCAGGAATATACACAACGGCGCTTTCTGACCTATCGTGTCAAATCACTCTCCTAGCAGAAAGTTGAAAGAGTCCTCCAGCGTCGTTCTCGCGTCGCTCAAAGGCTCAAGGTGGGAAATAATCCATTCAAAGGGGGGTTATCCGTTCGCCAAGAATCATGCTACGGGCGAACGGCTCACACGAAGTGCGGTTTGTACCTCCTCGCCGCTTCGCTCGCTGCGGCCTTGGTCGGTGGAAAGCGCGTCGTGGCGCGCTGGGGTGGGCGGGTGAAGATGAAGGCCTTTTTGAACATTCCACGGGCAATTCTGATTCGATGCGTGGCTGTCGTAACGATCGGTGCCGCTGTGTTATCCGATGGCGCGGTTACATCCGCCCTGGCACAGAATGTGGCAAGCCAGTCGTTGATCGAGAAGACCTTCCCACATTCCAACAAATGCAAACGGTGTCACGAACGGGTGTATGAAGAGTGGGAAACCTCGCCTTTGTCGAAGTCCATCCATTCCCCGGCATTCCGGGCGTCACTCGATGTGTACCTGAACTCAGCCGGTGGAAAGGACAAAACGTTGTGCTTCAGGTGTCATGCTCCGCACGTCCGAGAATTCCCGGATCATGCGCAACTCTTTGTCGATCAAGCGAAGGCGGGTGATCCGTCCTTGGACGGCGTGGCGTGCAGCCAGTGCCATCTGATCAAGCATGTGGACCGAGCCAAGCATCCCCCGGAGCCGAAGTATGAGATCGGCGGCAAGACGCTCTATGGCCCATACCAGGATTTCGTCCAGAATCTTGCGCACCAATCGATGGAACTGAGTCTGTTTCAGAAATCCGATCTGTGTCTGAACTGCCATCAATCCGTGCCGTCGGCTGTGAACTTGGGCAAGTCCAACGACTTGCTCGGGAATTGGGACCAAAGCCGAGCCATAAAGTCCGGCAAGGAATGTCAGACTTGCCATATGCCGCAACAAGTAGGGGAGTCAGCCAATGGGGAAAAGAAACGCAAGATTGCCAATCATAGTTTCCCGGGTCGTATCGGCAAGCTTCGGCAAGAGGCTGCGAAGTTAGACGTGCAGACGAAGGTCGACGGTGACAAGACGACTGTCATGGTAAAGGTCCAAAGCCTGGTACCACACAACCTGCCTGCCACCCATCCTGCCTGGGCCGCGGTGGTCTTAAATCTGGACGTCAAAGGGAAAAACCTCAAAACGGTATTTACGGATAAGCGTGTCTATGGTCGGACGTATGTGGATACTCAAGGACAGAAGACAGTCTTTGACTCCGAAGCGGCGAAGGTTGTCGAAGACACGGTCCTAAAACCAGAGGAGACCAGAGAAGAATCCTTCACGTTCCCGACGCCGAAAGACACCAAGACCTTCGATGTCGAGGTCGCATTGAATTATGCCCCCTTAAATGGCCCGGCCTCATTCCTCCAGCGCGTCGAAGCGGAGTCATCCCAGGGATCACAGGATCCTGCCTTCCAGCCGATCGAAATTGTAAAACGGACCGACAATATTCCGGTCAGCAGGTAATCGTTACTCACCGTCGGTCTCTCATGAGGTGTGAAATAGAAGGGGGACGCAATGCTTGGCTGCGAGATACACGTCACGAACTCCGCGTTATGTGCATTCCTTCATTGCCAGAGGCTGTCCCTCTTGGATGAGACCAATGCAGAGGGCATACGCAACGAAACGGCCGTACGACGCATCGCGGCAATGCTCCCAATCCGACTCGACCCAGTAGTTCCGCTTTGAGACCCGCTTGAGAAAGTGCTGCGTGGTAAAGGGGCTCTTGCCGTCTCGGAGCAGTCCGTCGAAAAACTCGTTGTAACCGATCGGCAAGCTGGCCACGATTTGTCCACCAGGGGCGAGGCATTGGTTCCGTAAGTGTTCGATGGCGCACAGTATCTTGGCCGGCTCTCGTGGCTCCTCGTCCCATCCGACGTGTTCCAGCGTCGAGATACTCAGAATAAGGTCGTACCGCTCTGTTGGCACAAACTCGACAATGTCCTTGTTGATGACACCGGGAGCCACCTCGTACTTGTCGACCACATCGTGGTGGGTCGGGAAGTAATGCGAGAGCACGTTGCCGACCTCGAGAATTCGTGCGGTCTGATGACGAAGAAGGATCTCCCGGAAGATCGGGATTTCAACGCCACGCTCATTTTTCCAAGTCCTGTTACAGAAGTGATAGAGGTAGGGGTACGATCGCCCATCAAAGGTAAAGGTCTTGGCCCTTGTCCAGCGGGTCAGCGCCATCTTGGCAAAGCGCCAGTAGCGCGCGGATGCGCTCTCGCTGCCGATGGCGGCATTCGTGTAGTCGTAGGTGTAGGGCATGAAGAAAACGGTCACTCAAAGAGAATGCGGGAACCGGGGGACTTCATCTTGAAGATCTGCAGCGCGTTATAGATGCCTTTGGCGGGATGGTTCAGGATCAGACGAGAGTTGGTGATATGCGTATCGAGGAGCTCATATTGCCCGCCACTGTAATACAAGTCGCAATCATCGATTTGACAGTTCTTATAGACGTGATTGTCTAATGCGAGTTTTGCCTTCGTGAAGGTCTGGCCGTCGATAACAATGTAATTTGGTTCGAATTCCATAGAGATTCTTATGGCGAACTATAGCAAAGTAGATGATGGACGTAAACTAGCTCACGTGCAGCGATGAAGCCATGGAGCCAGTCATAAAAATGCTAATTCGGAACGATCCGAAACACATTGCCATTTTGGGTCAGAACATAAAGTTCTCCTGAACTGTCTTGGCCGAAGCTGGTTATTGAAGGTACGGTAAGCAGGGGCCACTCTGTTTGTTCGAGAGCCGAGCCGTTGTTGAATCGAAAACTGCGAACAAAGCCGGCGCAGAAATCGGCGTAGAAATAGGTGCCGTGGATTGCCGGCACTGCCGGGCCTCGATACACGTAGCCGCCGGTGATGGCGCAGGCTCCGTTATCGTGGGTATACTCAAGAATCGGTAAGGTGAGCCCACCGTTATTACAGTTGGCACCGGGATTAAAACAGCTCGATCCTTCCATGAGCCGCCATCCGTAATTCAGTCCGCGTCCGGCATTGGGTCCTTGTGACACATCGACCTCTTCCCGTGCATCCTGGCCGACATCTCCGATATACAGATCGTCGCCGTCAAACGAAAAGCGCCAGGGATTACGGAGTCCATAGCTCCAGACCAATTGATCACCTCCACCGAGAACAAACGGATTTAGTATTCCACTCGTGCACGCTGCTCCGGTGGTCGGATCGATCCGGAGAATCTTCCCCAGCCGACTTGCGAGGTTCTGAGCATTGTTGCTGGGATCCCCTGAGCTTCCTCCGTCACCGACTCCTGCATACAGACAACCATCCGGTCCGAATACCAACATGCCTCCGTTATGGTTGGCAAAGGTCGGATGCGGAATGGAAACTAAGATGACCTGCGAAGCCGGATTGGCGAGGTTGGCATTCGTTGCCGATACCAAAAGCCGAGCGATCGTGATCGCGCCATTGGCATTTGTATAGTAGACGTAGAAGCGGCCGTTAGCATTGTAGTCTGGGTCGAAGGCCAACCCCAGCAATCCTCGCTCCCCCCCACTAGTGATGCCGGTTAGTGAGAGATATGTGGCAAGTACGGTTCCTGCCGCTCGATCAAGAACTTTGATCGTGCCGCCCTGTTCTACGACGAACAAGCGATCGGTGTCGCCCGGGGGAGTGGTGACGAACACCGGGGAGCTGAGATTGCCTGCAACGAGTTGGAGCTTGAGGCTGGTGGACGTTGGGACGGTGTTCGTGTTCTGTGTGTCTCCGCCACTGCTGCATGCGGCGAGGAGTCCGACGAAATACCAACCAAGAGTTATGCGGACGATTGTTTGTCGCATGGTTGAGCGGGTGCTCTGCTTAAAAGACGATCTGTATCCTATCATTCCAACTGGTGGCAAATCGCTAGACAAACGGACGGTGGTGTGTCCATTTCACGGGTCGGCAACGATTAAACACCGTCATCGTCACTATTTCAAACGCCCAGTATTTTGTCTTGATCCGCTCAGTCTAACCCTATAGAATGGCTCAGATTTTCGGGTGGTTAGCTTCTGATTCGACTCCGCCCGCCTAGGGTTTCCCCACTCGCTCATGTACTTTGGATGGGTTGAAGCCACGGAGAGCCGTGTGACATATGGAGTTCGTTTAACCAGCAGGAGGATTGCAAGTGAGTGATTCAGCGATTGTAATCTTTGCACTCATCGCGGCCGTGACCGGTATTGCCTATGGACTGTACCTGGCGATGTGGGTGTTCAAGCTCGACGCCGGCAACGCGAAGATGCAGGAAATCTCAAAGGCCATTCAAGAAGGTGCCAGCGCCTATATGAATCGACAGTACAAAACTGTCGGCTTTGTGGCGGCGGGTTTGTTCGTTGTTCTGGCAGCTGCCGGAGCAGTGTCGGATAAATTCGGCTTACTCACTGCGATCGGTTTCTTGGTCGGCGCGGGAGCTTCGTCCATCGCCGGCTATGTTGGAATGATTATCGCGGTTCGCGCCAATGTGAGAACCGCGCAAGCAGCACATAACGGCATGAACGCCGCCCTGATCGTTGCTTTCCGGGGTGGGGCCGTGACCGGACTCCTGTTGATCGGCCTCGGCCTGCTGGCCATCACTGTGTTCTACACCATTGCACAATCTGTGGCTGGTCAAGAGAAAGCGATTCATGCGTTGTTGAGTCTCGGCTTCGGCGGCAGCTTGATCTCGGTCTTTGCACGCGTCGGCGGAGGGATCTACACAAAGGCAGCGGACGTCGGTGCCGACTTGGTCGGCAAAGTAGAGGCGGGTATTCCGGAAGATGATCCGCGGAATCCAGCTGTCATCGCGGACAACGTCGGTGACAATGTGGGAGATTGCGCCGGAATGGCGGCAGACCTGTTTGAGACCTATGCCGTCACGACGGTGGCGGCGATGGTGCTGGCGTTTACGATGTTCAAGGGAGCCACCGCGCCGATTCTTTATCCGCTGGCTTTGGGTGGAGTGACGATCTTTGCGACCATCATCGGTATTCTCTTTGTAAAGGTCAGTCCGGGCGGTGAAATTATGACCGCCCTCTATAAGGGGTTGTTCGTGGCGGGCGGGATTTCGGCCGCGGCATTTTTCCCAATTACCTCCAAAATCATGGATGGGGTCGGCGGTGTGAGTGGGCTCAGTTACTACTTCGCGGCTTTGATAGGATTGGGGGTGACGCTCGCGCTCGTCTTCATTACCGACTACTACACGTCGAAGAGCTATGAACCAGTGAAGTACATTGCCAAAGCGAGCGAAACCGGCCACGCCACCAACATTATCGCAGGCTTGGCAGTAGGCATGCAGTCGACAGCGGCTCCGGTGGTGGTGATTGCAGCGGCGATTCTC
The DNA here is from genome assembly GCA_024760545.1 of Nitrospira sp. Taxonomy (NCBI): domain Bacteria; kingdom Pseudomonadati; phylum Nitrospirota; class Nitrospiria; order Nitrospirales; family Nitrospiraceae; genus Nitrospira; species Nitrospira sp. The sequence goes on from CP060501.1 coordinate 3,430,082, forward strand.
GGCAGCTATTGGATTTGCGGTGGCGCAGAGTCAGGCGGGCTATATGGCGTGGCGGTGGCGGCAGTGTCGATGCTTTCGATGGCTGGGATCGTCGTGGCGATCGATGCCTTTGGTCCGATCACCGATAACGCCGGTGGCATCGCCGAAATGTCGCATCTAGGCAAGGAAGTGCGCGATATCACCGATCCATTGGATGCCGTCGGCAATACGACGAAGGCGGTCACGAAAGGGTATGCGATCGGGTCTGCCGCATTGGCGGCAGTGGTGCTGTTTGCCGAATACTCGCGTGAGGTTGCCGCGCACAATCCGGCGCTGGCCGCATTCGATCTTTCCAATCCAAAAGTCTTGGTGGGACTGTTCCTCGGCGGCATGTTGCCGTTCATCTTCGGCGCCCTGTGTATGAGGGCCGTCGGTGAAGCGGGAGGGCTGATTGTGGAAGAAGTGCGGCGCCAATTCAGAACGATCAAAGGCATCATGGAGGGGACAGGTAAGCCGGAATATGGGACTTGTGTGGATATCGTGACCCAAGCGGCGATTCAAAAGATGATGATCCCCGGTTTGATTCCGGTGCTCTCGCCCGTGATCGTCGGTGTGGTGCTTGGGCCACAAGCGCTCGGCGGCGTGTTGGTTGGCAGCATCGTGACAGGTCTGTTCGTTGCGATTTCCATGACAAGCGGCGGTGGCGCGTGGGACAACGCCAAGAAGTTCATCGAAGAGCAGGGCAAAAAGGGCACCGAAACACACAAGGCGGCGGTTACCGGCGATACGGTTGGTGATCCGTACAAGGATACGGCAGGTCCGGCCATCAACCCGATGATCAAGGTGATCAATATCGTAGCTCTGCTGATCGTTTCACTTATTGTATAATAGGGACCTCTCGTCTTTGGTGAGACGTGGACTGCGCGACGAAGAGCAACTGTCACCTGATCTAGATCGGGAGGGTTCTTCTCTCAATTCCAAAGACCCCTGAGGGAATCGGCTTGTATTCCACGAGAAGCGCTTTATAGATTCTCCCTTGGCTTGACGGCTTCGCGAGTGCTGGAGTAAGGTGAATGTGACTATCCCGGATTCTTGGGAGGTGCTCGGATGGAAAAGCAAGAGCGAAAGCAGGAAGCCAAACGAGAGCCGCAAGGGAAGGAAGAAGTAAAGGCCAATCCCAAGGTCGTCGAGGCCGGCAAGAAAATTAAAGAGGACATCGACAAACTGGTCGACGAAATCGATGATGTCCTTGAAAAGAACGCTGAAGAATTTGTGAAGAATTACGTTCAGAAAGGAGGGGAATAGCGCAGGTTCGAAGTCTCCCCTCTTGCTCGACGAAGCTTACCCGTCCTCGCAGCCTATCTGTTTGACAAAGTAGAAGCGGCTTATTACAGTCTTTCACCTTTCCCTGTGATCCCTGGTCTGAATTGTGGAACGGCCCAGGCCCGTAAGGAGGCGAGGATGAAGTCTAAGCTCTGGGTCGTTCGTCAGGTAGATCCCGTCCAACGTGGCCTCATATCTCGGGCGTTATCAATCTCCTCGGCTACTGCGTCACTGTTGCTCAATCGAGGGGTCACCAGTGTGGACCAGGCGACGGCCTGGATGACTCCGATCAGAACCCATGATCCCTTCTTGATTCCCGATATGGAACGAGCCGTTGACCGTCTTTGTCAGGCAATGCGACGGCAGGAGCGGGTGTGCTTTTATGGTGATTACGATGTGGACGGCATGTCCGCCACTAGTATCTACCTCTCATTCTTCCGCGGCCTTGGCGCTGAAGTCCGAGCGTATGTTCCTCATCGCTTGCGAGAGGGCTATGGTCTCAATGAGGCGGCCGTCAAGATCCTGGCCAAGGAAGGTGTCACTTTGCTGGTCACGTCCGACTGCGGGACGACATCGCACCGTGAGATTACTCTCGCAAATGAACTCGGGATCGATGTGATCGTGACCGATCACCATCAAAGCGATATGGATATGCCGCCTGCTCTGGCAGTGATGAATCCGCATCGACGGGAGTCGCGGTATCCCTTTCATGGGCTCTGTTCCGGCGGGCTTGCGTACAAGGTCGCCCAGGCCTATCAGACAAAATATGGATCGGGTTCTGCCCCCCTGGAGTCGCTATTGGATTTGGCCGCCCTTGCAACGATTGCCGATGTTGTTCCACTCCAGGATGAAAACCGACTGTTCGTTCGCGAGGGCCTCGCCCATATCTCACGAGGTGCCCGCTGCGGTATACGAGCCTTGAAACAGGTGGCGGGCATCAGCCGAGAATGCACGACGGAAACGATTGCCTTCAAACTTGGGCCTCGACTCAATGCCGCGGGGCGCTTGGATGAGGCCATCAAAGGCGTCAAGCTCCTGACTACGGAGTCGGAGCGGGAAGCCAAAGAGTTGGCTGAAGACTTGGAGCAATTGAATCGAGCTCGCCGGGAACTTGAGGCCGATATTCTTCGGGATGCATTAAGACAGGTCGAATCACGGGAGTTACCGGCCGGTATCGTCTTGTACGCACGGGGGTGGCATCTGGGGGTCGTCGGTATCGTGGCTGCCCGCATCATGGAGCGCTTTCATCGTCCTACGGTCGTGATTGCCGTGAATGAACACGGGGTCGGGAAAGGATCGGCTCGGACCATACCCGGATTCGACCTCTATCAAACCTTAGCGAGTTGCCGGGATCTGCTTATAGCGTTCGGTGGGCATCCCAGTGCGGCGGGGGTGACCATTCAGGAGGCGAGGTTGCCGGAATTTTCGGAGCGCTTTTCCGCGATCGCAGAGGCATGGATCCGGGAGACTCAAAGCGTTCCCATGTTGCACGTCGATTCAGAAGTGCGTCTGGACGAGATCACGCTTCAGCTGATCCGGGAAATCGGGGCGCTGCATCCATTCGGTGCCGGGAATCCGGAGCCGACCTTCGCCGTCAGGCGTCTGGATGTCCTCAACGCACGCGTTGTCGGGGAGAAGCATTTGAAGCTGACGGTCCGGCAGGACAGGTCTTTACCGTTTGATAGTATAGGATTCGGGATGAAATCGCTGGAGGATCAGGGGTTGTCGTTAAAGACACCCGTCGACGTTGCCTTTACGCCCGAGCTCAACCATTGGAATGGCTATGATCGAATTCAATTGCGCATTCGAGACATAAGGGCGGCGGGGTGTGAGTAACAGACGATGTACGAAACTGTCACAGATATCGACCAACTGCTGGATCGCCTCCAAAGCTATCAGCCGGACGCCGATCTCGCTCTGGTGCGAAAGGCTTATGAGTTCTCCGCCAAAGCCCATGAAGGACAAACTCGCCGCTCCGGTGAACCCTACGTAAAACATCCCGTGGCGGTGGCCGGTGTGTTGACGGCCCTCAAAACTGACGCCACGGCAATCGTGGCTGGACTCCTTCACGATACGTTGGAAGATACGGTGGCCACGGCCGACGAACTTCAACAGGAATTCGGCAAGGAAGTTGTCCAGCTAGTCGACGGCGTCACGAAGATCGGGAAGATCACCTTTCGAAGCTCCGAAGAGAAGCAAGCCGAAAACTTCCGCAAAATGGTGCTCTCGATGGCGGATGATATCCGCGTCGTGATCATCAAGCTGGCCGATCGACTCCACAACATGCGGACACTCGAACATCTCAAGGAAAGTAAGCGCCAGGAAATCGCGCAGGAGACGTTGGAGATCTATGCGCCATTGGCCAACCGCATCGGAATCGGTTGGGTGAAGAACGAACTCGAGGATCTCTGCCTCAAACATCTCAAGCCGGATGTCTACGAAACGTTGCGCGTGAGCGTGGCGAAACGGGACGAAGATCGCCAGCAATATATCCAAGAGGTCCAAGCACTGGTCGAGAAGGCTCTGGCGGAAAACGGGCTGGCGGGGGCGGTGTACGGAAGGCCCAAGCATCTGTACGGCATCTATCAAAAGATGAAGAAACAATCGATCTCGTTCGAAGAAGTCTATGACCTCACTGCGTTACGGATCATTACCGATACCAAGATGAACTGCTATGCCGTGCTCGGGGTGATCCATTCGCTGTGGCGTCCGCTGCCGGGCCGTTTCAAAGATTACATCGCGATTCCTAAGTCCAATCTCTATCAGTCGCTCCATACGACCGTGGTCGGACCGAAAGGCGAGCATGTGGAGTTTCAGATTCGCACCGAGGAGATGCACCGTGTGGCCGAATACGGGATCGCGGCCCATTGGAAATACAAGGAACAGGGGCGGGTGCAAGATAAAGACAGCAAAGCATTTGGATGGCTGAGGCAATTCATCGAATGGCAAAAGGACTTGCCGGATAACCGCCAATTCATGGATTCGGTGAAACTCGAGCTGTTCCACGACGTCGTGTATGTTTTTACCCCCAAGGGAATGGTGAAAGAGCTGCCCAAGGGTGCGACCCCAGTGGATTTTGCGTATGCCATCCATACGGAAGTGGGTGATCACTGTGTCGGTGCGAAGGTCAACGGCAAGATCGTTCCGCTCAAGCACGAGTTGACGAGCGGTGATACCATCGAGATTCTGACGTCATCCAATCAGACTCCGCACAAAGATTGGCTCAAGTTCGTCCGAACGTCACGGGCAAAAACAAAGATTAAGCATTGGATCAAGGCGGAGGAACAGAAGCGGAGTCTGGAAATCGGCCGGCGTTTGCTCGAAGCGGAGATCCGTCGTCATGGGTTAGCGCCGGCACAGGTGTTGAAGTCCGAAGCGCTTCTCGAGGTTGCCAAACAGGAAGGATATGAAACGACTGACGAGCTGGCCGCAGCCGTTGGCTTCGGCAATGTTGCGACGGCTCAAATCGTCGGCAAGTTGATTGCTCCGGCATCCGGCGGCGCGCCTGTTCAGCCGGAACCTGTGAGCCTCCCAAAAGTCTCAAGCCGTGGAAGAGCAGAACAGGGCGTTCAAGTGAAGGGCGGACGGGATCTTTTGATGCAACTATCCCGCTGCTGTAATCCGGTTCCCGGTGACAAAATCTTGGGATACATCACCCGTGGAAGGGGCCTTACGATCCATTCGGTCGACTGCCCTAACCTGGAAGCGTTGGATTATGATCGAGAACGGTTGGTGGAAGTGGAATGGGATACCGCCACGCCCAGCCAACATGCGGTAAAAATCGCCGTCATTGCAGCAGATAAAACCGGAGTTCTGGCGAACGTCTCGTCGGCCATCGCCGAATGTCAGGCGAACATCAGCCGTGCCGAAATCATCACCAGGGAAGACCGTAAAGCCGAGCTGGATTTCGTCGTCGAGGTTGCCGATACGGACCATCTGAATCGAGTGTTGAAAGCTATCGAACGGGTAGAGGGTGTCATTACGGCGAGACGTCTGAGGTCTTGGAGACAAAAATCATGAGCGAGTGCGTCACAGGAATAGACCTATGGCCTGCCGAACAGTAATTTTGTTCCTTTTTCGATCTTGTACCCATCAATCGTACCACCTGCAATCTCGAGGACGTACACGGCATTATCGCTATTCGGACGATATTGAGGACATGAATCGTCGGTCTTGGTGCAAATCGGCACGTTCCGTTCGACATGCGTGACTCGCTTTTTATCGTCCAACCAGATCAGATCGAGCGCAATCTTGGTATTCTTCATCCAAAATGACCACGCCTGGGGTTCGCTAAAAAAGAACAACATCCCATGGTCTTTCTCGAGGTGATCCCGGTACATGAGGCCCTGAGCACGCTTTCTCGGCGTGTCGGCGATTTCGGCCTGAATGGTGACGCCTGAAGGAGTCTGGATCGAGACGAGCCCGGAATCGGCCGCGAGACCGATTGGAATAGTGCCGAAGAGTGACCCGGTGAACACCAAGGCGCAAAGAGCGAGGAACGTAGGAGCCCTGCCACACATGAGCGCATCGTAATGATCGCTTCCTCTTCAGTCAAGGAGGCCATCCGATGAAAATGGCGGCCGGCCCGTCTCCGGTTCCGCGAATATTGCAATCATGTCGGAGGTTGTGCCATCCTCCAGCCGGATTCGACAGAGAGGAAACTATGCAAGAAAAGCGGCGGGTGCTCTATAAAAAAGGAGTGTTCGTGTGTCCAGGATGTCGCCAGTCTTACGTCCAGGAGAAATGGATTGAAGAATGGCGGATTCGTTGCCATCGCTGTACGTATCGTGGAACGCTGACGGAAGTGTCGGTCGAAGAACACATGGAGGAAGAAACGTTTCGGCACTAGCGCCTCTCGTTTCTCCCATAGCCAGGTCGTAACGTTGTGTCATCACATCCCGCACGGACCGCTACCCTGAGTGAGTGGCGGCGTTTCTTGGCCGTCGCGCTGATGTTGGTCACGGTTTTCGTCGGCTGCGTATCGAAATCTTTAGCAGACGAAGCCTCACCGCCGATCAAAATCCTCGTGACCTACCATTCTCTCTCGGGAAACACCGAACGTATGGCAGAAGCAGTGGTCGCCGGCGCACGATCCGTCTCGGGCACCGAGGTTGTGGTCAAGCGTGTCGGACAGGTGACCGCAGAAGAACTATTTGCCGCCGATGCGGTGGTCGTCGGCTCGCCCGTGTATTGGTCCAACATGTCAGGGGAGGTAAAAACCTTCTTCGATAACTGGCAATTCAAGTTCGGTGTGTTTCCTGAATTCAAGATGAAGAACAAGGTTGGGGCGGCCTTCGCCACTGGAGGGCAAATCTCAGGTGGTAAGGAAGTCACCATGTTGACTATTCTCGCCGCAATGCTTGGGAATCAAATGATTGTGGTGAGCGGCGGTGGTGCGTTCGGAGCGTCGGCGACAACTGAGGGTGACAGCCCAGGGATCGATAATAAGGAGATTGGAGAGGCCAAAGCGTTAGGCCAACGTGTGGCCGAGGTCACGAAGCTCGTCAGAGTCGGTTCGCCGCGTTGAATTGTTCTGTGAGAGAGGCGAGGAAGGAATACGGAATCTCTTCTCGTAAACCGGCACGTGCCGGGAAACGATAGTTAACGGTCCACAGTGCTGGTCGCTGCCCCCTGGACCGCGATCTCTACAAATTCATGAATGTTCCTCGCGCAGCGGCCGCAACTGCCGCTTTGCTTGAGGCCAAACTTGGATTTGAGCTGACAGGGCATCACAAATCCTGCTCGCCCTGCCTCACGAACATCCGCTTCTGTAATTCCTTTGCACAAGCAAACGTACATCTTTCCTCCAGATGAACGATTATGAGAAGCATTCTCAGTATGTCATGACTTCGAGACTTTGTCAAGTCCTTCACGGCGGACAACCTGAATCCAGAATTCACTTTGCAGATTCAGCAGATAGGGGCTAGGAGAGGGTCTGTTCGAGCTGATCAACCATATCTCGGACGGTATTGAATCCCGACTGCCAGAAGGCCTCTGACCCCATATCGACACCCACCTTGCTCAGGATGTCTTGCGGTGACTGGGATCCGCCGGTTGCGAGCAGGTCGAGATATTTCGGAATGAATGACTCTCCTTGCTCTTTATACATGCGGTAAAGAGCCAACACGAGCAGATTTCCGAAGCTATATGCATAGCAGTAGAACGGGCTGGCGAAGATATGGGGAATCGTGATCCACTCCCATTGAAACTCGTCCGACACCTGTACGCTCTTGCCGAATTGCTGCCTCAGTTCCGCCAAATAGGCCTGCGCCAGCTGATCGCCCGTCGCACCGTCCGCCACCATGTGGTGGGCCATCTTTTCAAACCGAACGAAATAGGCCTGGCGTAGGACGGTGGCATAGATATCATCCAACTGATTGAGGAGCAGACCCTGTCGTACCGCCTTGTTTCGCTCTTGCGAGATCAGCGCATCTGAGAGAATGCGTTCGCCGAAGACCGATGCGGTTTCTGCCAATGGGAGTGTCGAATGAAAGGTATAGACCGAATGGTCTTTTGCCATCATCCCATGGACGGCATGGCCAAGTTCGTGGGCCATGGTGGCGATGTCTCGGGCTTCACCCGTGAAATTCAACATGACATAAGGGGTCAGGCCCGGTGCTACACTATAGCAGTAAGCACCGCCTAGCTTACCAGGGCGTGTTGGTCCATCGATATGCCGGGCTCGAAAGACCTCTTCGGCCAGATCTGCCAGGCGGGGAGAAAACTCGCGATAGGCCTCGAGTACCATTGCGACGGCATCGACGTACCTATACTTCTTTGCCTCTACCCGATGGGGCGCATAAATGTGATATCGGCTCATCGGCCTGAGTTTGCAGATCTTCGCTTTCAACCTGAAGTACGCATGGAAGATATCGGCATTCTTCGCGCACGTCTCCAACAGGACATCAACCGCGTGATCCGGAATATCATTGCCGAGATTGCGAGTGGCAATGGGAGAGGAGAACTTCCGAAGTCCTACGTTCTCGGATTTCCAATCGTTGACGAGTGTTCGATACATCTCCCCGAGTAGATCGCGTTGCGTGGAAAATACGCGGTAGAGTTCTTTGTAAGCGGCCTGCCGGACAGCAGCCTTGGGGCTCCGGACGTAGCTCATGAGTTCTTCGCGGTTCATGGAGCGCGTCTTCCCGCCGATCCTCATCGTAAAAGTCATCCCGTTAGTCACCACGTCATAGAATGTATTGACAGCGCTGCGTCCGGTGACATTCTTCACATTGATGATTTTCTCTTCCGGTTCGGAAAGCGTATGAGGCTTATAGCGTCTGATCGTCTGCAAGTAATATCGCAGGTCACCGGTATCGGCCATCAGTCGCTCGGCATTGACATCGTCAACTCCCTGCCACCACAGATCGAAGAAGAGCAGGCGATTGTTCAGCGCGGTGAGTCGCTCCTCCACTTGTGTCTTGAATGAGCGTGACGTCGCATATTTAGTGTTTTCTGAGAACCACAGGTAGGCGAACGCGCCAAGCCGAGCTGAGCCCTCTGCGATCGACTCGGTGTGCTTCAGAATCGCTCGGAACTCATCGCTGGCCATTGTCGCCTGCAGCTGAGGACGAACCGACTCGACTTGCCTGACTCGTGCATCAAGATCCGCCAAGTGCCGTTCCAAGTCCTTCAATGGGTCTTTAACAAGGTGAGTGAGATCCCACTGGTCTGATACCGTGGAACCGGAATGTTTACGTCGAACGGGACGTCGAGCGGCCATTGCCAATCTCCTTACGTGAAGCTCATACCGTGGGCGCGCAGCATCTTATCACCAAGCTGCGCCGTGATTGGAGAAAATCCTCAAGCTTAAACAGAAATACAGCAGCGTTGACAGTCAATCGTCGAGATGCAAAAATCTCTTGAGCCGGTAAGAAATGAACGAGCAGGAACTCCATCGTGTCGTTCAGTATGTGACCGCCAGCACGTCCTATGCGCGTGAGACCGTGGCGGATATCCTGCACACAGGTCTAGGCGAGCTGTCTACGCTGGCCACACATTCCACCAGATCATTCGAGCGAGATGCGCTGCTCGAATACGTGTCACAGTGGACGATCAAACGAACGGGACAGCCGGAACCGTTGGTACGTGAAGTATTGGGTTGTGCTGGACGTTGGTTGGATGAAGCGTACGCTGAGATTGCCGCGCGACGGCCGGATATCTTGGGTGAGTCTCCGGAGGGCGACGAAGGCGGCGAGCCAGTGCCATGACCGGCTTCGGTCCTCCGCGAGCCGGCGTCTCACGGGACAGGGGAGGGCGCGATGACATCCTGGCGGCCTCGACGCACGATCAAACTGCGTTCCCGCTTGTACGGCTTTCATGGTATCTCTGTGATAACTGCCAAGCGTCACCCCCAGCAGGGGCTTTCTCGCCATCTCAATGACCATTGGAATCTGCTGCATCGACATTGTGCAGATCATTCAAGCCGTCTTCGACTCGGGCGACTTCTTTATCGTCTGACCCATCACGATTCCGGCGTGCAAGAATCCGCCTTGGCGGAGGTGGAGTTGGCCACGCAGCTGATCCGTGCCGGACTCCACGTCGCATTTCTGCCTGAGTCGCTAGCTCGAACAGCCGACCTTGAATGTCGCCATGAATCGGAACGGTTTTTTGTAGAGGTGACGGCGATGATCGGTTCCGCCGAACGACGACGGCTTCCGCTTCGTGTAGCCATGAATGACGAAGAACACGGTGTGGAAACAGATCGTGGCGTGCTGTTGATCCATCGAATCTTGGCTCGCATCAGACAAAAGGCCAAGCAGCTTGCCGACTACTGCGAACCGGTAATTTTGAGCATCTCGATTCCGAGGGCGGACCTTCGGGGTGGGCATCAAGGACGGCGAGAGCAGATTCGAATGGACGTGAAAGCCCTAGCCGGTTCCATAACCGTTGATCTGATGAAACTTCGACATCTCAGCGCTGTCCTGATCTCGCTCTGGGATGTGGAGCCGATTCCCTCGCGCGCGGCGTTGAGGCTTGCGAATGTCGAGGTGATCGAACGGGCCAAGCACCAGCAGACTCAGCCGCGCGTCCGCCTGCTGATTCTGAACCCCAGAGCTTCAGTTCCGCTCTCCGAAGCTCAGGATGCCTCAGTCAGGCAAACGTTGTAGCTCCTTCGCCATGTGGTGTTATCTTGGCGCCTCCCGCGCATTGTAAATGCGGCCTCCGGCTTGCTGATAACGCTGGAAGACGGCGATGGCCTCTTTGCGGCAAACGTCTCGGGTCACGGAGACCCCGCGTTGTTCAAATGCCGCCACCCAGTTCCTGGGTTTGGGTCCTTCGTCGAACCCGATCGCTGCGGCATCGCGACTCCTGGCGCCGCAGACAATCTTGCGAACACCAGACCAAAGGATTGCGCCATAACACATGGCGCACGGCTCACAACTGGTGATCAGCTCGAGTTTCGGCAGGCCGGCCGCGCTGAGATCAAAGTGTCCCAGGATGCGGTGCGCATTCGCCAGCGCAACTGTTTCGGCGTGAGCAAGCGAGCAATTCGACGATTCGACGAGATTCACGCCCACAGTGACGAGGCGCCCGGTTCGAGGTTCAAAGATCGCCGCGCCGAACGGCCCGCCGGTCTTGGACGTCACATTGGTCATCGCAAGCTGGATGACAAATCGCATGCGATCGACAGCAGCAACAATGCGTGTCTGCCGGCGCGCAAAACGGATGGCCCAGGCTGGAAGGCGAAACGGAGAAGCGGACGATAATCCGGATTTCACGACGCGAGAGAAAGCTTTAACGCATCGAGATGCTTCGTGACCATGGCATCGCCGTTTTTGGTGGATACGTCGATGCCTGTCGCGCAGACGGTTCGGCATTCTTCCACGCGTCCGAGCTTCTGGAGTGATTGGGCAAGTGCGAGATATGCGGCCGAATAGGTCGGTTTCACCGTGACGCACTGACGCAAGGATTTGGCCGCTTCTTCGAAATTGCCGTCATCCATATAGGCTTTCCCCAAGCCGAACCAGGCCACATCATCGTTGGGATCTATGGCCAGAAGCTTCTTGAGTGGTTCAATCCGGGGATTGGGCATTGCGTTACTCCTTATCGCGATCTCTGGCGGACGGTATCATGCGCATCGCGCATTGTCTATGGCGTTTTCTGCATGATAATCTGAGCGAGTTCCTGTCTCTCGTTCATGTTTATGGTTATGTGATGGGAAGAACCGGTCTCGTCTATCATCCGGCCTATCTTGAGCATGACATGGGATCCGGACATCCGGAGTCTCCCAATCGGCTGCGTGCCATTATGCAGCAGTTGGAACAGAGCGGAACTACAGCTCGGTTGGTTCGGATCGAGCCGCGAAGAGCTGAAGATGAATGGATTACACGAATTCATAGTCCCAGCTATGTTGCGGCGCTCAATCGAGTATCTCCTGACACCGGGCGCGTCTCGCTGGACCCCGATACATCAATGTCGCCCGGCTCGTTGAATGCTGCCTATTATTCGGCGGGAGGAGCCTTGGCGGCGGTCGATGCAATCATGACGCATCAAGTTGATCACGTGTTCTGTGCCGTCCGGCCTCCCGGCCACCATGCCGAAGCCGGGAGGGCGATGGGGTTCTGTCTCTTCAACAACGTCGCGATCGCGGCGCGCTATGCTCAAAAGAAGTACGGGCTCAGCCGAGTGCTGATCGTCGACTGGGACGTCCATCATGGGAATGGGACGCAGCATAGCTTTGAAGAGGATCCGTCCGTGTTATTCTTCAGCACGCATCAGTCTCCCCATTATCCCGGCACCGGGCGAGCGACGGAACGAGGCCAGGGAGCGGGAGAAGGATTTACAATCAATGTGCCGATGGAGTCCGGTGAGGGAGATGACGAGTATCGCGCGGTCTTTCAGAAAGCATTAGTGCCTGCGGCCGAGGCGTTCAAACCGGAATTTGTCATCATCTCGGCGGGATTCGACGCGCACAAAGATGATCCCTTGGCGAGCATGGCATTGACTGAGGCGGGCTATGCGGATTTGACGGACATTGTAGTGGGGATCGCCAAGCGCCATGCGAAAGGTCGCATTCTCTCTTCACTTGAAGGCGGGTATAATCTGACGGCATTGGCCGCGTCGGTCCACGCACACATCGAGGCGCTTGTGAACGCCTGAATGCAGACTGAAAATCATTGTGGGTGTATGACATGATGAAACATCCCCTGTTAATCGATACTGAGTCGTTGCAGCAGCAGCTTGGCCGGCCCGGCCTCGTCATCATCGACGTCCGTGGGAAGTCGGCGTACGAATTCGGCGGTCATATCCCCGGCGCTGTGCATTCGACATGGCATGAGTACAGCGATCCCAATGCCGTGCCGAAGGGGCTGCTGAATCCCGATCTTGGCCAAATTGAGCTGATCCTCCGTCGGCTGGGGATCAATCACGATAGCGACGTGGTGATGTACTCCAATCCGTTCGACAACTGGGGCGACGAAGGACGCATGTTTTGGATGTTGGAATATCTGGGGCACACACGACTTCGTATCTTAGACGGGGGGTGGGTGAAGTGGACAGCTGAGAAGCGGCCGTTCGAGCATGGACGTGTATCTCCCGCACTCGGAAACTTCAAGTCGCAACCGGTGACGTCCTTGATCATGGTGAAAGACGACCTCAAGGCGGTCGTCAGGGGCCCGCATCCTGAGACGGCGATTCTGGACGCTCGCAGTCTTGAAGAATATCTCGGGAAAGAAATATCCGGCATTTCACGGTCCGGACACATCCCGTCGGCCATCCATGTGGCCTGGAATGGATTTTTGAACAAAGACGCGACCGTCAAGGATCCGTCCGTAATCAAGGAAATGTTGGAAGCAAAGGGGATTCACGGCGGACAAAATGTGATCTGTTACTGCACCGGGGGCGTTCGGTCGGCCTGGCTTTATTTCATACTTAAATTCGTCGGGTATCCGAAACTCAGTAATTATCCAGGATCCTGGTGGGAGTGGAGTCGAGACTATGCGTGCCCGGTCGAAAAAGATCTTCACGCGCTGCAGAAAATCCTCGGATTCGATCCGGCGGCCAAACCTTCTTGACACGTCCGACGAGCGCTGTGTAAGGTGAATTTTAGTCCATCAAACAATCTGCTGAGCAGCGAACACTAACCAGAAGGGGGACGCAATGACCATGAAGATCCGTCAAAGCGCGTTGGTTGTGGCCGTGACCGGGATGCTAGTGGGGATTCCGCTGTTCAGTGGGCTCGCCGTAGCAGGCTCACCGCCTGCCGGGAATAAACACATCAGTGAAGCAGTCGAACATGCGAGAGGCGCCGCGTCCCATGGGAAAGAAGGACATGCCGATGCGTGTGTCGAACATGCGACCGAAGCGCTCAAGCACGCGACAGCTGCTGGAATGAAAAATCCTCATCTGGAGGAAGGTGTGAAGCACTTAACGGAAGCTGTGAAGCATGGCAAGGCCGGACATGCCGAGGCCTGTACCGAACATGCCGAAGGAGGCGCTACGCACCTGGCAGAAGTAAAGTAGTGGACGTCGCCAGCCGCTAGCCTTCATTCAACACACGTGTTTCCAGGAACGGGCAGGGATGAGTCCCTGCCCGTTCTTGTATGGGGCGGAGCTTACCATGCGAGTCGGGTACTACCAGTTCGATCCACGCTTTGGCGATGTGTCCACGAATCTCGAAAGGGTGACTGCCAAGCTGGAACAGGCCGAGGCCGATCTTATCGTGTTGCCGGAATTGTTCGCGTCAGGTTATCAGTTCGTGTCTCAGGAGGAAGCGCAACAGCTCGCCGAGCCGGTTCCCGATGGCCCGACGGTGCGACGGCTGGGAGAGGTCGCGAAACGGCGCCAGATGCATATTGTGGCGGGACTTCCTGAACAGTCTGGGTCCAGCTGCTACAATTCCGCCGTGATCGTAGGACCATCCGGGTTTCTTGGCTGCTACCGAAAGACCCATCTCTTCTACGAGGAGACGCAGTTCTTCACTCCGGGTGACTCGGGATTTCTTGTCTGGGATATCGGACCAGCGAAGATCGGCATCATGATCTGTTTCGATTGGTACTATCCGGAGGCCGCGCGGACATTGGCGATCCAGGGGGCCGAAATCATTTGCCATCCTTCCAACCTGGTCTTGCCGAACTGCCCGGATTCCATGCCGGTCCGGTGCCTCGAAAATCGAGTGTTTGCCGTTACCTGTAATCGCATCGGCAGTGAGGCGCGCGGGGGGAAAGAGCGGTTGACCTACATCGGCCAGAGCGAAGTCGTTACGCCCAAGGGAGTCATTCAGCATAGGGCGTCTCGTGACCAAGAAGAGCTGACTATCCTTGATATTGACCCAACCGAGGCTCGCAACAAACGCTTGAATCGGTTCAACGATCTGCTTCGTGATCGCCGCACGTCGCTGTATAAAATGTGACCCCGAGCTTCATCATCCGTCAAGAGGAGCACAGTGCTTGCGCAAGTTCAGCGGGCACGGTAGGATTTCGCTCATGACCACAGAACTCCGCAAAGGCATTTTTCTCATCGCTGCTCCCAGCCTGCGTGACCCAAACTTCCGCCAGGCCGTCGTCCTGCTGTGTGAACATGGGCCGGAGGGCGCCCTCGGCGTCATTGTGAATCGACCCACGGCTATGTCCATTTCCGAAGCCCTTCCACAGGTTCCCGTCATCGAGGGAGCCGGCCACGTGCTCTATGCCGGAGGGCCTGTCCAGACGAATCAAGTCATGTTGCTCTATAAAGGTGACGAGTTCCCGGAAAATGCACACCATGTCTTCGACGGAGTCTGCCTTGGCGGCGACGTCGGCATGGTCGAACGCATTCTCACCGGGGCCGGCACCACAGAATCCTTCCGCGCCTACTTGGGGTATTCGGGATGGGGACCCGGCCAGCTGGAAAACGAGATGAAGACCGGGTCATGGATCACCTTACCTGCCGATCCCCAGGCGGTATTTGAGAAAGACCCGGTCCGTGTCTGGGGGGATATCTTGAGCACCCTAGGCGAAGCCTACCAGCCCTATGCCGAGATGCCGTTCGATCCATCCTGCAACTGAGGTCTAAGAGTCGTTTCTCAACCCCTATCGTCGTTGAAACGTGTCGCGCCGGATGCTTGAGTCAAACGGCATGTGAGAAGGGTGTGCCTGTCGCGTCGTTGGCGGTCTCGGCCTTGCTAATTGGTCGTCTTTTCTGCACTATCGTTAGGGCTGAGAAGCGCTGACGCCACCGTCACGTGACGCGAAAGCCGAATTGGCCATCCGTAGGAGGAGGGAGAGGAGCAACGTGGATCAGTCGGATATGCCGTCGTCTGGAACCGAGACCTTCTTAAGGAAATTACATGAACGCCCACAGTTGCCCCTTGGTGACTGGCTTCGGGCGCCCGCACATGTCCATTACAAAGCCTTTCGCATGTCCGACCCGCCGACGCAGCGTCCGGCCAGCCGATCGGAGTTCCAGTCGCTGCTGGGGCATTTCAAGATTCCCATCGAGACGACCCATATTCGGGAGACATTCGGCTATGGCATCAAGGAAGCGGACAATGGCGATCGACTGATTGTGGTGTGGCAAGCGCACACCGAGTATTACAACTACCAATTCTGGCATCTGCCGTCGAAAGCCAGCGGCGGAGTGACCTTCGGGCCATTGACGTTTCCCAATTACACATTTCCTATGTCGCCATTGGGGTCTGATGTCTGTCGCTTGGACCTTGTGTTGACGACGGACATGCTGCCGCCGCGCAGTGAACTGCGCGCGCTGCTGCCGGGTCAGGTGATCTATGGCAGCCGAATGTTTACCGAGCAGACAAGTGTGGCGACCAGCTTTACTCCCGACAACCAGGGACGAGAACGGTACTGGGTCAGCGTCAGATCATCTCAAGGTGAGGTGCCTCGCTTGAAAGACATCGTCGATGCCATTGTGCGGATCGAGACCTACTATCATTTGTTGTTGATGCAAAAGCCGCTGTTTTCCGCCGCAATCGACCAGGTGTATAAGTTCGAGCAGGTTCACTTGAAACAACGGGAGATCATCACGTCCCATATCGGCCACGCCGACTCGCAGACGCTGCAGCGATGGCTGAACAGTTTGACGCAGGATTTGTTGAAGACCAATCGCATGGCAGGAAAACTGCACTTCGAGTTGTCCTCATCGATTCCGTACGACAAAATCGTGCATACCACGTTGGCATCGCTCGGCGAACAACCGATGGACTCCTACCGCCAGATCTCCGACTATGTGCTGGGGGGCATCACAGGGGTCGCCGAAGGGTACCAGCAGCTCTTGCGCCGCATCGACACGTTGCGAGGCGGCTTCGAGGGCATCATCGCCATCATTCGCACCCGCATCGACTTGATTCTGGAAGCACAAAACCTCGCACTGCTTCAGAGCGTGGACAAGACGACCAAGAGCCAGGTCATCCTGCAACACACGGTCGAAGGACTCTCTGTCATCGTCATTGCCTATTATTTGGCTGGACTGGCGGGATATGTCTTCAAAGGATTACAGGAAATGGGTTGGCTGGCGAACGCCAGCCTCGCCACGGCGGTGTTCGTACCGGTCGCCATCGGCTTGGCTTTTCTCGTCACGACGATGAGTAAGAAGATTATTCAGAAAAAGCTGGCCGCGGAACAGCCGGCTGAGGAATCAAAGAAGCCGCAGCCGTGACGGGCCTCTCTCTTCGAGAAATCACAGCCATGAGTACAAAGACCTTCAGCGAATGGTTAATTCGGCTCAATCAAAACTTTTGAAAGAAACCGACCCGTATGCGACGTGGCCACCTTCGCCACCTGCTCAGGCCGCCCTTCCGCGACGATCTGTCCTCCTGCCGCGCCGCCTTCGGGACCGAGGTCGATGATCCAGTCGGCAGACTTGATGACATCGAGGTTGTGTTCGACGACCACCAGCGTGTTGCCGGCATTCACGAGTTTGTGGAGGACAGCGAGGAGCTTTTTGATGTCTTCGAAGTGCAGGCCGGTTGTCGGTTCATCCATAATATAGAGGATATCTTTGGCGGAGGAGTCTTTCAGCTCGGCGGCGATTTTCAATCGTTGTGCTTCTCCGCCGGACAGTGTCGTGGCCGATTGGCCAAGGCGCAGGTAGCCGAGGCCGATGGACGTCAGGAGGTGAAGCCGTTCCTGTAGCTTCGGCGTTCCAGTGAAGAAAGAGATCGCGTCTTCCACCGTCATGTTGAGCACATCGAAGATCGTCTTGCCGCGATAGCGAATCTTCAAGACTTCCGATTTGAAGCGTTTGCCTTCACAGATCTCGCAGGGCGCATAAATATCCTCGAAGAAGTACATTTCCAGCTTTTCAACACCGCTGCCCTCGCAACGTTCGCAGCGGCCGCCGACAGCATTGAACGAAAAATGGCCCGGTGTGAAGCCTTGATGAAGCGCCGCTCGTTCAGAGGCAAACAACTGACGGATGTCGTCGAACGTTTTGAGATAGGTGACCGGGTTGGAGCGGGGAGTCCGTCCAATCGGCTGTTGATCGATCAGCCGGATCCCTTTGAGATGCTCGATGCCTTTGATAGCCTTGAACCGGCCCATGGGAAGGGATTCCACCCGAAAGGCGCGGGCCACGGCACGATAGAGGGTATCTTCGACCAAGGTGCTCTTGCCCGATCCTGAGACGCCGGTCACACAGATCAGCATGCCGAGGGGAATGCGAACGAACAGGTCTTTGAGGTTGTGTTCGGTCGCACCGGCGATCACCAACATCTTCCCGCTTCCAGATCGTCGCGATTTGGGCTGGGGGATCTGCTCTTCGTCGCGCAGGTATCGGGCGGTGGTTGCACGGCGGTCTCGGATGAATTCCTTCGTGGATGCGGCACAGATGACCTCGCCGCCCTTCTCGCCTGACTGAGGGCCGAGTTCGACAAGATAGTCGGCCGATTCGATCATGTGCCGGTCATGTTCGACGACGATGACTGTGTTGCCGACGTCCGCGAGCTCATGGAGAATGCCGGCCAACAGGTCGGTATCCCGGGCATGAAGACCGATGGTCGGTTCGTCGAGGACATACAAGGTCCCCACGAGCCGAGACCCCAGCTGGTTGGCGAGCGCAACCCGCTGAGCTTCCCCTCCGGAGAGCGTCTTAGTCTGTCGACTGAGCGTGAGATATCCAAGGCCGACGCGCTGGAGAAATCCCAGTTTAGCCTTGAGCTGTCGGAGGATATCCGCCGCGATCTCCTGCTCGATTCGGCGAAGCGGCAGAGATTCCACCCATCCTAAAAGACTTTCGACGGTGCGCTCTGTCGTCTCATGGATATCGCTGCCGGCAATTTTGACGTATAAGGCTTCTGGTTTGAGACGGCTGCCATGACATCTGGGGCAATCGAAGGGTGTGCGGTAGCGGCTGAGGAACACACGGACATGGAGCTTGTAGCGTTTGCCTTCCAGATACTCGAAGTAATCGTTGATGCCGTCGAATGACTTGTCACCATTCCAGAGGAATTGTTGCGTGTCTTTGGGAAGGTTCTTGAACGGAGCTGTGATGTCGACTCCACGCCTCTTCATCGTGAGCAACATCTTCTTCTGCCACCAATCGGAACTGGGTTTGCTCCAGGGTTCGACCGCTCCTTGAGCAAGCGATTTCGTGTGATCGGGGATGACCAGCTCCGGGTCATACCGCAGCACATTGCCGAAGCCTTTGCACTCCGGGCAGGCTCCGAGCGGATGATTGAACGAGAAGAGAATCGGCCGCAGAGGCTCGAAGGTGCGCCCGCAGTTTTGACAGAGGAATCGCGTACTGTAGGATTGCCGTCCATGACCGATGATGTCGATGGAGCAGCGGCCCTCTCCTTCACGAAACGCCGTTTCGACAGCTTCGACGAGACGACCACGATTGTCTTCCCTGATGATCAGACGGTCGAGAACGACATAAAGCGAAGAAGAGCCATGAAGTCGAGGCTGATCCGCCTCATGCAGGTCGAGGACCTCATCCTGAAGTTTCAGTCTGGTAAACCCACGCGTCAGGAGTGACTGAATGAACAGGCCTTCTTCCTTGGAAGAGGGAGCGGCGAGGGGAAACAGCACCATGGCCCGGGCATCGGGCCATCTCGCCAGCAGATCGTCCACCACGGTGTCGGGCTGAAAGGAGCGCGCTTCTTGACGACAGTCCGGACAGGTGGGTTTCCCGATCTTGGCGAAGAGGAGGCGGAGTAGATCGGCAATTTCGGTGGTCGTGCCGACCGTCGAGCGGGCCGTCCGCACCTGATTCTTCTGCTCGATGGCAATGGCCGGCCGGACATTGAGGAGACGATCCACATCGGGGCGAGCCACCTTGTCGAGAAACATTCTGGCGTAGGTCGAGAGGGACTCGACATACCGCCATTGACCTTCGGCGAAGATCGTATCGAAGGCGAGAGAGGATTTGCCGGACCCTGACACACCGGTAATGGCCGTGACCTGATTATGTGGAATCTGCAATGACACATTCTTCAGATTGTTCTGTCTGGCACCTTCAATGATGAGGTCTGCAGACTGATTCCGGGGAAGAGGACTTTGTTCCATGGCGCGGTCCAAGAATGATAAACACATGATGCTAACAGTCTGACTCTGTCGCTTCAATGGGATTGAGGAAAGGCTTGTTGATTGATTCATTGAGTGAGAGGATGAGGGCACTCAACCAGGAGGACACATGATTCTTTCCACGACCAACAATATCGAAGGCAAAAATGCGGTGAAGTACCTTGGCTTGGTGTCGGGGGACGCGATCCTGGGCGCGAATATCTTTCGGGATTTTTTCGCGTCGATTCGAGATATCGTCGGCGGCAGATCGGCGGCCTATGAAGCGGAACTCCGTAAGGCGAAGGATATTGCGCTTGGAGAGATGCGCGAGCAGGCCAAGAATCTGGGGGCCAATGCGATCGTCGGGATCGATATCGACTATGAAACGATCGGCGCCAATGCCAGCATGTTGATGGTCAGCGCCAGCGGCACGGCAGTGGTGATCGAGTAGCAGGAGCCTGAAAATGTCCGCCAGCTTCGTTCTCGCATCGTTCAGATCCTCAACGTACCCCAGAGGGTACGCCTCGGCCCTTCACTCGCTGCGGCCTTGCTGGACAGTCATTTTGAGTCTCCTGCAGGAGAGGGGCTTCTTGGGGCGATATAGCGAACGCGATGACGTTGCCGTCGAAAGCTGATTACCTCAACATCGGCCGCCAGATTGCGAGTCTGCTCGGCTCAGCGTTAACCGGGCCTTCGGCAGAGGAGCTTCGTGAACTTGCCCGAGCCTATGATCCTACCGCGGATGAATCCTGTATCAGCGCCGAAGTGTTTTTATTCCACAAATATCTCCTGATGCAGGCCTGCGTCGGCGTGTTTGCAGAATCGCAGGTCGAGCACGTCGTCGGGGGGCTGTTCGCCGCGCTCAATGAGCGGGCCAGCGGACTGGAGCTCAGTCCGGAACGGCAACAGGCGATGGAAGAGATGTGGCAGCTCAGGGTCGGACAATTCGATCGCTTTTTTTCGCAAGACCGTCTTCAGTTTCTGGAAGAGCGGTCGGAGCCGATCCACTGGAAGCGGACGATTGATCGATTCTGTCAGAACGTGCGAGCCACCGAGAATCCTCCTGATATCTGGGGTGGCGCCGACACTCCATCGCACGTCGCCAGCCATTCTGTCACTCGGGCGCTTGATCACATGGTATCAGCGCTCGAAGAGATCAACCGATTGCATTTCAGCAGAGCGGTGTGACCTGCACGGGAGAGTGCTCTCTTTATTTCAAAATCACCTTCACCAGCCCGATGCATCCGACATAGAGGACCAGGGATCCAGCCATCGCGGGCCAGAAGCCGAGGCGAGGGATACCCGTGATCATGGCGAGGACATAGACCGTCCACGGTGGGACAAACCACAACAAGTTCTTCGCGTAGTCGACCGTCGTGGCGCCGCCGCCGTTGGCATACAGCAGAATAAATGTCACGCCGGTGATGGCGGGAAAGGTGCTGACCATGGCGGCCAGGAACGACTTGCCTTGCGAGCCGAGATATGTGGAGAAGCTGACGATGGAGCCACCCAGGAGAAAGTAGATCGCATACTTCACAAGATCACTCACGAGAAGTCCTCCTTATGCCGATCCATGGAATGCCTCCATGGCTTCTCTCTCCAGTGCCTCTCCCTGGCCGGTATAACGCGGTGAAAAATGAAAGACCGCGAGGTCTCGGACTTGCGCCTTACGCGCCATGAGTCCGGCTTGTCTCGCGGTCAGATGATACCGGTCGCGAGCTTTTTCCGCATCACCATCCAGATACGGCGACTCGCAATACAAAATGTCGGCGCCTCGGGCAAGCGCGACGATCTTGGCTTCGTTCTCCTCGTCGTAACGCGCGTCGACCACGTACGCAATCTTTTGGCCTCGTGAGATCGTGAGAAACCGTTCCTTCAATTCGCCGAGTATGAATGCGTGCTCTTCCCGACGATGTTCGTCGCATACCGTGGCAGTGAATCGGAAGTCGTCGGGTTGTCCTTCCCATATATGTTGCTTGACGTCTTTCAGCCAGGCACCGACCGGCAAGCCGGCCTCGTGCAATTTGTGTTTGTTGACGTTGACGTGGAACTGCTCCTCGAGCGCGTAGGCAAATGAGGGGATGCGATGATTTAACGCCACGGCCTTTACGGTAAACATTGGGTCTTCCAGTACAGTGAACACCGGACCTTCACCATGAGGAACCGGGTGGTGGACTCGTTTCGGCTGTTCAAACCCGTTGGTTGCCCGGAAAGAGGCCTGATGGATCCCACTTTCGTGGAACTCCCGAACTTCAATCGTGAGCGGATAGCCATCCACAAGATTCCACGTATAGCCCCGCAGCTTCCCCTGCACGTTCTCAATCAACCCGGGAGGACCGAATAATCTGAGCGTCTTGCCTCGCCCTAGCGCGACGCGAAGAACGGCGTCAAATCCGATGAAGTGGTCCATATGGGTATGTGAGATGAAAATCTCTCCTGCCCTGAGCAATCTGGTCGGTCCCAGCCCATCGTTATGTCCGAGATCGAAGAGCAAGGCCCGCTTCGACCAGCGAACTTCTACGTAGACGCCTGGGTCGCCAAAGACATCGTTCACCAGATAACTGGAGAATGAGGGGTTCATAAGAGTGATTGGGGCGTTACATCATCGGCCTATTGAGGGTCTCTCTGAATGGACTGTCGTTGTCACGATGATTCCCGTGTCACCCTATGGCGGCCCTGACCGCACTGTACATGATGATGACTTCGACCGCATGCGCCACGATCGTCATCCAGAGATTGCGCGTTCTGAGCCAGATGCTTCCCCAGATGAGTCCATCCCAGAGCGCGATCCAATGGAGGTACCGAAAAGTATTGACCATGAACGGGTCAAATGCAAACGTGAGGGTGCTGGCGATGAGCGCAAGAGGCGCCATATGTCGTCTCGAATCGGTGGCCCGCCAGTGTGATTCGAATTCCGCGAGGCGCCCCAGGAGAAAACCGCGGAAGTTCAACTCCACGAACAGAGCAATGCCGCAGATCAGCCATGGCACCATGAGGGGGATGGGAAGCCGACCGTGAGGCGTCTGCTTCAAGAACGTGATGTCGTAACCAAGAAGGGGATAGACGGCCAGAATCACGAACGTATTTAGACTGCCGAGCAATAATCCCGTTAAGGCTCCCCACCGGACCCCGTTCCGTACCGTTTTCTTTTCCAGCCCGAGCTGCATGAGGGGCTGTGTAGCATATACAGCCCAGAGACCGAGCCCCGCATAGGCGAGCAACTGCGGCATGAATTGGACGAGGAGTTCTTCTCTGAACGACTCAGGAAGACCGTAGTATCCGAACGTGGCGCCGATGGGGAGCAGCGATAAGGCTGCTCCCATGACGGAGGCGTGACTGTGAGCCGGCCGACCTAGCCCGGACGTCATAAAACGACTACGACAATTCGAGATGATAGCGATCCAACGTGGTGGCTTTCTGTCGCGCAAGATTGGACAGCGACTTGTTGTAGTCGACGATGGCGCGCAACTCATTGCCCTGCGCAGTGGCCAGATCTCGTTGGAAATCGAGCACGAAGCGGGTGGTGCTGAGCCCGACTTTCAAGCGTTCCTGCTCGGCTTGCAGCTGTTTTTCGGCCATGATGCGCGCCGATCGGGTCGTTTCGATACGCTTAAAGTCGGTCTGGACCCGGCGCACCGCTTCGCGAACCCCGACGATGATTTGCTGGCGGATGCTGGTCAACGTGATTTCGGCGTTCTTGGCCTCCAGCTGCCGTTTGTTGTAGCTGCTGATGGCTGCTCGGTTGCCGAGCGGGTAACTGAGGACCAACCCCGCTCCATAGTTATAGAAGTCGCCGCTGAAGTTTCTCGTAAAGGAGTCGTTGTAATCACTGCCGAGGCCGGCCAGTCCGACCGTGCCCTGAAACGACAGCGTTGGGAGCAACTGGTTGCGCGCGAATTGCTTATTGAGTTCGCCTGACTCGACGTTTTTTTTCGCCTGTGTGATTTCAGGACGCTGCTCGATCGCGGTATCAATAGCTTCCTGAAGGCTGATGGGTTCGAGCATAGTGAGGGGGGGATCGGCGGGGGTGAGCCGGACGTCTACCCTCAAGTCCTCCTCGCCGGGATTCAAGAGTCGCCGCAGTTGATCCTCCTGGTCGCGAATGGCTTTCTCCGCCACCAAGATCTGTTCCACTCTCGACGCGACCGCGGCTTCTGCTTGCAGCACATCGACGATGGACATGACGCCGGCCTTGGCTTTGGCGCGGTTCGTCGCTAAGAGCTCTTCGGCGGCCTTTAAAGCGGCTTGCGCAACCTTCAGGTTCTCGTTTGCAAACACGAGTTCCCAGTAGGTCTGTTCCACGGTGGTAATGACGGTCATGACCTGGTCTCGAAAGACATGTTGTTCGACCACGGCGTTGTTTTGAGCGACCTTGATGAAGGTCTTATTGATCCCGATACCGGCGTTTCTGAGCAACGGTTGAGTGAATGTGAATGCCAGGCCGCCTGTCCAAGACGGATTGAACAGGAATCCCCTTGCGACATTGGCGTTGACGCTGCTTCGCGCCGGAGCATAGTTCACGTCGAAGTTGCCGCCTGTAATCAGGTTCGTTTGTGCATCGACCGTCAGGGAAGTGTTGCGTTGATCGAAGGTTGTGATCTGATTGAGGCTGCCGCCGGTTCCACCGAACACCGGTCGATTGAGCGGGTTGACGGTTCGGTTGTACTGGCCGTTGATACTCAGGTTGGGGTCGAACTTGGATTGTTCGATGATAATGTCGGCCAACCGACTTTCCCGATTCTGGCGGCTGATACTGATATCGAGATTACTCTGCAGAGCGTGCACGGCTGCGTCGGCCAGCGAGACGATCTCCCTTCGTTCCGCAGGGATCGGTTGGGTCACATCCAAGCTCCAGCTGGCGGGTGGAGATGCGATGCCTCCTAAGCCGGCGATCATCATGATCGCGAAACGATAGGAGCGAGTTGAGGATCTGCTGTTCATACGGGCCTCCTTGATCAGGGATCAGAACGAGAGCATACTATATATAATTACTCTCAGGGGGCTCTGTCATGAATATTAGCGTTCCTCCTCCTTGGATTGAAAAGGCAGCTCATCGTGTGCGACGGGTCCGTGTTCTGACGGGTTTCCTGTGCGTGCTCGCGGGAAGTGTTTTTTATGCCGATGTATCTGCGTTGGCGCAAACCGCGTCGGGGGCATCGAGTGTGCGGTCGCTAGCCGGCGGGGTCGCTCCGCTGTTCAACTTTGGGGGAGGCAGCCTCTATATCGACAACCAGGGAACGCAGGGGTTCATTTACAAACCGGGGGCAAACTTTCAAACCTATAATTTCCGTAACCCCTCAAGCGGCCAGGCTTGGAGTGGTGCCATTATGACCTTCGGTCCGCAACTGTCTATTGGACTCATTCAGGGCGCAAATCAGGTTGGAGGCGCAACCGTTCTTCCCGGTCCACCGCGCCAAACGTCGCCGGTGCCTGAGATTGAATCTACAATCGACGACATTCCCTAATTATCGAACGAAACGATCTCCCCGCTCGAATTCCTTCAGGGTTGAATCTTCATTTTATTTCTTACTGTCCCTTGCTTGGAAATTCTAGAATTGCTCGTAAGGTTTCACGGTTCATAGGCTAGGCGACAGGTCACCGCCAATACATAGCGAGAAACGGTTCTTAGAATTTCCGGATCGATGGTATCGGCGGTATCCGTCGGTTGATGAAAATGCGGATGCACGCCGCCGCTGACCACGGTGACCGTCGGCACGCCGGCTTCCTTGAACGGCACATGATCGCCTCCGGGGAAAAATCCGTACAGGTCCAGTTTGTCATGAACTCCGGCAGCCTTCCCTGTTTCCAGCAGGACATCCTTTTCTAATCCTGTCACGCCTACGGTGAGCCGTCCGTTTCCGACACCGGCATGGTCGATGTTGATCATGGCTTTCGTTGCACTGAGCGGGACCAATGGCCGCGAGGTATACAGGCGCGAGCCAAGAAGATCGCGTTCTTCACCGCTAAACGAGACAAAGAAGATCGTTCGGGATGGCCGCAGCTCGGCTTTCGCCAGAGCCCGTGCCACCTCCAAGATCACGGCTGTTCCGGAGGCGTTGTCATCTGCTCCCGGGAAGAGCACGCCTCCTGCGCGACCGAAGTGATCACGATGAGCCCCGATAATCACCGCGTCCGTTCCGGTTCCAGGGATCATCCCCACTACGTTGATCAAGGCCCCCTCCGTGGTCGTCGTCTTCCACTGAAGCGAGGCAAACTTGCCGGTCAGGACGGCTTGTGACGCAGGGGTGTGGTTCAGTTTTTCTTGAAAAGCCCGCAGACGATCGGGAATTTCCCCCTTTGGCTCCGCAAGAATCTCTTGGGCTAGGGGTGTGCTGATCCATGCGCCCGGAATAGCCTGATCAAGTGGCAATTGTCCGTAGAACGCGCTGGGATTTCCCGTGACGCCTTTTCGAGCCTCATAGGGGTGGAGGATCGGTCCGGTGGCCATGAGATAGCCTATCGCCCCGTGATCCCGGGCGACTCGAACCTTATCGGCATGGCTGACGGAACGTTGGTAATGTTCCGGCTTGCCCCGCAAAAACAAGACGATGCAATTGTTCACGTCGATACCTGCATAGTCGTCGATGCCTTGTGCAGGATCGACGATGCCGTATCCGACGAAGACGATCTGGGCTTGGATGTCCGCGGATGGAGAGTCAAAAATAGGGAAGTAATCGGCACCGACCTGTTTTGCGGATAAGGTGCTTGTGGTGCCGATCTTCAGTATTGGGTCCGGTGCAATCGTCACGGTGGGTACGAGGGTGGCCATAGCCCCTAAAAAGTTGCCTTTTTTATCCTCTATGAAGGGCAATATCAGTGGGCCATTACGAATGTTCGGCAGCCGCAATCCAGCCGAGAGAAACTCTTGTGCCACCCATCGCGCTGATTCGTGATCATCCTTCGTGCCACTCTGCCGTCCATTGAATGAGGGACCGCTGAGTGTCCGAATGTCCGCCATCAATCGTTCCACTGAAAGCGAATTGGTGGCAGCTAGAAGGGCTGCCTCAGGTGATTGAGCCAGGCATGGATTCAGTGGCAGAAGCAGCGAGACGGCAGCGCAGGCTAGAATGCAGGGCATCCGAGAAGGAATAGGCAAGCAAATCCGACTCATCGTGATTTCATGGTCATGACGTGGCGGCAATTCAAGCTGCGGATCATAGCATACCCGAGAAACCAGGTTGCAGAGCCGGATTGAGCCAGGTACTATTCAGAAAAAGTATGGGTTGGTAATCGAGCCGGAAGAACACCGCTTCAGTAGTAAGGGAGTGAGTATGGCAGGTGGCGAGCCAGGAAAAGGACTGTACGATCACTTGTATCGGAGATTTTTCGAGCAACGCGACAGTCATGACGGGTATTTGTTCCAGGAAGCCCCAGGCGGCAGCGCTCCGACGCCGGCGCTTACGTTCGGCGAAAAGCTGCGGTGGTGGACCTGGGATCGATGGCAACGACGGAAGAAACTTCTTGCCGAGCGCGACCGCCTGCAGCGCGAGATTCTCCAAATCAAAAAACCGGAAAGTTCAGCGTAATGTGGACGGTATCGACGAGTGTTCGAGCGTGTCATGTTAGGACACGAGTTTGCGCCACGTTCTGCGCATTCTTTGCGGCTTGTGCGGGCCTCGCCATGGAATGCGCGCCTAGCTACGGAGTGCAGAGCGAAACACAGGAAGAAAAGGCTGCCAACCTCAAAAGCCAAGCCAAAGGCGGGCTATTCCAAAAGTGGACGTTCGATCAAGATCAACTCAATGCGCTGCCCAATGGTTTCGTGAAGAGCATATCCGGTGACGAGCCGCTTGCCGAATGGGTCGTACAAGGTCGTGCGACGGCGCCTACTCCACCATACATGCTCGCCGGCGCGTCAAATTGTTCGCAACTCTGCTATCAACTGCTGGTGGTGGAGGGGTTGCAGTACGAATATCCGGACCTCAGCGTTCGGTTTCACACACCGGAAGGATCAGCCGGTTCCGGAGGAATGATATTTGGGACGCGAGATGCGAAGAATTTTTATGCAGCACTGATCGACCCAGTCGTCCGACATGTGCAACTTGTTCGTATGTCCGACGGGCGCGCGACACTCCTCGGTCACGCTTCAGTCAACCTTAAGCCGGTCGACTGGCACTCGCTCAGGGTGCAGCGGAATACCATCATCAGCAAGGATTTTATCGAAGTGTTTGTGGATGGGACACTTGTCTTGTCCATTGAAGACCAAACACTCGGGTTGGGACAGATCGGATTGGTCCTTCTTGGAAAATCCACGATGTTTTTCGACAGCTTCCATGCGGTCCCGCTTTTTTCGCACCGGCCGTTTTCCGGCCCGCCGGCGTACTGAAGCCAGTCGGTTGGTCCCAAACTTGCCTTTTCTCGTCGGTCTGGGGTAGCATGGCGTTGCCGGATTGCGAAAGGCCTGGCAAGACCGGCGCTGAGAGTGACAAGGCCTGGACGAATGTTGTTTTGGGCCAGCCCGGGAACTGATCGGAAGCCAGAGCTAAGCCGCCGCTGTGTTGACGTCTTCGGCCCATTCCTTCCTCGTTGTTTTCTCGAGTCCAAGACAACATCATTGTGTCAAAGGAGGAGCCTGATGGGTGCGAAGATCTATGTCGGTGGACTACCGTATTCAACGACCGAGCAACAGTTAAGCGATTTGTTTGCGGCGCACGGGTCCGTCGCCTCAGCGCGGATTATTACGGACAAGTTTACCGGGCAGTCGCGAGGGTTTGGATTTGTCGAAATGTCGTCCGACGGCGAAGCGCAGGCAGCGATTTCTGCCTTGAATGGTACACAGCTTGGCGGTCGCACCCTGACGGTCAACGAAGCTCGTCCTCAGGAACCCCGTTCCGGTGGAGGAGGGCGTGGAGGTTTCGGAGGGGGTCGCGGCTGACGTCGGTCTGTTTTGCTGCGATAAGGGCTGCCGGAACTCCCGGCAGCCCTTTTTGCTTTTCAGACGTGTTGCCAGAGTCGCACAAATGCTGATCAGACTTCTGTTCATAGGCTCCATGAGAGGGTGCGATGCCACCCTTTAGACTAGAGGCTCCTTTCAAGCCCTGCGGGGATCAGCCGGAAGCCATCGCTAGGCTGACGGCTGGGGTGCAGACGGGAAAGAAGCACCAAGTTCTGCTCGGTGTGACGGGTTCAGGCAAGACTTTTACGATGGCGAGTGTCGTTGAACGTGTTCAAAAACCCACGCTGGTACTGGTCCATAATAAGACGTTGGCCGGTCAACTCTATCAAGAATTCAAGCAGTTCTTTCCGGATAACGCGGTTGAGTATTTCGTGAGCTATTATGATTATTACCAGCCTGAAGCCTATATCCCGCAGAGTGATACGTATATCGCAAAGGATGCCTCCATTAATGATGCCATCGATCAGATGCGTCATTCCGCGACGACCGAGCTCTTACAGCGGAACGATGTCCTGATCGTATCCTCGGTGTCCTGTATCTACGGACTCGGGTCGCCGGAGGTGTACCATGACATGCTGATCTATTTGGAGGAGGGCACCGAGACGAGGCGAGAAAAGATTCTCTCGAAGCTGGTGGAGATTCAATACGAACGCAACGACGTGGACTTCCATCGTGGAACGTTTCGAGCGCGCGGAGATGTCATCGAAATTTTCCCTGCTTCGTCGGAAGCGAAGTCGGTGCGTATCGAGCTCTTCGGGGATGTCGTCGACGCCATTCACGAAATCGATCCGCTTACCGGCAAATCGTTGGGCAAGCTTCCCAAGATCGCCATCTACCCGAATACCCATTACCTCATCGCTCCCGATCGCTATGAGCGGGCCATCACCGGCATTGAGGACGAACTCGACGAACGAACCGCGTATTTCAAGAAAGCGGGGCGTCTGGTGGAGGCTCAACGCATCGAGCAGCGCACCAAGTTCGACCTTGAAATGATCCGCGCCATGGGCTATTGCCACGGGATCGAAAACTACTCTCGTCATCTCAGCGGCCGGTTGCCGGGTGAGGCGCCTCCCACGTTGTTGGACTATTTTCCGAAGGAGTTTTTGTTGATCGTCGATGAGTCTCACGCGACCATTCCCCAAGTTGGGGGAATGTACGAAGGAGATTACTCCAGGAAACGGACGTTAGTGGAGTACGGATTTCGGCTTCCGTCCGCTGTCGACAACCGCCCATTGAAGTTTTCTGAGTTCCAGAATTGTCTCAATCAGGTTGTGTATGTGTCCGCAACCCCCGGCTCATACGAACTGGAGCATGCCGGCTCCGATGTGATCGAACAAATCGTTCGCCCGACCGGTCTCATGGATCCGCGGATCGAAGTCGTGCCTGCCAAGGGGCAGGTGGACCATCTGCTTGGTCAGGTCCGCGCGGAAGTGGCGAGAGGCGGCAGGGTGCTTGTGACAACCTTGACGAAGCGCATGGCGGAAGACTTGACGGAGTATTACCACGACCTGGGAGTCAAAGTGCGCTATCTGCATTCCGACATCAAGACGCTTGAGCGAGCCGAGATCGTGCGCGACCTGCGCCGCGGTGAATTTGACGTGCTGGTGGGGATCAATTTGTTGCGGGAAGGTCTTGATCTTCCCGAGGTGAGCCTGGTGGCCATTCTGGACGCCGATAAGGAAGGCTATTTGCGCTCGTACCGCGCCTTGATTCAAACGGCGGGGCGAGCCGCGCGCAATCTCGACGGACGGGTGATTTTTTATGGGGATGCTGTGACGGATTCGATGCAACAGGCCATCGAAGAAACAGGCCGCCGCCGCGGAATCCAAGCCGAGTATAACCGCGTCCACGACATTACCCCTGTCGGTATCGTCAAAAGTATTCCATCCTTGGAATACGCGGTCGCCGACATGGACTATGTGCGGTTGGATGTTGCCGCCGAATCAGTAGAGCCGTATGGGTCGGCGGAATCCATGGATCAGGCCATCGAGCGGCTCGAGGCAGAGATGAAAGCCGCCGCCAAAGAATTGGCCTTTGAACGGGCCGCGGAGTTACGTAACCAGATTCGGTCGCTGCGATTGCAGGCGTTGAACGCGAAGTCTTAGACGTGCTTATAGAGATAGATCCCGATGAACATACCGAGGATGCTGAGGATGTTGACTTTAATATTGAACCCTAATACGAGTTTGATCAGGACCAGGTCGATGGTAAGGGGAGGGCTGATACCGGGGGTGAAATGAGTTGAGAAAATGCTTTGGATGGTGCCTTGAGGCGCCATGACGTGGAGAATCTCCCCGAGTATCCCACCAAGCAGCCCTCCGATCAGCACGAAAATGAGAAGAACCCAGGGCGATTTTCTCACGCGACCGCTCTTTCTCCCTTTATGGATTTCCCGATCGTCGTTCGCTGGTGTTGAAAGGCACCATATCCGAAGGTTCCGGGCATGTCAATAAAACTACCGACTCATGTGCACCTTGACTTGCCCCCCTTTGGTTCTATACACTGCCCGATGGTCTTTTTCTAGAATTTTCAAAGCGATCGGAGATCTGGTCTAAGACTTCAATAGTCTCTTCCTCATGGTGATGTGATAGATGTGGCGTCATGCTTGATGCGCTGAGCGAGAAGTTTGAAAAAATCCTGAAGAAGCTACGTGGGCAGGGTGTGCTCACGGAGCAGAACATTACCGAAGCGTTGAAGGAGGTGCGCTTTGCGCTTCTTGAAGCAGACGTCAACTTCAAGATTGTCAAAGAGTTCATTGATCGTGTCCGTCAAAAGGCCATTGGACAGGAGGTTCTGCAGAGTCTGACTCCCGGGCATCAGGTCGTCAAGGTTGTCTGGGATGAGTTGCGGGAGATGATGGGGCATGAGCGGGCTAGGCTTGCTCTGAGCTCTAATCCGCCGACCGTGGTGATGATGGTCGGATTGCAAGGCGCCGGGAAAACGACGACCTGCGGCAAGCTGGCTCATCTCTTTAAGAACCAAGGTAAACGAGTGTTGTTGGTTGCGGCTGATCCACGCAGGCCTGCAGCCGGCGAGCAATTGAGCGCCCTTGGTCGGGATCTCGGCGTGGAAGTTCATCGCGCTGATCATGCGCAGGCTTCTCAAGCGGATGTCGTGCGTATCTGCCGCGCGGGGGTTGACCGAGGACGAGAGCAGGGCTTCGACGTCGTCATTCTGGATACCGGCGGGCGGTTGCATATCGATGACGAGTTAATGGGCGAACTGGTAGCCGTGAAAACAGCCGTGACTCCTCATGAAGTGCTGTTGGTCGCTGATGCGATGACCGGTCAGGATGCGGTGATGATGGCCGGCCAATTTGACCAGAAGATCGGGTTGACCGGCGTCATTTTGACCAAGGTAGAAGGTGATGCGCGCGGAGGGGCGGTCTTGTCCATTCGTGCCACGACCGGCAAGCCTATCAAGTTTCTGGGTGTCGGCGAGAAATTGGACGCCCTTGAGCCGTTTCATCCGGACCGAATGGCCTCCCGCATTCTCGGGATGGGCGATGTGCTGTCGCTCATTGAAAAAGCCCAAGAGAGCATCACGCGGGAGCAAGCCGAGGAAGCTCAGAAGCGGCTGACCAGCAATACGTTCACCCTTGAGGATTTTCGCACTCAGCTCGGACAGATGAATCGACTGGGCTCATTCGAGCAGATTCTGGGCATGCTCCCTGGCGGGCAAAAGTTAAAGCAGGCAATCGAAGGGGACAAGCCGGAGCGGGAAATCGGACGTGTGGTAGCCGTGATCGATTCGATGACCGCGCGGGAACGCCGCGATCATACGATTATCAATGGAAGCCGCAAGAAGCGAATCGCTCGCGGCAGTGGGACGACCGTGCAGGACGTGAATCGGCTCATCAAGCAATTCTTGTCCGCGAAGAAGTTGGCAAAGGCGATGACCGGTGCGGGGGGGCGACGACAGCTTGCCCAACTCATGCGCTCCCGGTAGGCGCTCTACACATAGCTCAAAACCGTGTAAAGGAGGATAGTTGTGGCTGTACATTTGAGATTAGCTCGAACTGGGCGTCATAAACGCCCGATGTATCGGTTGGTAGCGGCTGATTCGCGCAAGGCGCGCGACGGGCGTTTCCTCGAGATCCTGGGAATCTTCGATCCATTGAAAGATGCCGGTCTGCCGGAGCTGAAGCAGGAGCGTGTCCTCACCTGGCTTCGGCACGGCGCTCAACCCACGGTGACCGTGCGGACCTTGTTGCGCCGGGCTGGCGTGTGGAAACAGTTCGAGGCTGAAAAAGCCGCTCAGAAAAAGGCGCCTGCTTCATCCTGACGTCGTCAATGGTGAATGAACTGGAAACCGTGACGGTGGGACAGATCGAGCGGCCCTTCGGCGTCAAAGGGGAAGTGAAGGTTCGATCGCTCTCCGATGTGCCTGGCCGACTTGAAGGGTTGAGAAGAGTCAGCCTCGTGGCAAAGGACGGACAGATTCTTGAGACCAGCGTCACGCATGTGAGGCGGGCTGGGGCAGGATATATTCTCGGGTTGGCTGGTGTGACTACACCGGAGGGGGCGGGCCTTTGGCGCGGCGGATTCATTCGGACGACTCGCGGATCCGTGCCCGCGCTCCCGGATGGGCAATACTATGAGTGTGATCTGGTCGGTCTTGCTGTCCACACCGAAGAGGGGCGGCCGATCGGTGTACTGGAAGACATTCTAGAAGTGCCGGGAAATCCCGTATTCGTTGTTCGTCAAGGAGACAAAGAGATCTTGATCCCGGCGGCGAAAGAATTGGTCCTTGCCGTCGATCTTCCGGCTCGCAGGATGACGGTTCGTTTAGTCGACGGGTTGGGTGACTAGCATGTTGCGGTTTGAGATTCTGACATTGTTTCCGGAGATGTTCGCACCGGTCTTGGCGCACAGTATGCTCAAGCGGGGCCAAGATAAGGGCCTGCTCAATGTGAAGGTGCATAATTTGCGGGACTTCACGACGGATCGTCACAAGATAGTCGATGATATGCCGTATGGAGGTGGGGCCGGCATGGTCATGAAAGCCGAGCCGATTCTTCTGGCGGTTGAGGCGGTCCGGAGCGAAGCGCAGTCGAGCGGAGAGGACATTCGGGTGCTGTTTCCGACTCCGCACGGCCGCCCGCTTACACAGCACTATGTGCAGCAGTTAGCCGGGGAGTCTCGCCGAATTGTCATTCTGTGCGGGCACTATGAGGGAGTGGATGAGCGTGTACGCCTGGCGTTGGCTCCTGAGGAAGTTTCGCTCGGAGATTATGTGTTGACGGGAGGTGAATTGCCGGCCCTCGTGTTGATCGATGCGGCGGCACGGCTCGTTCCCGGTGTGTTAGGTGACCCCAGTTCTGTGCTGGAGGAATCGTTTTCTGATTCGTTGTTGGAGTATCCGCAATACACGAGACCGGCAGAGGTCGGTGGAGTCGGTGTGCCCGACGTGTTGCTGTCGGGCCATCATGAGGCCATTCGGGTGTGGCGCCGCAAAGAGGCGTTACGCAGCACGTATCTCCGCCGTCCCGATCTGCTAAAGGATCGGACGTTTACCAGTGAAGATCGACAGTTGTTGGATGAATTGATGAACGAAGGGCTATTGACGGCCCCGGTATCACGTCGGGAGGAGGGGTAAGGACATGAATCAGTTGGAGCGCATTCAGCGGTCGTTGACGAAGAAATCGGCGCCGAACTTTGAGATCGGGGATACCGTCAGGGTCCACGTCAAGGTTGTGGAAGGCGAAAAAGAGCGGATTCAGGTGTATGAAGGGACTGTGATTGCCCGCAAGGGGAGCCTGAATACGGAAACATTCACGGTCCGAAAGATTTCGTACGGGGTGGGGGTCGAGCGGATCTTCCCGGTGCACTCCCCGATCGTCTCCAAGGTAGATGTGGTTCGGCAGGGACGGGTTCGACGCGCGAAACTGTATTATTTGCGCGGCAAGAAGGGGCGGTTCGCGAAGGTCGAGGAGCGCGAGTTTGTCGGAGAGAGCAAACCGTCCGCGCAGCCGCCCGCGGCTGCTGAAGAAGAGACCGTCACGGCCTAGATCACTTCTTTGAACCTGTTCCATCACGGCTGGCCGATCGTGTGACTTGCCGGCGAGGGGACGTCTGATGGGACCCACTGAAGAATTCGAGCGGGTAGCCCGATTATGTGGGTATCGACGCGTAGCCGGCATTGATGAAGCAGGACGTGGCCCTCTTGCCGGTCCGGTCGTTGCGGCCGCTGTCATCTTACGGCCTCGGTGTCGACTCTCAGGGATTGACGATTCGAAGCAACTTTCCGAAGGGGAGCGAGAGCGGTTGTATGCCGTGATTCATGAGCAGGCCGTGGGGATGGGAATCGGTTCGGCGGATGTCGCTGAAATCGATCAGTTCAATATCCTCGGGGCCACTCGTTTGGCGATGCGTCGAGCCATTGATCAACTGGTCCCTTCCCCTGATTATTTGCTCATTGATGCCGTTGCCCTTCCTGAAATCAGAGTCCCCGCGCGGCCTATCATCAAGGGAGACTCCCTATCCGTATCGATTGCCGCTGCTTCCATCATCGCCAAAGTGACGCGGGATCGTCTCATGGCGAGGTACCATGACATGTTCCCCGAATATGGCTTTCTCTCGCATAAGGGGTATGGTACCCCGGAACATCTTGAACGACTCCTGCGCTATGGCCCCTGCTCCATTCATCGTCGAACATTCGCGCCGGTGCAAGAAGCGATGATCGCTGCGAAGATGGAGTATGCTCAACCGCCGAGCCTTCCATTGTTCGAATAGTACGCGCATGGCCACTCCGGACCCGCGGCATCAGTTCGGCCAAGCCAGCGAAACGCGGGCCGAACAGTTCTTGCTTGCCAAAGGCTATCGCATTCTCGATCGCAACGTGCGGACGCCGATCGGAGAATTGGATCTCGTGGCGGAAGACCATGGTGTCGTGGTATTCGTTGAAGTCAAGGCCAGGACTACCCTGGCCTTCGGCGGCGCACTGCTGGCAGTGGATCATCGTAAACGGGCGAAGCTGGCGAAACTGGCAGCACAGTATTTGGCGCAACGGCATTGGTCCGAGAGGGCCTGCCGATTTGATGTCGTGTTGGTCCAGGGTCAACCTTCGACCCATGGCCAAATCGAACATCTTCAGAACGCGTTTGACGTCGCCGAACACTGACGGTTCCAGCCCTGCTCAAAGGGGTCTTCGTGGACGCGATCATTCAGCTGATCCATGTGTCGAAATGGTATGACCGGAGAGCCGCGCTGTCCGATGTCACGCTCGAGGTCGAGAAAGGGGAGTTCGTTCTTCTTATGGGGCCGAGCGGAGCCGGTAAGTCCACCTTACTGCGGATGCTGATCGGCGAGGAACAGCCTGATGAAGGGCAGATTTTCGTTCAAGGCAGAAATGTCACCAAGCTCAAACAGTCGGAGATCCCGTATCTCCGGCGGAAGGTCGGATCAGTTTTCCAAGACTTCCGTCTGCTGCCCAAAAAATCCGTGTTCGACAATGTCGCGCTTCCGTTGGTCGTTCAAGGCGCGTCCGAGAAAGATATTCGTCGTAAAGTCACGGAGGCGTTGCGTGCCGTGGGTGTCGAGCACAAGAAAGATCAGCCGCCGAACAGTCTCTCGGCAGGAGAGCGACAGAGGGCATGTATCGCCAGAGCGATCGTCAATGGTCCGGTGGTGCTTCTCGCCGATGAACCGACAGGCAGCCTCGACCCGGAGCGCACGGGGGAAATCATAGAATTGTTCAAATTGATCAGTGCCCGCGGCACCACCGTAATCGTGGCCACCCACGACCCTCAGGTCATGCGCCAGATCAACGGCCGGGTGATCACCCTGGCGCAAGGAGCGGTGGTACCGGAACGCCGGGCGACAGTAGGGGTTGGAGTATGAGACGACTATTTTACCTCGTCCGCGAAGCGTGGGCCAACATGCGGACCAACCGCACCACCACGATCGTCGCCATCTTAACCACGGCCTTCACATTAGCCTGTGTCGGCATTTTTCTGTTGCTCTACGTGAATCTGAGGAGTGCAGCCGGATGGCTACAGGAAGATGTCAAGATCATGGTCTATGTGGAGGAACGGCTGTCCCGCGAGGGGATGCAGGAATTGGAGCGAACACTCAAATCCGATCGTATGGTGGCGGGGGTGCTCTTTGTATCGAAGGAACAGGCGCTGGGAGAATTTCGCGCACAATTCCCCGCGGATTCTCATTTACTCGAGGGGCTCGGCGAGAATCCTCTCCCGGCTTCGTTCGTGGTGACGCTGGCGCCGAATTTTCGCTCTCCCGATGCGATGAAAGGCTGGGTCGAACGAGTTCAAACGATGGAAGGGGTCGCCAAGGTCGACTATAATCAAGAATGGATCAATGTGTTGGCCGAACTCATCGGCTACATCGAACTGGTGGCGATCGGTGTGGGGGTCCTGCTCTCCGCAGCGGCCGTGACGATCATCGGGAACACCATCAGGCTTGCACTGTTTGCCAGACGAGAGGAGATTGAGATCCTCCGCTCCATCGGGGCGACACGCACATTCATCCGCATTCCGTATTTCCTCGAGGGCGCCGTGCTCGGCGCCTGCGGCAGCGCGCTCTCGCTCGGAATTCTCAAGCTTGGGTTCGAACTGTTTCTGCAGCAGATTCAATCGGCTGGCCGTTTCAGCGGGATGGAAAGTCTGGTCTCCTTCTTCCCGCTCTCCATCTGTATGGCGCTTGTTGTGGCCGGGATGGGGCTGGGCTTTGCGGGAAGCGTGGTGTCTCTCTTGCGCGTTGGGGAGGGGCGCGCATGAAAATTCTCCTCTCCGGTCTGGTGTGTTGCGTCGCGCTAGGCGGAGGGTGGGCAGCTGTTGTCGATGCGGCCGGTGATCCGATCGCCGAAAAAATCGAGCGAGAGCGAAAGACCCTTGAAGCGCTGAAGGACAAGATCGAAGAGAAACGGAAACGGGCCGAGGAGGTGGGGAAAAAACGGGAATCGGTCCTTCAAGGTATCCAATCCCTGGATGAACGCCTGGT
Source organism: Nitrospira sp. (assembly GCA_024760545.1). NCBI lineage: Bacteria > Pseudomonadati > Nitrospirota > Nitrospiria > Nitrospirales > Nitrospiraceae > Nitrospira > Nitrospira sp. The sequence goes on from CP060501.1 coordinate 3,467,680, forward strand.
CCATCATCGACAAGATCACCATGACATTAAAAAGAAACTTCGGCAGAAGGATCGGGAAATCGAGGAGATTACAGAGCAGCTGGCGGTGATGCGGACCGGCATCCAATCGCGGCGTGAAGCCATCCTCGCACGGCTCCGTGTGCAGTATATGGAAGGGCGGTTCGGCTATATCAAGGCGCTCCTGACGGCGGATACATACGGCGACCTTCAGCGCCGGGGGCAATATCTCTCCACCGTTTCACAAAAGGACTACGAATTACTCGAGACGTTCCGAACCGATATGGCGCGGATGGAGCAAGCCGAACATCAGCGTGCCGAGGCCAGAGCCGGAATGGTGGCCTTCAAACAAAACGTCGAAAAGAAGCTTGCCGATATTCGCGTCACTCAGAGAGAGAAAAAAGTGTATCTCGCGAAGATCACACACGAAAAGGATTCTTACGATCGTGCCGTCGAAGAACTGGAGCGGTCCGCCTCACGCGTCGACAGCCTGCTGCATGAATTGGAAGCGCGCCGACGTGCCCTGGCCATGCGCCCTCCGACGGCGTCACCACTGCCGCGTGGAACCAGAGGCGCGCTGCCTTGGCCGGCCGAGGGGAAAGTCGTGTCATACTTCGGACGCCAGAAGCACCCGACGTTCAACACGTATGTTCAGCGTAAAGGCATTGAAATTCGAACCACGGAGGGAAGCTCGATTCATGCCGTCATGCCCGGGAGCGTCGTCTATGCGGACTGGTTGAAAGGCTATGGACTCGTTATAATCTTGGATCATGCCAACGGATTTTTCTCCCTGTATGCGCATGCCTCCAAGATTCTGGCCAGAGTCGGCGAACAAGTTGCCGAAGGCCAGTCTATCGGAGAGACGGGAGATACGGGCATGATCGGAGAAAATACATTATACTTTGAGTTGCGTGAAGGGGCTGAACCGGTCGACCCGCTCCACTGGTTGGTGAAGCGATAAGGCAGGTCTCGACAGCGTCTTCGAATTGGTGATCTGACAACGCAGGAAAGAAGGGATGTGAAGATGATGGAACAGCAGCCACGGCGGAAGTCTTGGGTGGTCGGACCGATGATTGCACTGGCTCTGCTCTGTGGAGTCGTCATCGGGAAAGGATGGGAGCGGACCGGCCACGCCAGCGAAACGTATGAAGAGCTCAAGACGTTCTCCGAGGTTTTGAACCAAGTTCAGAAACATTATGTCGATGAGACGAAGCCGAAAGATCTCATTCAAGGGGCTATCCGCGGCATGCTGTCGACGCTCGATCCGCACTCAGCCTACATGACTCCGGAGATGTACAAGGAAATGCAGGTAGAAACCAGGGGGGAATTCGGGGGAGTCGGCATTCAGATCGGCGTGAAGGATAACCGTCTGGCCGTGATTGCGCCGATAGAAGGCACGCCCGCTCATCGCGCGGGTATTAAGGCCGGCGATTTCATCATCAAGGTCAATGATGACCCGACGAAAGATCTGACCCTAATGGATGCGGTCCAGAAGATGCGGGGGCCGAAAGGCAGCAAGGTCAACTTAACCATACAACGGGACGGTACGCCTGATCCAATGGTGTTCACCCTCGTCCGGGACACGATAAAAATTGAAAGCGTGAAGTCGAAGGTGATCGACAATCTTGGATATGTCCGGCTCACTCAATTTCAAGAAGCGACCGGAAGGGATCTCTCCAAAGCGATCAAACAGTTCCGAGAACAGAAAGTGCAGGGGACCATTCTCGACCTACGAAACAACCCGGGTGGATTGCTGACTGCCGCGGTCGATGTGTCCGAGCAGTTTCTTCCCAGCGGAAAGCTGGTTGTGTATACCAAGAGTCGCGAGGGGAAAAAGGATGAGTGGTTCGCAAAGGCCAAAGATCAGATGGAAGACCTTCCCGTGATTGTCCTCGTCAACGAAGGATCGGCGAGCGCGTCGGAAATTGTCGCCGGAGCACTGCAAGATTGGGGACGAGCCGTCGTGGTCGGGACCACATCATTTGGAAAGGGATCAGTGCAGACGATTCTGGCCCTAGGGGATGGTTCCGGACTTCGCCTCACAACTGCCAAGTACTATACCCCGAAGGGTCGGTCGATCCAGTCGACCGGTATCACTCCCGATATTGTGGTGAAGCTGCCGGCTCCATCGGTCGCCAAAGCGCCTGACGGGAAGTCTGCCGACAAAGAGTCTGAGGTGAAGGCGGTTAAGCCTCCTGCTGGCAAGGATGCTGTGCCACCGAATGGAAAGTCCCCGGATGAGGCCGGTTCCAAGAATGGGACCGTTCCGCAGCCGTCCCCGGCTGAGGCGGGAGGAGAACTTTCGCTTGAACAGGATGCTCAGCTCCAGAAAGCTGTGGAACTGCTCAAGAGCTGGAAGATCTTCAAGGAACTCAAGACATCCTGAAGTTATCCCGGCGGGAGCCTGCTAAGCTCGTGATCTTGGACGCGTTGTCGGACGGCCTGCAGCAATTGCTCCTCCGATCCTGAAAAGCTCGGCAGAGTTCGAAGCAGGTGGGATCGGATGAGCTGGTCGAGATCCGGGAGCGTCCGTATACCGAGGCGGAAGTACAAATAGGCGACGAGTGGTTCAGAGAGCCCCGGAAGGGTCGCCCAGCTCTTGACCTCTATTGGAAGAGGTGTCTTAAGCTCTTCATACGCCCGGATGGTCCCCGTCTCAAGAAACTCGTCGATTTTTTTAGCCAGATCCGCTCCGATTCCGTCAATCTCCTCAAGCCCCTGGCGGGCAGCCACAGTTGCCACATCTTCCTCTATGGCAAGTAGCGCATCCGCCGCGTGTCGATAGGCCCGCACGCGAAACGGATTGGCCCGTTGAGAGGAAAGCAGGTCGGCCATTGACCGGAAGAGGGAGGCCAGTTGCTGATTCTTCTCCTTCATGGGTAGAACCTTGGTCGTCTATTGTGCGGGTTGCTTGCCCTTTCAGGCAAGAGCACTTTGTTGACAAGGCGAATTCCGGTCCCATAGGATGACTGCCGTGCAGGATACGATCCAAATCCATGTGAACGGCGAAGCAAGGACCTGGCGGAGCGGCGCATCGGTCGCTGATCTGTTGCAAGATCTCGAGATCAGGACGGAACGGGTGGCAGTCGAACTGAATCTCGAAATTCTTGATCGAACGGCATTTGGCCAGCGCCTGCTCAAAGAGGGGGATCGGGTCGAAATTCTCAGTTTTATCGGCGGTGGGACCGTTGGAAGCGATGGTGAGATAGTTCATGTGTCTATCCGAGAGAGGGTAAGATGACGAATGATCGACTGATCATTGCAGGGCGTGAGTTCAAGTCCCGGTTATGGGTCGGAACGGGAAAATACAAAGACTTTCTCGAAACGCAAAAGGCCATCGAAGTGTCCGGCGCTGATGTTGTGACAGTCGCGGTTCGTCGGGTGAACATCACCGATCGATCGAAAGAGAATCTCCTCGATTACATCGATCCAAAGAAGTATACAATTCTGCCCAATACAGCCGGATGCTACACCGTGGAGGATGCCGTTCGATATTCTCGATTGGCTCGTGCGGCCGGCGTCTCCGATTTGGTGAAGCTGGAGGTGCTCGGCGACGAAAGGACCTTGTTCCCCGACACGGCAGGGTTGATCGAGGCGGCCAAGATCCTTATCAAAGAAGGATTCATTGTCCTACCGTACACGAACGATGATCCGATTGTTGCAAAGAAACTCGTGGATATCGGATGCCCCGCGGTCATGCCCTTGGCTGCGCCCATTGGATCAGGGCTCGGCATCCGGAACCCATACAACCTGAAAATCATCATGGAAACCGTCAAGGTGCCGATCATCGTCGATGCCGGGGTTGGAACCGCATCGGACGCAGCTTTGGCGATGGAGTATGGCGCCGATGCGGTGCTGATGAACACAGCGATCGCCGGCGCCAAGGATCCCATCGCCATGGCGGAAGCGATGAAGTATGCCGTGCATGCCGGTCGTCTGGCCTACAAGGCCGGCCGCATTCCCAGGAAACTCTATGCCACGGCTAGTAGCCCGATCGAAGGGATGCTCTAACAGGATGCTGAAAAAGTCTGCCAGCAGCGTTCTCGCATCGCTCAGAGGCTCAACGTACCATCGGGTTAGAGCTGCAAAGTGCAGCTTGGGGCGGGTGGGTGAAAAAAGAATACGCCTCGCCTCTTCGCTCGCTGCGGCCTTGCCGACAGCCTTTTTGAGCATCCTGAAGGCATTCTGGCGTTGGCAGTGAGTGTTCAAATTCGACATCGATCGGAACGTGCCTCCTTGGGACATGCCGTCCGTTAATTTCCGCCTCCTGCTTGTGACCGACAGGACTCAAGCAGGCGGTCGATCCCTTCCCTCTCTTATCCGACAGGCTATCAGTGCCGGGTTGCCCGCTATTCAGCTACGGGAGCGCGATCTCTCGACGAATGAGCTGCTGGTATTGGCGCAAGATATTCAGGCGGTGACGAAGCCGGGCTCGGTGGCCTTGATCATTAACGATCGGGTTGATCTCCTGATGGCGTTGAATTGGGACGGCGTTCATCTTCGCGCCGACAGTTTGCCGTCAGTAGCCGTGCGTCGGGTGATCGGCCCTCGTCGATTGATCGGGGTCTCTACCCACTCCGCCGAAGAAGTTCGATCTGCGAATCATGACGGTGCCGACTACGTGGTGTTTGGTCCGATTTTCGATACTCCATCGAAGCGTTCATTCGGGCCTCCGCTTGGACTGGATCGTCTGTCCGATGTCTGCCGCCAATCGAGAATTCCCGTCTTCGCCATCGGAGGGATGACGAGTGAACGGGTGCGCGACGTTCGTCGAGCCGGTGCGCACGGAGTCGCCGTGATCGGAGCGCTGCTGACCCGTGATGATGTCGGCGCGGCTGTGCGGGAGTTCAGAGAGGCTCTCGAGACGTGAGCCGTTGTCACGTAAGGTGGATGTCCATTGTGTGGGATCACCCGTTGGAGTTGACCACCCCTAGGTCGGGTGTTAGAATCCGGGCACAGGCTTAAGTTTACGCGCTTATCCATCGTTACGAGCTATTCGTGTCGTCTCGATATGGCGGAAAACAAGGGTCAGCCAAATCGACTCCGGTCCCTCCGAGATTCTGTCAAGAAGATTACGAAGCGACTGTCCGAAGGTGATGGAGACATGACTCACAAGAACGACGAACACGTTCGTGAACTCGACAAGCTTCGCGTTCAGATTCAGTCGATGGAAGAGGAGATCCGTCGGCTCTATCAGTCACGCTATCAGCTCGAGCAGGCCAATAAACAGAACGAAAAGCTCGTCACGACGCTGCAGGAAGCGAAGGCTCAGATCGAAGCGTTGCGGACTGAAGTGGAGAAATTGACGGCACCGCCGTCGGCTTATGCGATTTTTTCCAGCATGAACACGGATGGGACAGGCAATGTGTATGTGTCGGGGCGAAAAATGAAGGTGAGCCTCCATCCTTCGATCAAGCCTACTGAATTGCGGAAGGGACGAGAAGTCGTCCTCAACGAGGCGCTCAACGTGATCGAGGTCAAGGGGTTCGACAGTCAGGGAGAAGTCGTTCGGCTGAAAGATGTGCTGGAAGGGGGACGGGCCTTGGTCACGCTCCATTTCGACGAGGAGAAAGTGGCCGAGCTCGGCGACCCGCTACTTGCCGAGCGACTGAGTGTGGGTGACCATCTCTTATATGATCCCCGTTCCGGATACGTCATCGAGAAATTGCCGAAGTCTGAGGCGGAAGAGCTTGTGTTGGAAGAAGTCCCCGATGTCGACTATGAGCACATCGGCGGCCTCCAGAAAGAGCTGGAACAGGTGCGTGATGCCGTTGAACTGCCCTTCCTGCATCCGCAGATCTTCTCGGAATACAAACTCAGTGCGCCCAAAGGCGTCCTGCTCTATGGCCCGCCCGGTTGCGGAAAGACGCTGATCGCCAAAGCGGTGGCTAACTCGATCGCCAAGAAGTTGGGCCATCGGGCCGGTAAAGAGATTCGGAGTTACTTTCTTCACGTGAAAGGCCCTGAACTGCTCAATAAGTATGTAGGGGAGTCTGAGCGTCAGGTGCGCGAAGTGTTCAAGAAAGCGAAAGAGCGGGCCGAGGACGGCCATCCGGTCATCGTCTTTTTTGATGAGATGGATGCGCTTTTCAGGACCCGCGGTACGGGAGTGTCGTCCGACATCGAGTCGACGATCGTCCCCCAGTTTCTCTCTGAGATCGACGGAGTGGAGCGATTGCGCAACGTTATCGTCATCGGGGCGAGCAACCGGCAGGATTTGATCGATCCCGCCGTGCTTCGTGCCGGCCGGTTGGACGTCAAAGTCAAGGTGGGACGGCCTGATGCCACGGCGGCCCGGGACATTTTCTCGAAGTACATCTCTACGGATCTTCCCTTCGCCGCGGAAGATCTGGAGCGTCATGGAGGAGATCGACAGGCGCTGGTGGAGCGATTGACGTCGCTGACGGTCGAGACCATGTACGCCGCCAGCGAAGAAAACAAGTTCATCGAAGTGACCTACGCGAACGGCGAAAAGGAAGTGCTGTACTTCCGGGACTTCGCCAGCGGAGCGCTGATCGAAGGGATTGTCTCGCGCGCGAAAAAGTTTGCCGTGAAGCGCGTGATCGCGCAAGAGGGCGCCGGGCTGCGCTCGGAGGACTTGGTCCGCGCCATCCGTGAAGAGTTCAAGGAGCACGAGGATCTTCCCAATACGACCAATCCGGATGATTGGGCGAAAGTCGCCGGTAAGAAGGGCGAAAAAATCATTCATATTCGGACCATCAGCGGTGGCCCGGCGGAACATCGGCAGATCGAAACCATCAGTACCGGCCACTATCTCTAACTAGCCTATGCAAGAACACATTCCGACGAATCGCGCGCGAGTGCTCGGCACGGAAACTGAGTTCGGCATCGCGGCGAAAGATCCGTCCGCGATGGATCCGGTCTCCGGTTCATTTGCCGTGATCGGCCACTATCCGGGACTGCCGGCTCCCGGGGCAATTTGGGATTACGAAAATGAGAATCCCCTCTTGGACGCCAGGGGTTTCGAGGTCGATGGCGAACGAGAGCGGCCCAACCCTGACTACAATCGGCAGTTGAATAAAGTGCTGGCGAACGGCGGACGCTTGTATGTTGATGGAGCGCATCCCGAGTACTCCACTCCGGAGTGTTCAAACGCCCGGGAGGTGGTGGCCTTTGAACGAGTCGGAGAGCGGATCCTCGCCAAGTGTCTTCTGGAGATGGCGCGGGTGAGGGGAGCCGAACAGTATGTGCTGTACAAGAATAATTCCGACGGCAAAGGCAACAGCTACGGGTACCATGAAAACTATTTAGTATCGAGAGCCGTGTCGTTCGACAAGATCGCCAGGGTGTTGACGCCGTTCCTCGTGACGAGGCCGATTTTTGCCGGGGCCGGAAAAGTCGGAGCCGAAAACCAGACCAGTCCGGCGGAGTATCAGATTTCGCAGCGCGCCGACTTTTTTGAGTGTCTCATGGACCTCAATACGATGGTCAAACGCCCGATCATCAATACGCGCGACGAGCCGCATGCCGATGCCGCGAGGTTTCGGAGACTGCATGTCATTACGGGCGACGCCAATATGGCCGAGGTGTCCACGTATCTCAAGGTCGGAACCTTGGACATCGTCCTGCATCTCCTCGAAGCGGGAACTGACTTGCCTCAGCTGGAACTCGATGAACCGGTTCGGGTGTTCAAGCAAGTCTCGCGCGACTTGGACGTGAAGGAGACGATTAAACTGGCCGGTGGGAGGCCTACAACGGCGCTCGCTGTTCAACGGGCCTATCTGCAAGCGGCCAAGAGCTTTTACTCCTCGCAGGCTCCCAATCCATCCGCTCAGGATGTGTTGCTCCGCTGGGAGGATGTCTTGAACAAGCTCGATCGCGATCCACGATTGCTGGTTCGCGAGTTAGATTGGGTGGCCAAGCGTCATATGATCGAATCCTATATGGAGCGTAAAGGGTGTGGATGGGATGACCCGCGAATGAAGCTGATGGATCTCCAATACCATGACGTTCGTCCCGAGAAAGGGTTATTTTACACGTTGGAACGCAGCAATCTCATCGAACGGATGGTTGAAGACGAAGATATTCAGCGCGCCGAGTTGAATCCGCCGACTGGAACCAGAGCCTATTTTCGTGGGCGCTGTGTCAGCAAGTTCGCGAAGTCGCTTTACGGCGCGAGTTGGACGTCCGTTCTGTTCGACGCGGGCGATACGACGATCAAGAAAGTCCCTCTCATGGACCCGCATCGTGGCACTCAGACGTTGACGCGGGAACTGCTCGATACGACCGATTCGGTAGCAGCGCTGCTTGCAAAGCTCCAGGTTTGACGGATGACGGTTCGAAGCCCACAATGAAGCTGCCATATCTCCCCGATCACGACGACTCCAGCTTTTTCGACTTGATCTCCAAACATTATCCGGGGTTGACGCTGGGAAGCCAACACATCGCACCGGTGCCCGAGCACATGCGAGTCCCAGGGTCAATGTCCGTGCCGCATGCGACGACCGTCTTGGCGCTCAAGTCTCAACAGGGAGTCGTGATTGCCGGTGATCGGCGAGCCACGGAAGGATTTCAGATCGCGGATCGCCGTATCCAAAAGGTGTTCAAGATCGACGAATGGTCGGCCATGGCCATCGCCGGCGCAGCCGGCCCGTGCATCGAGATGGCCAAATTGTTTCAGACCGAGCTGGAACATTACGAAAAGCTGGAAGGGATGCCGCTTTCGTGTGAAGGAAAGGCGAACAAGCTCGGCCAAATGGTCAAGGCCAACCTGCCGATGGTGTTCCAGGGGCTCGTCGTGATGCCGTTGTACGTCGGCTACGACGAGAAGCGGCGCGAAGGGCGTATCTTCAAGTACGACATCACCGGTGGGAGGTATGAAGAGTCCGACTACCATGCCATCGGGTCCGGAGGTAAAGACGCGCGCAACACCATGCGTGAGCATTTTCGGAAGAATCTTTCCGAGCAAGAGGCGCTTAAGCTGGCGTTGCTGGCGCTCTACAATGCGGCCGATGATGATGTCGGGACGGGTGGACCGGACCTGATCCGAGGGATCTATCCGACGGCCAAGTTTGTGACCGCTCAAGGCATCACCGATGTTCCGGATGACCAACTCAAAGCCGTCTACGACGAGATGATCGTCGTCCGGCGTGCAAGGGAGACGTAATCATGCCGATGCCCTATTACGTATCCCCTGAACAGATGATGCAGGACAAGGCCGAGTATGCCAGGAAGGGGATTGCCAAGGGCCGTTCGATCATTGCGATGGAATATGTCGACGGCATCCTGTTGACCGCGGATAATCCGAGCTCGTCGTTGCACAAAGTTTCTGAAATTTACGACAACATCGCGTTTGCTGGAGCGGGCAAATACAGCGAGTTTGAGAACCTTCGAAAGGCGGGAATTCGTCACGCCGACCTCAAAGGGTTTATGTACAGCCGCGAAGACGTCACCGGCCGCTCGCTGGCGAACGGGTACTCGCAAAGCCTCGGGACCGTCTTCAGTCAGGAAATGAAGCCGCTTGAGGTGGAGATTCTTGTCGTCCAGGCCGGCACCAACAGCCACCCGAACGAAATCTACCGTATTTCGTTCGACGGCAGCATCATCGATGAGAAGAACTTTGCGGTGATCGGCGGAAGGGCAGAAGCGGTGCAGACTGTCCTGAAGGAAAAGAGCCCGAGCCAGGCTCCGTCCCTGGACGCGGCGCTCACGCTGTGTGTCACGGCGCTCGAACAGACGGCGAATCAAAAGCTGCCTCCTGAAGGTTTGGAAGTCGCGGTCCTGGATCGAACCCGCATCGGGCGAAAGTTCCGCCGGCTGGCGATCAATGACATTCGCCGCATCCTCTCTCCCTAACCGCAGCCTTTCATGGGAGGCTCCCTTTGTTGCAGATCCGCGGACGGGCGTGTAATCTGTTTCTAAGCCTTCCATGACGTCGCCGGGTCCCATGAAACAAAGAATCTTCGGCCTCGAAAATGAGTACGGCCTCATTTTTTCTCCCAACGGTCGTATCTATCTTCCGATGGAGAAAGTCCTCGGCTACATCTTCGAGGGACTGATTCCAAACAGCTGGCCGTCCAACGCGTTTTTGGTCAACGGGGCGCGGTTCTATCAAGACACCGGCTGTCATCCCGAGTACTCCACTCCCGAATGTGACAATATCCTCGACCTCGTGGTTCATGACAAGGCAGGAGAACGGCTTTTGGAAGCCTGTTTGCCCGCGGCTGAGGAGCGGCTTCGGGAGGAAGGGCTGTCCGGAGAAATCTATATTTTCAAGAACAACACGGATTCTCTTGGCAACACGTATGGGTGCCACGAGAACTTTCTCATGCGGCGCGACGTGGACTTTTGGAAAGTCACGGAACAGCTCATCCCGTTCTTCGTGACCCGGCAGGTATTCAGCGGGGCGGGAAAAGTATTAAAAGTATCCGGGAAGCCACAGTATTTCATCTCGCAACGGGCCCAGCATATTCATGAGAAGACGTCGTCATCGACCACGTCCTCCAGGAGCATCATCAACACCCGCGATGAGCCCCATTCCGATGCGGAGCGCTATCGGAGGCTGCATATCATCGTCGGGGATTCAAACATGTCCGAATACGCGACCTACCTCAAGGTGGGGACGGCGGCGCTCGTCTTGTCGATGATCGAAGAAGGGTACACGGTACACGGGATGGAGCTTGAGGACTCCGTCAAGGCCATCCGCGAGGTTTCCCGCGATCCAACCCTGAAAAAGAAAGTCAAGCTCGATGACGGCCGGCAACTGACCGCGATCGAAATTCAACGGGTTTACCTGAAGAGAGCCAGAGAATATCTGATCCAGCAGGCTCACGAACCTATTCTCGAAGATGTGTGCGACAAGTGGGAGACCGTGCTCGATCAGTTGGAGGAAGATCCCATGCAGCTCACGCATCAGATCGATTGGGTCACGAAAAAACATTTGATCCAATCCTACGTGGACAAGAAAAATTGCGGCTGGGACGACCCCAGGGTGTTCCTCTTGGATTTGCAATACCATGATGTGAAGCGGACGCGGGGACTGTATTACTTGATGGAGTCTCGTGGGTTGATCGAACGAGTCGTCGAGGAAGAGGCTGTCCAACGGGCGATGTCCACCCCGCCGCAAACCACGAGGGCCAAGGTGCGCGGGGACTTCATCCGATTCGCGCGCGCCAAGAATCGATCCTATACCGTGGATTGGACGTACCTGAAACTCAACGGGTATTGGGAGGAGACGATCCTCTGTATGGACCCCTTCAGCGCAGTCAATCGGCGCGTCGAAGAGTTGATTTCCCAAGTATCTGGAGGGCGGTTCTATCGATGAGGCCGACGCGAGGGCTGAATACTCGTTGCCGTGCCCTGCTGAGCCGTGTTGCGCTCGGCGCCGCCGTTCTGCTCGCCGGCAATCTTCCAGCCGACCTTTTTTCAGGCTCCTTACCGGTTCCTTCAGGGTTCGATGGTCAATATCGTGGAAAGCAGGGACAAATCCTCGTCATCAAGGTTTCTGCCGATGATACGGTCACCCAGGTACAGGGACAGTTCCTGGGCCGCTCCCTCAGCTTTTTCCCGGATACTCGGCCTGAAGAAGCGAAAGGATTCGTCGGATTGCTTGGGATCGATCTGCAGGACGAGCCGGGACATCATGAACTGGCCGTCGAGGTAAAGACCGGGGAACAGAGTCGTACCTTGCGGTACCAGGTCGTGGTCCTGAAAGAGAAGTTTCATGTCGAGCACCTCACGCTGCCTAAAGACAAAGTGGACTTGGACGACAAGAGTTTGGCTCGCTGGAAAGCGGAGCAGGAGCAGGTGAAGGAGGCGTTGGCGACGGATTCCCAGAGCAAACTATGGCAGCCGGGTTTTGTGGAGCCGGTGAACGGGAAACGAACCGGGATTTTTGGAAGTGTCAGAATCATGAACGGTCAGGCGCGCAATCCGCACAATGGCGAAGACATCGGCGCTCCGCTGGGCACCGTGGTTGCGGCGACGAATGATGGTGTTGTGCGGCTCACCGTCGATCATATCTTCTCTGGGAAGGGCGTGTTTCTGGACCACGGATTGGGTTTCTATTCGATGTATTTCCATCTGTCCGAAGTCCTGGTCAAGGACGGCGATCATGTGAAGGCCGGCCAGATCGTCGGAAAAGTGGGGGCGACCGGACGAGCCACGGGTCCCCATCTGCATTGGGGGGTCAAGCTCAACGGTGCGCGCGTGAATCCCTATGCCTTGTTGGACCTGCCGTTCAAGAGTGTGACCCAACCGGCGGTTTCAATGCCCGTCTCGGATGCTCCTCCCAGTGTGAGTACATTATCTCCATAGTTGCGACCGGTTTCATTTCTGTTCTTCCACACGATTTCCGGTTGACCTCGTCCCACCGTGGGCATACCCTTTTGGGTGTGGGGCATGAGACATGAGAATCTTCTTGTTTGTCCTCTCGGTGCTCTCCCTCCTGCTGGCCGCGCAGCGATTTTCGATCGCTGAGCACACCGGGCAGCATAAGGGAGGACTCTTCTTTCTCCTCATCGGCATTCAGCTCCTGATCGCCGCAGCACTTATCGGTGGCCATCGAGAAGAACAGGCATCCAAGTCACCGACGTCGAAGGATGAAGGAGACAACAACGAAACCGAGGGAAGTGCCGGGAGGGCCTTGAGAGAACAAGAGAAGAAGTCTGGAGGGAAATGATCTCGCCGAAGTGGAGCTTATAGATCCCCGTCAAGACTGATATCTTTCTGACCGTCCTCGCCAAAAGCGAGACATTTCCGAATGAAGATTGACCAAGCAACGAAAGACTACGAAAAATGGCTGAGAAGACAGATCCCGCTGGTACCCTCAGACCTCCGTTTGAAGCACTCCTTCATGAAACGAAACAGCTTTGCCTTCCTCCGGGCGACATTTTACCGATGGATGCAGGTGTGGGTTGAAGTCTGTGCGGATTTGGCCACAGCGCCGGTCCTGCGGGCAATTGGGGACCTGCATGTGGAGAACTTCGGCACGTGGCGCGACAGCGAAGGCCGTTTGATTTGGGGAATCAACGATTTCGATGAGGCATACCCACTCCCTTACACAAACGATCTCGTACGATTGGCGGCAAGTGCGAAGCTAGCGGTCACCGCCGAGCATCTCCTCACCAAGCCAAGGAATGCCTATGATGCCATCCTGACAGGCTACACGGAGGGGTTGAAGTCAGGTGGCCGACCGTTTGTGTTGTCCGAGCAGCATCCATGGCTGCGTGATATTGCAACCAACTCCCTCCGCGACCCGGTGAGGTTCTGGCGCAAAATGCAGACCCTTCCGGTTGTACAAGGATCGGTTCCTCAAGCAGCCATGGCGGGACTCGATTTCATGATGCCGGAAGCGGGTCTGTCGTATAGTCTTCGGCGTCGGGTTTCGGGCTTGGGAAGTTTAGGACACCCCCGATTTGTGGCACTGACGAACTGGCGTGGAGGTATGATTGCCAGGGAAGCCAAGGCACTCGTCCGCTCCGCCTGTTCGTGGGCCCGGAGTGGACAGGGAAGCAATGAGATTTTGTATTCTACGATGTTAGAGCACGCCGTCCGCTGTCGAGATCCCTTTGTGCGGATGGAGGGAATCTGGCTCCTTCGCCGGCTTTCCCCTTATTGCTCCCGGATTGAACTCACGGCACTGCCGCGTAAACGAGACGAAGACAAGCTTTTGTATGCCATGGGCTGGGAAACTGCGAATGTGCATCTTGGAGATCCCAAGGCGATTAAAGACATACAGCGTGACCTCGCAAAGCGAAAGGGCAAGTGGTTGATGAAGGCTGCGAAAGCGATGACGCGGGCCACCATCACGGATTGGCAGGATTGGACGAAGAGATAGTGCTGCTATTGGGGAAATCCAAGTAGAGTGCTCTCGCCTCAAAAACTCTGTACATTTCAGAAAAGTGGTGGCCGATTTCTCAGGTTGGAGCGAAGTCCCCTACCCTCGTGCAGTCACACCTCTACCTCATTGATGGGTCACGGTTCAATTCCCTGACCGCTGGATCAGCACTCGGCGTCGTCGGAACCCCTCCATAAATGGTTTCACTGTAGGGCGAAGTCGGGGATCCAGACGATTCTTTATGATAGGAGGGGTCAGAGGATTTTCCGCCGTATCGAGGGTCATTACTGGGTGAACCATAGGTAGATTCACCTGGCTGGCGGGATTGAGCACCTGGCATGGCCCCCTGCTGGGAGCTTGCAGCGTCGGGCCTCAAGATGCCTCCAGACATCCCGGAATACGCATCGGCCACCTTATGGATCAACGTCTCTCTTTGCCAACCTTCGGCAAGGCTATCGGAAAGGTTGACTGCTCCGGTTACTGCGAAGATCGCCAAGGCTGTCAATACGTGCTTCTGCCTCATCGCATCCTCCTTATCCACGTATCGTTAAACTGCTGTTTCTCTCATAACATCGTAGCGCACGATATTGCACGACTACAAGAGCATTGGCAACCTGCCGTTCGGGATTCCCTTTAAACCGGCTGTCGCATGAGCCGAACCGTAGTGGTCCCAAGCACTTCAGAAACTGACTTCGGTTTCCGGCACACAGCTCTTATCCAACAGGAAATACACCGGACAGAACTCCGTGAACGCACCTAGATCAGACTGAAGCCGATCACGCCAAGTACAAGTAACTAGGAAAGGATGGCAGGCCGATTCGCCAGTCCTGTCCGCATCCGTCATGTTGTAGAGTGAATCAGGCCAACTTACCAACTCATTTCCGCTGACACCAAAACCGGTTGTTTTTGATTTGGTCTGCTCTCGCCTCAAAACCCCTGCAAATTCGAAAAGAGCGGGGAGTCGATTTCTCAACGGGTTTAGATTACTTGGAGGTTTTTACCCCCTCGGCAATTTCAACTTCGTCTGCTTTCTTACCCTTCCCTAGTAGAATTTCTGCTACCGCTGCTGCGAATCCTTCCTCGACCTCTTCAATCTTGGTACCCATCCCATAAAGGCCTCCCCATGCGAAGGTCTTGTTCACTTCATATTTTCCTACCACCTCAGATTTATCGCGGTCCTGCAGCGTTAGGGTTCCGTCAATGTGCATTTGTCCCAACCCGGCCAGGAGGAACCGCAAAAACGCATTGCCCTTATCATAATTCGTAACTTCGACCATGGCATTGAGCGTGTTAGGACTAGGATTAGCGACGTTCAACTCTTTAAAGCGATTAGTCACCTGCAGTTGTCGAACGATGTTGTTAACGAGCCGTTCCCGATCGGTCTGTATCATGGGGACTTCGTTCCTGTTAGTGGCTTCAATATGGAGATTGGTGTATCGCTCAATCGTTGTTCCTGCCTTTAGTGGGATGACTGGTTCGTAAGATCCCGGGGAATGTGCGCAAGCGGAAACTGAGAGTCCGACAACGACAAAGAACCAAACTTTCACTCGCCGCATGTAGACACTGCTTATCATGACTTCCCTCTCAAGAGTGGATTGATAGGCTACCGACAATGATGTTCATAGAACGGTCATAGGTAGGTTTAGAGTTCCGGCACTAACAACCGTAGTATCGATCTACGCACCGTCCTATTTTTCATCGTTAAAGCATGTGCTCCGACCCTGTGCACGTGAAGTGGGAAATCGCGATTTAGGATGAATCGTATATTGCAAATGTATGAATACCCAGAAGTTTTGAGAAATGGTCCGCTCAGAGTTAGAGTCGGCGTCGGTCGGCATCGAATGAGGTGGGCGATTTGACTCCACTTTCGCGGAGAAATGTGACCTGGTTACGTTAAGATCACAGGGATGGAAACTTCCCGTCGTGTGGGGATGTGAGATTCGGCTAGGGAATAGCTAAAAAGAAGGCAACCATTGTCTCGGAATGGGTCCTTCATTCGAACATGTTGGATGTGCTCATCTGCTGTTCAAGCCCACCTCACTCCACCCCACTCGGGCCTATTCCAGCTAACATCGAGTTCAAGTCTTACTATTGGATATGCTTGGCCTGAATGAGTCTGAGTAGGCTGGAAGAGGGTAGACGAAAAGCTTTCCTCGACCGCGGGTCGTCTTACGCGCAATGACCCTCCGATCGTTGCCCAGCTCCCGCGGGTGAGAAGTCAATTTGATCGTATCTCCAATACACTATACAAACATCTTCCCACAGATGACGCAAATTGAGTGCATGGCGACACGTCTGTGCGGGTCAGTGGCATTCTGAGTCGCTGTAGTGCGTGATCCGCGATATCGACCTCGCCTCCCCCCGAGGAAAATGCGTGACCACCAACGCCAAGTGCCAATCGGCGTACATGCATGCACACCGATGCATTCAGCGGATTGGGTGGATATCGACAACAATGTTGTCTTCATTCAACTCTACTTGCACGAGTTGACCTTCCTTGAGAACAGCCAGCCTGCTGCCGGCAGATTCATCCACAGCAAAAGTTTGCTTCCGTCCCGCAGTGTTGATCTCGATGACTTCCCAGAGCCGGTCCGCATAAGACAACTTGCCAGCGATGCTGTGATGCCCTGCAGCTGGAACATCTTTCCTGTGCAGATCGATCAACAGGTTGTTATCATCGATGACCAAGATAACCTCATCTCCCACCTTGGCTTGGGATAGCCCCATGCGCTCCGCCTTGTGGATGCTCACTTCACGATGCCCCAGCCGCTCCGTTGATTTGAAATACATGAGCCCTGATTGGATCTTTTCGATCGTGGTCGTGAGCTGTTGATGCGCGGGCGGCTCGGTTTGGCCGGCCACACTCCCACCCCACGCGAGACCTATCGCCACAATAATGATGATGACAAGAATGGGGCGCATAATTCCCCTCCTTTCATCTCTTCCCCAGTAGAGGGAGGAGACCATCGCGTGTACTGTCCAGAGAACAGGTCGAGTCTTCGCTCTTTCAGTCGGTTCCGGTTGAAGGCCATCGTTATTTCTTCAGCCTTCTCTGACAAGCCTATCTCGACAAACTGATTGCCCAATGGCTGACCGCTGGTCTTGATCTTGATCACACATGCCGAAGTGACCGTGCGCTCTGGCGCACGGAGTAGGCGAGACCACATGTCCATCACGGAACTTGTCAGGCGCTCCACATAAATCCTTGGACTCATGTGTGCCTCATGAAGAGAGGTGCAGGCTAATTATGGCGTTAGAGCGGCGGAGACTGAAAGAGGGTTGCCCAAGCAAGCTCCAGGACACGCAAGGGCAAGACCAGTCAACGCGGCTGGAACGTCTTAGTTAAATGCTAGGCGCATAGAGGCGGCTTCGTCAAGCAGTATCTCCAGGGTACTCATCTTGTGCTCGATCCTACCTTATTCCACCTCTCTCTGGCCTACTCCAGGGAGCCGGGTCGAGTGCCGGGAAGGCTTTGGAGGATAACGAGAAGAAGTCTTGAGGGAAGTGGTCTCGCCGAATCGGAGCTGCTAGTGCGCCATCAGGTCCAACGTATCTTTCTAGCCGTGCTCGCAGAAGACATTTATGGCATCCGCGTCCAAAACCCTTGTAAATTCAAAAGTAGAGATAGTCGATTTCTCGAGGGGTTTGAATTATCCTAAAGCCCGTTCAAAAACTAATAACTTGGGAACGGGAGAGATGAAGCATCGCGCAGCCCTCAAAATGAGACTATCTATATGAGTGGTCGAAGCCCCATGCCGGGACTCATTCGACTGTAAGAATTGCAGCCTTTGGACGACGAACCGATAGGTCATGTCAGACCACTAGTAGACTCAGCGGTACTCTCCACAGGAACAGAGGTGGCCATGAAGATCACGGAGATCTGGAGATATCCGGTTAAGACAATGGCAGGCGAGAAACTGCAACGGGTACGCATTGGGCCGCTCGGAATTGAAGGCGACCGAGTTGTACATGTCGAGGACGCCCGGGGACGGGTAATCACCTCACGCTCTCATCCACGTTTCCTGGGTCATAAGGGTACGCTGGGTCTGGATGGCGAACCTCTGGTGGACCGTCGACCATGGGACAGTCCAGAGGTCGCCGTCGAGGTCACAGATATAGCTAGCCCAGGCGCGAAGCTGGTGCGCTACGACGGCATTGAACGCTTCGATGTACTGCCGTTGCTGGTGGCCACCGACGGTGCCATCGCCGCCTTCGGTCACGACCATCGCCGCTTGCGGCCCAACCTCGTGATCGGTGCCGTCCAGGGATTGACTGAGCGCGAATGGCCAGGCGGCTGCTTGCGTATCGGCACGGTGCTCATTGGGGTCCAGGATTTGCGCCTACGGTGCATCATGACTTCGTACGATCCTGACACGCAAGTCCAAGACAAAGAAATCACCCGCGGCATCTATCGGAGGTTCGAGGGCAAACTCGCGCTCAATTGCTTCGTGATCGAGAGCGGCGAAATCTCTGTGGGCGACAATGTGCAACTAGTCCGTGGCCGTGCTTGCGCTGAATCCGCCGCTGCCGCAGTCTTCACCGAGTAGCCTAACCAAGCCCAACAACAAGAGAGGTTCTAATGAACTACGTACCCGCCATCACAGACACCACAGTGCGGACCGGAACCATCGAGGTCCAAGGGCTCAACATCTTTTACCGCGAAGCGGGTAGGCCCGGTAGTCCCAAGCTTGTGTTGCTCCACGGCTTTCCAGCCTCATCGCATCAATACCGCAACCTCATTCCAGCGCTGGCACACAAGTTCCATGTCATCTCGATGGATTACCCCGGCTTCGGCAACAGCGCCTTGCCAGATCCGACCGAGTACTCATACACCTTTGACAAGACCTCGGACGTGGTCGAGGGTTTTCTGAACCAAAAAGGCTTCACCCGCTTCGGTCTCTTCGTGCAGGACTACGGCGGTCCGGTGGGCTTCCGCATCCTTGCGCGCCGCCCGGAATGGTTGGAATGGCTGATCGTCCAGAATACCAACGCCTATGAGGAGGGTTTCACGGCCGCCTGGGATGGTTTCCGCAACGCGCTGTGGAAGAAACGGACACCCGAATCGGAAAAGCCGCTCATGGGCTTCCTGGAAGTGGACGCTATCCGAAGCATTTATCTCCACGGGCACAAGAAACCGGAGTTGATCAGCCCGGACAACTGGAACATGGATGCTTGCTGCATGGGGCGTCCGCAGGCGCGGCGGATACAGATGGAATTCTTTTATGACTACCGCAACAACGTCACCCTCTATCCGAAGTGGCAAGAGTTTCTGCGCAGTCGCAGTCCCAAGACCATCATCTTCTGGGGCCAGGACGACATCTTCTTCACCCGCGAAGGCGGCGAGGCCTATTTCCGGGATTTGCCCCAGGCTGAAATGCATCGGCTCGATTCAGGCCACTTCGCGGTAGAGGACTGCCTAGAGTACATCGCCAGAAACATCCGTCGATTTTACGACGAGAAGGTGGCTGTCAGGTAGTGGGGTTATGGGACATGGCGACCTGGACTGAGTTTCCGTGCGCCGGTCAGCGTGGCCGTAGTGTGAAACCGCCAAACCTTCATTCCAGCGGCCCGGCTAAAGCCAGCGGTTGAAGTTACATGTCCTGTAGTTAATCGAGTCTGCAGATCTACATAGTGCCCATCAGAATATGGAGAGGAGCAAATTGCTTAAAGCAGTTCGGGGATACGGCGCCCACTCCCATTTGTTCACGGGCTTCCCAATGATGTCTCATGGCAACGTGTTCGTCTGGATATATCAGAATTTGTGCGACTAAAGTACGCCAAACATCCCGCTTGGATTACGCTTTCTAGCGGGTCCCGTCTCGTAAGAGATGGAACAAGTAACATCGATAAAATTCTAGTTCAGGACGTCAATGGCACCATCAATGAAAACGTCAAGAAGGTTGTTGCCGACATTCAAAATCGAAAGAGCTATCCAGAGACACACGCGCATCATCGTGACACACTATGGCGAACTGGATGCCATTTGTGTGGTTGACGAAGAGTGCCCCGAGCCGAAAAGTGGTGAAGTGCGGGTGAGAGTGTTGGCCGCAGGGGTCTCCTTGCCCGACCTGATGGTGCGGGAGGGCATCCATCCCGAAACGCCTCCACTGCCCTTCACGCCCGGGTGGGATTTAGTGGTTGAGGTGGATCGACTCGGCGCAGGTGTCTCCGGAGGTGAGCCAGGTCAGATGGTTGCCGCGCTGCCGATTCGAGGTGCGTACGAGGAATTCGTCTGCCTGCCACCCGATGAACTGGTGCCCGTACCATCGGGGTGAAACCGGTGTTGTTTCAACAAGATTTGATCGCCCTCTTCGAGCTCCTACACCAGCGGAAGATCCAGCCGTTGATCGCGCAGCGAATCCCATTTCCCAAGGCAAGGCGCGCACATGAGTTGCTCGGGACGGGAGGGGTGATAGGAAAGATCGTGCTTGTGCCCAACGAGTCGTCGCTTGAGTCGGGCGCATCATAGCAACGCCGTCCAGCTTTGGCACTACGTACGCGACGTAATACTATGTTCGCAGGCCACATCGGTGCAGCACTAGCCATCGGGCGGGCGGAACGGCGCGTCAATCTCGGTATTCTGGTCTTTGCCGCACTCCTCCTTGATGTCATGCTCTGGACCTTCATTCTTTTGGGGTGGGAATCAGTCGTCATTCGTGACAACTTTGCTGCCACCCACCAGCCGGAGTTTATCTTCCCCTATTCGCACAGTCTGCTCGCGGCCATTGCATCGTCCGCCCTGGCTGGTGCCGCCGCCTTCCTTTGGTATCCGCGAATGAACTCGCTGAAGTTACGCGCGGCGGTTTGCGTCGCCACTGCTGTCTTCTCACACTGGCTCCTGGATGCGCTCGTGCATATTCCCGAGCTACCGCTAGCGGGAGAGAATTCGTTAAAGGTGGGGCTTGGCATGTGGAGCAGAATGCCGGTGGCGCTCTCCGTCGAGGCGTTCATCACCATAGCGGGACTTTGCCTGTTTCTTGCCGGCAACCCAATCTCGCGAGCCAGGAAATTCTGGGTGACGGCACTGGCGTGTTCTCTGATGGCCTTCACTGCAGTTGGGATGACGGTTGCACCACCACCGCCTTCGGTCATGACAATGGCTTCCAGTTCGCTGGCCACCATCATAGTGGTCTGCGTGCTTGCCGGATGGCTGGGGAAACGAGCACCGTGAAGCATGAGCCGAACCATGCTCCGCTAATTATCCCCATTTTGTGCTCAAGCCCACATCACACCAACTCATCCCATCCAACTCCAGCCAAGAAGGTGCTTTGGTTTAAACTACTGATAGCATTGGCCTGAGTGAGCCTGAGTAGGATGGAATGGGACAGCTAAAAAGCTTTCCTAACCCGCGGGTTCTATAAGTTGTTTTAATAGTCGAACAGTATGCGCCGATGGTGAGGTTTGCAGTCTGACTGTTCGATTCTCTCAATACACAATCGCCGGGCGTTTACCTTTGACGATCAACAGTAGCCGTTTGAATTGTAACGGCTTGTCGGGATCACGCGTATAGTGGGTGGGATCTTCTGAGACTTCGACGTCGCTGAGCGGGAGCGACAGCTTCTGTTTGAGGTGCGGCACGGTCGTTTCCAACGCCACATCCACCAGCCGCTCCGTGCAGGCGAGCACCTCGCTGTTGATATCGCGCTGATCGTCAAACTGGACGGTGACCCGTTCTTCAGGGTTGATCCAGGGGGTGATGAGGGCTACCTTTTCTGCGCGGCTCATGGCGGAGGGAGTGTCCATCATGCTGCATCATACTCCCAGACGTTCCCTCAATGGCACTCGGATTTTCCCTCAGTGTTTCCTATTCCGGCGAGATGCCCAATCCTCCCAGCAGCGGCATGAGGCTGTCCTCCCCAGGTCCTTTTCCCTCCTTCGAGGCTGTGCTGATCTCAGAGAGTAGTTGCTCTGCTTCGGGACTCAGTTGCCGTAACTTCTCTCCAAGATGACCGGACATCAGTCCTTGCTTGATCTCGTTGTCCGTGAGTTTGCCGTCTTTGATCCCTTGTTGGAGGATCTGTGCCAGCGATTGGACCTTTGCCAGGACGTCGGGAGGCATCCCCTTCAGGATGTTGGCTGCATCCTGTCGGCCAGCCCCGAGTTGGGCATAGCATGGAACGGCCAACCACATTGAAAGCGCCACAATCGCGATCATCTGCTTCCCTGTCAATGCCATCGCCGCCTCCTTCGTTTGACATGACGACCAAGTCATCCCCCAAATGCTGCATGATGTTTGCCAGTTTTAGACGAGAATGGAAGGAGCACTGGGTCGGAGGGTGGGGGAGCACGCGCTTCAACCGCCGAAGGCGGCACGACTCCGTACTCATTGATCAAACAGCGAATTCTTTAGGCGACTCGTCTGTTAGTTGGTATTGTCTATCAACTAATCCTGTAGGTGGAGGAGCGCGCCGATGCTTGACGGCTGGGTATTTCCGGACATAACGGTTCATTTGGTGGCCATCCTCTGCCTACTCGTCGTGTGGCAGTACTACCAGATGCAAATCATGGCTGGTCGCATTCTTGCCGTCGATATCTTCGATCGCTCCGGCATTCGTATGTATGTCTATGTCACGCCTGCTGCAGACCATATCTGCGAGGTGTGCGCGAAATCGAGCGGCCGAGTGTTCTTGCCCTCTCAGGTGGCGAAGAAACACTTTTCTCCTCTTGCCGGGAAGTGTAAACGACCGACTCCCTGTCTCGGAGCGCTGGTCGGACTGTACGGAGGGTGGTTGGAAGCACGAGGGGTGTTGGAGCACCTGCGCAAGAACATGAAAAAAGGCGGCATTCAGTTGTCAGCCGAAGAAGTGCGGGCCTTGGTGAACGGGCAGTGGGAGCGTTGTATCAGCGCGGAAACAGATCGTCTGGGCGTCCATATGATCGAAGCGCTCTCCTATGAAAAGATCAATCAAGATGTCTCGGTCGTGGGATACCGCTTTGTGGCGAACGAGTCGAAAGAAGTCCGGCATTTGATGTTTCTCGTTCCGGCCTATCTCCGCCTCATGCACTTGCTGCTTGAAGCGGGCGAAGAGGCGGAGGCGCTTGAGGTCATCGACCGATTTGAGAATCGGTTCCCGCCGACCAAACACGGTCCGCATTTCCCATCGGACGAGCAGCGGGATATGATGACGACAAGAAAATCCCAGCTGATGAAAGGCCTGCCGCTCAGGATCCCGGCCTAGCGGCAGACTTGTAGATACAGTCCTCGAACTCTTCCACAACGTCATCACAACGAAATTCAATAACCAGCCGATCAGTAGTTTGTTTCGAGGCTGGTCGGTGTCTTGTTGAGCACGGTCGCGGCAGCTTGCGACAGGATCGCGTCGTGATTGTGGTCGGGAGAATAAATCCGAAACTGAACGAGTCTCGTGGGAAGAAGGTCCAAGAATTCTTCCAGTGGCTCAGCGGAAACCTGGCCCGTCCCAGGGTCATACACGTATAAGGCGTTTCCACGGCGATCCTTGGGATCGGGGCGTGGGTCCAACAGGGCCATGTCCACCCGAAATGGGAGCCGCTTCAAACCGGCCGGTAGTTCTTTGATGATCTGTTGCTCAAAGTGCCGATGGCTGGGGAATGCCATTCCGCGTTCCTGCCCTTTTTCTTTCAAGGTCGTGCTGTAGGCCATCTTCCATTTGACGTCGCGGTTCAGGATTCTCGCCCACTCATCCCCCAATTGTCGGCGGGCCTTGTGGCGAGACTGTTTCCACCCGCGGACCTCCTCCAAGAGCGACCAGTCCGTCAGGGTACGATAATCGGCCATGTGCTTTTGTGGGTTGTTCGGGCAGAGCAGCTTCATGGTCTGGCCGAAGATGTCCCGCAAATGGATGTCGATCGCTCTGGTGGTTCGATGGAAATAGACGTTGGAGTAGAGGTACATCCTGGTGTTCAGGAACATTTGGAGTGCCGGGAGTCCGGTCTTGTGAATGGTGAACCCTTTCTCGGTCACGATCGTGTAATGAATCAACCGTGTCAGATCGACCGGACCCACCGCCACGCCGCACATATATGAATCCCTCAAGACGTAGTCCAGATTGTCTCCGGTATAGCTTCCGGAAATCACCGGCTGGAGCATGTTCAGCCATCGAGGGAGTCGGGAATTATCTTTCCCTTTTTCTTTGAGGATCAGATGGGCGATCTGGTCCGGATTCAGCTCTTCTCCCTTCGCGAAAGGGCCTGAGGGGCTCCGGCGGATTTTCTTGATCAGCGGCGCCAAATGTTCCCGGATGATGATCTGCCCCAAACGTTCATGGGTCAGGCCGAAGGCATGGAGATAATTGTCATCGAAGAAATGGCAAAACGGTCCGTGTCCGATATCGTGAACCAAGGCCGTTATTCGTAAGAGCTCTTCTACATAATTGGCCGACGGCACATCTTTGACGGCTTTCTTGAGAAACGGATACAGGTGTCTGGCGAATCGCCCCGCCACGTGCATCGTCCCCAAGGAGTGGACGAATCGGGTATGCTCGGCCGAGGGATAGACCCACCGGGCACTCTGCAGCTGATAGATGTACCGCAGCCGCTGAACCCAGGGCGAATCGATCAGGTCCTTCTCGGTGTGCTCGTGGGGATCCGGGTCGGCGTAAGGAACGGTGAACGTAACGTACTTGTGGATCGGATCGGCAATGAGTGCCGATCCATCATATGGCGCGTTCGGTCGGTCTGCTGATTCCATGGCGTGAGAGCATCTTAGCCCACCTGGTCCGAAGGCGGCAACGGCTTGGCCGCGGGCATGTCCGGCTCTCTGCGGTGTTTGACCACTAAGAGATATGCAGCCGGGTAGGATAGCAAGGCACCCAGCACGCTCAGCACGAGCCCTCCCAGTATGAAGGGAGCGGCGTACGGAAGCACTTGCTCATAAATTCCGCTGAAACTCAAATCATGCCAATCGAAATTCGGTGCATCGGTTCGTCCCAAGAGCAATGCGCCGGTCCAATAGGTGGCGCCCAGGATTGGAATGATGGTCCACGGATTGTTGACGAAGGCGCCGGCGAGCAAAGCGATCAAATTGAGACCGAACAGCCAGGTGCACAGCACCGCCATGGCGGTGTGAAGACCGTAAGCCGGAGAAAACGCGATGAAGACACCGACTGCGAACGCCAGTGCAGTGCGTTGGGGGGACTCCTGCAAATGGAGCACTTGCCGCAGCAACGCACGGAATGATCGGGGCCCTCGAGCAGAGGGATGTTTGCTCGCGTCTGACATCAGTGGAAATGCTCATAACTGGTTACCGGCATGGGCAGGATCCGGCCATCGGATGTCATCTGCATTCCAAACCGCTGTGGGCGAATCGTGCCGATGCAGGTCACACGATAGCCTCGCACGCGGGCCTGCCGCTCGAGGAGTTCGCGATTCTTCGGCGAAGCGGTGAACAGGAGTTCGTAGTCTTCACCTCCGGTGAGCGCGAGTTGAACCGGCGAGACTCCAACGGCCTGAGCATAGGCGCGGCAGGCCGACGAGATCGGTATCTTCCCGAGTTCTACTTCCGCGCCGACACGACTTTCCTCGCAGATGTGCCGGAGATCGCCGGAGAGGCCGTCGGACACATCGATGGCAGCGGATGCCAGCCGTTCACTGTTGAGCCACTGGCCTTCGGCGACCCTGGCCGTCGGATAGAAATGGCGACGCATGAGAAACTGTCGATGAGAGTGAGACAAGGGAGCGCTCCGCGTGCCCGAGGAACGGGAGCGTTTGCCGCGCCCCGACAGCCGGAGACCCGCGAGCGAATCTCCGAGTGTGCCAGAGACAAAAATCTGATCTCCCACTTTGGCGCCATGACGAAACAGCGCCCGGTGTTTGGTGCTGGTTCCAATCAGGGTGATGCTGAGAAAAAGTCCGGCCATGGATGCCGAAGTATCTCCCCCGACGAGGGCAACTCCATAGAGCCGGCAGGCCTTCATCAAGCCTCCGTACAACTCGTCGACTTGCGGCCGCTTGAATGTTTTCGGGATCGCGAGGGCAACGAGCAGATAGCGAGGGACTGCTCCCATCGCGGCAATATCGCTGAGGTTGGCCATGGCGGCTCGATATCCGACTGACTCAGGGGCGGCGGACTTCAAGTCAAAATGGATGCCCTCAGCGAGCAAATCCGTCGTGAGGTGCCACCACGCCGGTGCGGTTGTCGCAATCACGGCCGCATCGTCGCCGATGCCTTGGACGAGCCCTGACGCATGCCGGGCAAACCGGCGCTGGAGATCGCGGATCAGGGCAAATTCCTGGAGGGCTGGTTTGGCCTTACGACGGGCCACGACACGATCCTATGTGCGAGTTGGGGGTCGGCTCGCCATCAGAGTGGCAGGGAGTTCGTGCGGCCGTCGACCTTTGCCGGGACGCATGGGACGGATACGGGTCGGCGCTGAAGGTGCCGACGGCCTCTGAGATGTCGACGGAGTCTTGGTCCGTCTGCGCAGGGCGATTTTCATGACGTCGTCCATGGTATCGACGAACGCCAATTGAATGCCTTTGAGGAGATGTTTGGGAATTTCCTCCAGGTCCTTCTTATTCCGACGCGGGAGGATCACGGTGGTGAGCTTGGCCCGTTTCGCCGCCAAAATCTTTTCCTTGAGTCCTCCGATCGGGAGCACACGGCCGCGCAAGGTGATCTCTCCGGTCATGGCCAGGTCTCTTCTCGCCGGAGTACCAGAAAACGCCGAGGCGATGGCGGTCGCCATCGTGATACCGGCCGAGGGACCGTCCTTGGGGATAGCGCCGGCCGGGACATGGATGTGCAGGTCCTGCTTGCTGAACATGCCGGGGTTGAGGTTCAAGGTTTTTTCACGTGAACGGACGTAACTCAGCGCCGCCTGGGCGGACTCCTTCATGACGTCTCCCAGGTGGCCGGTGAGGGTCAATTGACCTTTCCCCTTCATCACGGTCGCCTCGATGTACAGGACATCACCACCGGCTTCGGTCCACGCGAGGCCGGTGGCCACGCCGATTTCGTCTTTTTCCAGTTCCGCTTCCGGCACATATTTGGGGACGCCCAAATATTTATGGAGATTGGAAGGATCAATGGGGAACCCTTGAGCTTTGCCTTCGGCGACTTTCTTGGCGACTTTGCGCATTACGTTGGCGATTTCGCGCTCAAGATTTCGTACACCGGCCTCCCGCGTGTAATGCGAGATAATTTGCCGGATCGCCGGTTCCGTCAATCGGACATGCTTCCCGGTGATCCCGTGCTCTTCGAGCTGACGGGGAATCAGGTATTTCTGCGCAATGCCGAGTTTTTCTTCCTCGGTATACCCTGGGATTTCGATGACCTCCATGCGGTCGCGCAGCGCGGGAAGGATCGGGTCGATCAAATTCGCCGTGGTAATGAACATCACTTCGGTCAGGTCGAACGGGACCCCGAGGTAATGGTCGGTGAACGCGCTGTTCTGTTCCGGGTCGAGGACTTCCAGCAAGGCCGCAGAGGGGTCGCCCCGAAAGTCCATACCGACTTTGTCCACTTCGTCGAGCATAAACACGGGATTTGCGGTGCCCGCTTGCTTCATCCCTTGGATGATGCGTCCGGGTAAGGCCCCCACGTACGTGCGTCGATGTCCGCGGATTTCGGCCTCATCGCGCACACCGCCCAAGCTGATACGGACGAATTCCCGTCCCAATGCGCGGGCGATCGATTTCCCCAGCGACGTCTTGCCAACTCCGGGAGGGCCGACGAAGCAGAGAATCGGACCCTTCATCTTTTCTTTCAGTTTGCGGACGGCCAGATACTCCAAAATTCGCTCTTTGACCTTTTCGAGGTCATAGTGATCGTCGTTCAACACCTTGGCGGCGGCCTTCAGCTCAAGGTTGTCTTTCGACCGCTTCGACCACGGTAGTTCGACCATCCACTCCAGATAGGTCCGCACGGTCGCCGATTCGGCGGTGTCGGGGTGCATCTTTTCGAGACGCTTGAGCTGTTTTTCGGTCTCCTTCAAGACCTTGTCGGGCATCTTGGCATCTTTGATCCGCTTGCGGAATTCGGTGATTTCTTCCGCCCGTTCGTCGAGCTCGCCCAATTCTTTTTGAATGGCTTTCAGCTGCTCTCGCAGGAAGTACTCACGCTGGGTCTTGTCCATCTCCCCTTTGGCCTGCGCCTGGATCTTTTGCTGCATGGATAGGACTTCGATCTCTTTCCCGAGAATGTCGCTCACCTGGCGAAGACGCAGGATCGGGTCGGAGATCTCCAAGACCGCTTGAGTGGCGTCGACTTTGAGTCCGAGATTGGACGCGACCATATCGGCCAAGCGGCCGGGCTCTTCGAGGTTCTCGATGACGACCATGACGTCGGGAATCAAAACCTTCCCCAAACTCACGATTCGTTCGATCTGTTCTTTCACCGTCCGCATGACGGCTTCGGCCTCGAGTGTGGTCGCCGTCGACTTCGTATCGGCCAGTTTGTCGATGCGAACCGAATAGTACGGGTCGGTCTGAATGTATTTGGTGATCTTCGCTTTGGCGATGCCCTGCACCAAAATTTTGATGCGTTCGTCCGGCAACTTCAGCATGCGCATGATGATGCCGACGGTGCCGATCGAGTGGATGTCTTTGGGGGCAGGGTTCTCGACGTCGAGCGCTTTCTGTGTCGCCAGGAAAATCATCCGGTTGCCGGCAAGGGCGGCCTCGATGGCTTTGATCGACATGTCGCGTCCGACGAAGAGGGGGAGCACCATATACGGAAAGACGACGATATCGCGGACCGGCAGCAGCGGGAGCTGAGTGGGGACCTCAATGTTTTGAGGAGGCTGAATCTCTTGCTCGTTTGGATCGGTCATGTGTGTGCCTGTTCTCTGATAGAGAGGGAAGGTTCACCCAACCATGTTCGGCCTGCTGAACCTTTCGACAGAGTGCTCATCAAGACTGATGGGATTAACCCCGGCGATTCATCGATGTGGTGTGCATTCTGGTCGAAAGGTAGTCGCGGAATTCCGCTCCTAATGCCGGATTCTTCAATGCAAACTCGACGGTGGCGATCAAAAATCCCAGTTTGTCTCCGGCGTCATGGCGTTGTCCCTCCACCTCAAGCGCGTACATCGGAGATCGTCTCGCGAGCTCCTTGAGGGCATCGGTCAACTGAATTTCTCCGTTCTTTCCGGGCGCGGTTTTTCTCAAAATAGGAAAGATTTCCGGAGGAAGGATATATCGGCCGATCACAGCCAGCGTTGACGGAGCATCGACCGGCGCCGGTTTCTCAACCAGACCTTCGACTCGATGCAGGCCATGGGCGACGCGCTTGGGCGTCACAATGCCGTACCGGCTGACGTCCGCCTTCGGAACGTCCTGGACTCCCAGCACCGCCCCATGCCGCTTCTTGTAGACGTGGACCAATTGCGCAAGCGCCGGAACATGGGCATCGATGATCTCATCGCCGAGTATGACCGCGAACGGTTCATCGCCGATTAAGTGTTGCGCACACAACACGGCATGGCCGAGGCCAAGGGCCTCGGATTGCCGCACGTAGCAGAAATTGGCCAGATTCGAAATCTGTCGCATTTGATGGAGGATCTGACTCTTGCCGGTGCCTTTCAAATTTTCTTCCAACTCGACGGACCGATCAAAATGGTCTTCGATGGCGCGCTTGCCGCGGCCGGTGATCACGATGATGTCTTCAATGCCTGAAGCGACCGCTTCTTCGACCGTATATTGAATGAGCGGCTTATCGACCAGGGGCAGCATTTCTTTGGGTGAAGCCTTTGTGGCGGGAAGGAAGCGTGTCCCAAGGCCGGCAGCGGGAATGACCGCTTTTCTGACTGCGAATCGTGACATGGGTGGATACTATGTGATGGGTTGTGTGAAGTCAAGAAACAGACAAACTCATCGCATCGCCTGCGCGGACTTGTCGGAAGATTTCAGGACGATACTCGATTACACGCTGTGTCCTGGCGGAACAATCGCATGAGGATATGACGCGTGGTGGTGTCGCAAGCGCGCGCTTCGATCATGGTAATGACTCGAAACTGCATGATGTGGCGTTCAGGCTCGTTGACAGTTGGGGAGCTATACGATCATGGCCTGCATCGCGATCGATATCCTTCGCGGGCACCGGCCAAATTCGAATCGGAGGACAGGTCACTCCTTTACAATGTGGAATGACCCCAATATAATCCGGAAGTTTTGCGTGGGTGGTTTATGCGCGGACGACCTCGCCGGGGAGTAAGCTGGCTGAGCGTTTTCTGACAGAGCGCTTCCGCGGTTCAGTCCCCGATCCGGAGCAGGACAGTGCCGAATGATCGGGATGGGGCGTGTGCGGTCACGTGCGATGAGGACTTGTGAGATGAATCCGGCTGTATCATCCATCTCTGCATTTCGCTACAGGAACCCTCATCGGTGACCCAGTATGTCGTCCACAGACCTCGATGTTTCGTGGTCGCTGTCATGGTGTTCTCTGTGTTATGGGGGGTGCTCGACGCGCTTGCTCAGACACCGGAAGTCAAGGTGACGTCGATTGAGATCCGGGGGGTCAAGCGCATCGAAGTCCCGGCCATTGCCGGCCGGCTCACATTGAAAGCCAACGATCCCTATACGCCGGAAAATGTGCGTGGCCAAGTGAAGATCTTATATGATACGGGCTTTTTCGAGGATGTGCAGGTTGAAACCGAATCGGTCGCCGAGGGAATGTCCGTGACGTTTGTCGTGCGGGAGAAGCCGTTCATCACCGAGATCGTCTTCGACGGCAATCAAAGCTTGACGGATGAAAAGCTGAAGGAAAAGACGACCATCAGGAATCAGACATTCCTCGACCAGCAACTGGTGAAGGAAAGTACCGAGAATATCCGCCAAGCCTACCAGCATGATGGGTATTACAACGCTCAAGTCACGCCGGTGATTGAGACGTTGGATGAGGATCGAAAACGCCTGATGTTCCATATCATCGAGGGGGAGAAAGCGAGAATCAAAACGGTGGTATTTGAAGGACTCCGCGCGGCGACCAAAAACGAGATGTTCGCGGTCATGTCGACGAGGGAGTGGATTCCTTGGTATGGATTCTTTACCAAGTGGAA
Source organism: Nitrospira sp. (assembly GCA_024760545.1). Lineage (NCBI taxonomy): Bacteria > Pseudomonadati > Nitrospirota > Nitrospiria > Nitrospirales > Nitrospiraceae > Nitrospira > Nitrospira sp. Next base: position 3,498,451 of record CP060501.1, read on the forward strand.
GCTCCCTTCCGTTGTGTCCGATGCCGGTGTGCTCAAACGGGACGAGCTGACGAACGATGTGGAGCGGCTCAAGGAAGTGCTGTTGAACAAGGGGTACTTCAATGTCCGAGTCGGCCAGCCTGCGGTTGAGCTGAGCGAGGACAAGCAGTGGTTCATCATCACCTATCACATTTCCGAAGGGGAGCCGTTCACCATCGGTGAAATCGGGTTTCGAGGGCATACGGTCTTTGAAGAGCCGGAGCTTCGCGAAGGATTGCGGATGAAAGAGGGGGAGATCTTTCAACGAGCCAAAATCCGAGATGAGATCACCCGGTTGACGGATATGTATGGAAGCAAGGGGTACTCCTTTGCGGAAGTGATGCCCGGGGTGAATCCGAACAATGAAGAGCGGACGGTGGGTATCATTTTCAATATCAAAGAAGGCGAGATGATGCGCATACGTCAGATCAATATCTACGGGAATGACAAGACGCGGGACAATGTCATACGCCGGGAAATTCGAGTCGATGAACAGGACGTGATCGACACGGCCTCACTGAAACGAAGTTTCCAACGGTTGAACAACCTAAATTTCTTCGAAACGGTCGAAATCTTGCCGGCGCAAATCTCAGCCGACAAGGTTGATCTGAATGTGCGTGTGAAGGAAAAGCCAACCGGGATGTTCAGCCTCGGCGGAGGGTTCAGCACATTGGACCGGCTTGTGGCGATCGCCGATATTACCCAGGGTAACTTAGGAGGGTATGGTTACCTTGGACGTATTCGGGGGCAGCTTGGACAGCGAAGAAGCCTGGGTTCCATCACGTTCCGCAATCCTTACCTGAACGATTCATTGACCTCGTTGCAGCTGGACGGCTATAGCAGCTTTACGAACTACCTCTCGTATTTTGAGCAACGAACCGGAGGGAACATCACGCTCGGTCGCTGGCTATCGGAGTATGTCACCGGGAGCGTCAGCCTCTTTGCGGAGCAAATCAGGTTTAGTGATCCTCAGTTCGGGATCTGTCCGGATCTGGTTCCCATCGTCTGTCGCCAGTTGGGAACCCGGTCGTCAACGGGATTTCGGACGACCATGTTCAGAGACACCAGAGACTACTATATCGATCCTCGATCAGGCTGGCGGATTGGAGGAGGGTTTGATGTCGGCACTCCATATATGGGGGGGACCAACAATTTCATCAAGTATTACGTGGATGTGATCAAGGTCACCCCTCTTCCCTTTGATCTGAGAACGTCGTTGCGGGCACGGTATGGAGAGGTCAAAGCGATGGGGGGGACGGAAGTTCCGCTGAACGAGCGATTCTTCGTCGGCGGCATCAACACGATGCGAGGGTTTGCCTTCGGTCGGGCCGGTCCCACGGTTCCCACGACACATGCGCCGTTCGGCGCCGTCAGGCAATTGATTTTCAATGCCGAACTGATTTTTACGATTTCTACCGAGGCAAAGTTGAACGGCGTCATCTTTTTCGACTATGGGAAGGGTTTTGATGATGGTGAACCGTTGTCGATCGATTTAAGACCTGCCGCCGGTTTAGAGGGGCGCTGGATCTCTCCCTTTGGTCCGTTGCGTGTTGCCTATGGGATCAATCTTGATGCCCGTACCGGTGAGCGGTTCGGGGTTTTCGAGTTTACGATCGGGACATTGTTTTAGTCGGAGTTGTAACGTGGCTGGTTTGAACAGGAATTCGCGGTGGGGTCGGGTGCGGTGGATCGAATGGATATCGATATCGGCGGTCATTGCCATCCCATTGGTGTTCGGCGGATGCGTTGGATCTGGAGCCAAGGTCGACGGCAAGGTGGGTGTGATCAATTCGCAGCGCTTGCTCAACGAGACCAATGCAGGCAAACGTGCCAAAGACAATCTGGCCTCCTTTTCAAAAAATCGGCAGGCGTTGATGGAATTGGAGGAGCGAGAGTTGCGGCGGATGGAAGAGGACTTCATCAAGCAGTCCTCCATCCTCAGCCCGACGGCCAAACGGGATCGGGAAGAGCAATTTCGCCGGCGCATGCAGGAGTATCAGCAAAAGGCGGCGGAGTTGAATCGGGAGGTTCAGGAAAAACAAAAGGACGTGCTGGAAGGGTTTCGTGACAAGCTCGAGATGGTGGTTGCGAAGGTCGCCAAGCGCCTGGGGCTGCAGGTCATTGTGGATAAAAGTAAGGGCGGCGCGACCATCTATCATGAGGAGGGGTTGGACATTTCAAGCCAAGTGATCGAAGAGTTCAACCGAGAGTTTCCCTAGCATCTGGAGGTAGGTCATGATGGGTGCAGCGAGAGCGATAGTGATAGGCATCGTGTTATCGCTGGTGCAGTGGGTGGGGCCGCTTTTCGCCAACGACACGCTCCGCGTCGGTGTCATGGATCAACAGATGGTCATGGAACGGAGCAAGGCTGGGAAGCTGGCTCTTGAAGATGTGAAGGGATATTCCATGACCAGGCAAAAGATCATCAATTCGGATGAGCAAGAGCTCAAGGATCTGGAACAGTCCTTACAAGATCCGAATGCCAAGCTCACCGACACGGCAAGGCAAGAAAAGGAAGAGCAGCTGCGGGGGAAGGTGGAAGCGTATCAGCGCCGTCTTCAAGAGTTCAATCGCGAGGTCCAACTGAAGCAGCGCGAGATGGTTGCGGAATATTCACGAAAGATCGCCGTAGCGGCTCAAGCCGTGGCTCAGAAGGAGGGCTATACGGCCATCCTTGATAAAGGCAGTGACGCATTGCTGCGCGTCGTGCTGTATCATCAACCGGCGTTGGATGTGACGGAGTTGATCATCAAGGAGTTTGATCGGCAGAACCCTTAACATCGGATTTATCTCTGCAGAGAGGAGGCAGCGTCGATGGCATCCGTCGAACAAGCTGAAATTCAGACATTACTTCCGCACCGGTATCCTTTTTTGCTGGTGGATCGGGTCAAAGAGTTTGAGCCGCATAAGAGGATTGTCGGGTTCAAGAACGTGACGGTCAATGAGCCGTTTTTTCAGGGACATTTCCCGGGACGCCCCGTTATGCCTGGGGTGCTCATCATTGAGGCGATGGCTCAAGTCGGCGGCGTGCTGGTCTTCAAGTCGGGAGGGCCGATCGGAAAAACCACTTTGTATCTAACGGGTATCGATGAGGCCAAGTTCCGGAAGCCCGTGGTTCCTGGCGATCAGCTTCGTTTTGAGATCGAAGTGATCAAGAAACGTCCACCGTTCTGGAAAATGCAAGGGAAAGCATTCGTAGACAACGAAGTAGTGTGCGAAGCGGTGGTGACCGCCATGGTGATGGAGGAGAAGACCGAAACACGGCAATAATGAGTCGTCATGCGGCAATCTCTGGGATCAAAGATGTGGAGTGCCGACGAAACAGTGAGGCGGCGGCTGACGAATAGTCGTTGACGTTTGATGCGTGTAAAGGGGGCAAGTGTGAAGATACATCCAGCAGCGATCGTCCATCCCAAGGCGAGTCTCGATGATGATGTAGAAATAGGACCGTTTTGTGTAATCGGGGAACACGTCTCGATCGGAAAAGGCAGCCGACTGCTTTCCCATGTGACTATCGATGGATGGACAGAGATCGGGGAGCGGAACGAAGTGCACCCGTTCGCTTCGATCGGAGGGCCACCTCAACATCTGGGCTACAAGGGAGAGCCGACCAAGGTCATCATCGGTCATGACAACGTCATTCGCGAATATGTCACCGTCAATCGAGGAACTGTGCAAGGAGGCGGGGTGACGTCGATCGGATCAAAGAGTGTTCTGATGGCCTACGTGCATATGGCGCATGATTGCCATGTCGGCAATCATGTGATCATGGCCAATGCAGCAAGTCTGGCAGGACATATCACGATTGGCGATCATGCGATCATCGGCGGATTGACGGGCATTCACCAGTATGTCCGTGTCGGGGACTACGCGATGGTTGGCGCGTGTTGTGGCATTGGCCAGGATGTCCCGCCGTTTATGTTCGCCGCTGGCGGGTATCGGGCGCACCTGTACGGCCTCAATTCAGTCGGCCTGCAGCGGCACGGGTTTTCAAACGATCGGATCGCTCTGCTCAAAAAAGCGTTTGATCTCCTTTTTCGGGAGGGGCATCGGATGGCCGAAGCGATTCGATTGGCCAAGAAGCAATTCAAAGGGCAGGCCGATGTGGCCAGGATTCTCACGTTTATAGAAGGAACCAAACGCGGAATCTCGCGAGTTGTCAGCATCGATCTGGATCTTGAATTTGATCAGGAAGTGCGAAATCAGTCGTTATGACCGAGGCAGTGTCCATACCAGACGGGCGAATCGGGGTGATCGCCGGGAATGGCCGATTCCCGATCATATTCGCAGATAATGCCCGCAAGATGGGCCTTCAAGTCTATGCGGTGGCTCACGAAGGCGAAACCGAGCCCGAGCTCGAGCAGCATGTCGATCGTATTCATTGGGTCAAGATCGGCCAGCTCAACAAGTTGATCAACGCCTTCAAGACCGACGGTGTTCAGAAAGTGGTAATGCTGGGGGGAATCAAGAAAACCCACATCTATAGCAAAGCGCGGCCTGATTTTCGGGTGTTGGCCTTGGCCACTCGATTGGTGCTTTGGAAGGACGATGATATCCTGCGGGCACTCGCCGCAGAACTCGAAAAAGATGGCATCACGATTTGCGAGTCGACATTCGGTCTCGAGGGGATTTTGGTCCAGGAAGGGACCTTAACATCTCGCCAACCGACCAAGAAAGAGTGGGTCGACATCCGTTATGGTTGGGAGGTGGCCAAGGAAACCGGGCGTCTGGACATCGGCCAATGTGTGGTGGTCAAGGATCGGGTGGTTGTCGCAGTCGAGGCGGTCGAAGGAACCGATGAGGCGATCAAGCGCGGAGGAGAGTTGGCGAAGGACGGTGCAGTCGTCGTGAAGCGGTGCAAGCCGCAGCAGGATCTTCGGTTTGATCTGCCTGCCGTCGGGCCTCGAACCATTGAGGTCATGCGCTCCGCCAAGGCCTCAGTGCTTGCCGTTGAAGCGGGTCGGTCTGTGATACTGGATCGGGACGTGCTCCTTCGCGAGGCAGAGGAAGCCGGAATCGCCGTGGTGGGGGTCGCTCGCGAAGAGGAGTCGAGCGGGACGACGGCAGTGAACGGCTGATTCGAACGAATCCGACGGTCGATTGATCGGTCGATCGATCTCACAAGTGCAATCCGTGGTTGGATTGCAAGACTCTCCACGGTGTTACCAAACAGGTGTATGGTCAAGCTTCGTGCCGGTGTGATCGGGGTCGGCCATCTCGGGCAACACCATGCGCGCCTGTATGCCTCGTTGCCGGACTCGACACTGGTCGGTGTGACTGATCAACACCACGGGCGGGCGTCCGTCATCGCCGAGAAATACGGCGCACAGGTATTCGATGCCCTGCCCGATCTCTTGAGGCAGGTCGATGTTGTCAGCATCGCCGTGCCCACATCGGGTCACTATCCCCTTGCCAAAGCCTGTCTCGAGGTCGGGAAACATGTCCTGGTGGAGAAGCCGCTCGCTGTGCTGCCCATGGAGGCAGAGGAACTTGTAGGGTTGGCAGAGCGTAATGGATGTACGCTGCAAGTAGGGCACAGCGAGCGGTTTAACCCGATCATGCAGATGATGCGGCCGCTCATTCGGCGGCCGGTGCTGTTCGAGTGTCATCGCCTGGGAACCTATAGTGAGCGAGGCACCGATGTCGACGTCGTCCTGGATTTGATGATTCATGATCTGGACCTGGTGCTGTCCTGCAATCCGGGCCCGATAGAAGACGTGCGGGCCGCCGGGATATCGGTGCTTTCTTCGACGTGCGACGTGGCCAACGCGCGGATCCAGTTTGGAAACGGGTGTATTGCCAATTTGACCGCCAGTCGAACCTCACCGAAGGCGATGCGACAATGGCGGGTCTTCCAGCCCGACAGTTCCCTATCAATCGATTTCCAGTCCCGCCGGGGGGCGATCGGACGCCGCTCGACTGAGCCCGGCCGGAAACCGATCATGACGGTTGAAGAGATTCATGCCGGCGATGATGAGCCTCTGAAATTGCAGCTTGAATCGTTCCTCCGGGCGATTCGCGAGAAATCTCGTCCGGTCGTTTCGGGTGAAGACGGAGCGGCCGCTCTGAAGCTCGCCCATCACGTGCTATCCGCAATAAGCGCGGATGTGCGGCGGAATGCGTAGGCATGCTCTTGTGGCGCGATTGCACAGGGGAGGTGCCGGCACTTCTCGAATCGCCATTACCATCTGTGGCATTGTAGAGCAACATGGCGCGTATCCTGATCGTGACGGGTGAAGCTTCCGGGGACCTCCATGGGGCCAACCTTGCTAGAGCCTTGAAAGCATGTGACCCCCATGTGTCGTTGGCCGGGATCGGAGGCCGCGCGATGGAGGCGGCCGGTGTGCAATTGGTGCAGGAGATGGGGCAATTCGACGTCATCGGTATGGTCGGCCCGTTGGCGTTCGTGTCGATCATACGGCGGTTTTTGATGATGCGGCGGCTCTTCCGCTCCAAACAGTGGGATACCGTGGTGTTTATCGATCACCCGGGACTGAACCTCCGCTTTGCGTATTTTGCCAAGGCGGCCGGCTTGCGTGTGGTCTATTATATTGCGCCGCAGATCTGGGCTTGGGCTCCTTGGCGGATTCATTGGATCAAGCAGCGGGTCGATCACGTCCTGGTGATCCTTCCCTTTGAGAAGCCGATTTACGACGAAGCGGGTGTGCGGTGTACGTTTGTGGGCCACCCCATATTGGACGCCGTCGCCGGCCACTACGATCGGAAGGCGCTTCGGATCAGTTTCGGCCTTTCCCCAGCCCGCCGTGTCATTGCCTTGTTGCCGGGGAGCCGGGCGCACGAAGTACAGGTGTTGTTGCCGATCCTCATCGAGGCAGCGGAGAAATTGGCAAGGCGCGAACCTGAAACCGAGTTTTTGTTGGCACAGGCCTCGACCATTCACGATAATCTGTTGCAGCCTCTCTTGGCACAGAGCACGGTTTCCATCACCGTGGTGAAGGAACAGGCCAATGAAGTGATGGCTGTTTCGGATTTGGTGCTGGTCGCCTCGGGTACGGCGACCCTGCAAGCGGCGGTGGTGGGAACTCCCATGGTGTTATTCTATCGGACCAAGGCCCTGACCTTTTGGGCTGCGAGTTTGGTGCACAGGTTCTTGATTCGAGTCAAGTGGATCGGGCTGGTGAATCTCGTGGCGGGTCGGACCGTTGTGCCGGAATTGATCCTATCGGCGGCGACGGGACAACGATTGTACGAAGAGGCCCTTCGGATCTTGGAAGATCGATCAGCGTACGATGAAATGAAACGGGATTTGGCAACGGTGCGAGCTGCCCTTGGAGAGCCGGGCGCGTCAACTCGAGCGGCAGAGATGGTATTGGCAGCATGTCAGGCCTAGCGCGATTCAAGCGGCTCATGCGCTATGTGAAACCGTACCGGGTGCGGTTTCTGGCGGCCTTCGCCTGCTCCGCGCTGGTGGCGGTATTGAGCGGAGCCTACGCGTGGCTGGCACGCCCTGTTCTCGACGACATTTTTATCGAGAAAAACGAGCAGATGTTGATGGTGCTGCCGTTGGCCCTTTTCGGAATCGCGACGCTCAAGGCCGTATTCAGTTATGGTGTGGGATATTTAATGGCGTATGTCGGCAATCGCGTCGTGGCGGACATCCGACAGGAATTGTTTCAACAGCTCATGCGGATGTCGGTCGGGTTTCACGACGCCAACACGTCGGGCCGCTTGGTTTCTCGGGTCGTGAACGATGTGGGGATGATGGCCAACGCCGCCTCGAGCGTCGTGAAGGATATTTTTCAGAACGGCCTTACCTTTCTTGCCATGATCGGTGTCATTCTCTATCAGAATTGGAAGTTGGCCGGACTCTCTCTGATTGTGATTCCGCTCTCGGCGCTGACCATGGTGCGGGTCGGCCGGCGATTGAAGCGATTGGCGACCAGTGGACAGGAGCAACTGGGCGATATGTCCTCAACGCTGCAAGAAACGCTGTCTGGCATCCGAATGGTGAAAGCATTCGGGCGGGAAGACGCGGAGGCTGAGCGATTTGCGGAACGAAACCGTAAAGTGCTCTCGACGACTCTCAAGAGCAATCAAGTCTGGTCGATCGGCCACTCTCAGATGGAGGTCATCGGAGTGATCGGCGTCGCGACCATTATTTGGTACGGAGGCTATTTGGTCATCAACGGATCGATGACCCCCGGCGCCTTTTTCTCGTTCATGGCGGCAATGTTCATGGCCTACACCCCGATCAAAAAATTGTCGGGGTCCAATAATCTCATTCAACAGGCGCTGGCAGCCGCGGAACGCGTCTTCGACGTGCTGGACCTTGACACTGAACAGTCCCATGATCACGGGACGTTACCCTTGACCAGGATCAAGGACTCCATCGAATTTCAGAATGTCTCATTGCGTTATGAGAACCACACGATCCAGGCGCTGGCGGATATCGATCTTTCGATTCGGGTCGGTGAAGTGGTGGCGCTGGTTGGAAGCAGCGGGAGCGGAAAAACGACATTGGTCAGTTTACTGCCTCGCTTCTATGAACCGACTGCGGGGCGCATTCTCCTGGACGGTGTTCCTCTGAGCTCCTATGAGTTGAAATCGCTGCGTGCCCATATCGGGATTGTGTCGCAAGAAACCATCTTGTTTGACGATACGATTCGAAACAATATCGCATTCGGACGGACGGACGCCAGCCAGGCCGAGGTTGAGCAGGCGGCCACGCTGGCCTATGCACATGACTTTATTCTCCGGTCGCCGGAAGGGTACGATACGATTATTGGAGAGCGGGGGGTCAAGCTATCGGGCGGCGAGCGGCAGCGTCTTGCTATCGCCAGGGCTATTCTTCGGGATCCGCCTGTGATGATCCTGGATGAAGCAACCTCGGCCCTCGACACCGAGTCCGAACGGATCGTGCAGTTGGCCTTGGCCAATTTGATGAAGAATCGGACGACGCTCGTGATCGCCCATCGGCTCTCCACCATTCAAAACGCGGATCGTATTGTCGTCTTGGATCGAGGGACTATTGTTGAAATGGGTTCTCATGAGACACTGCTGCAACAGGGAGGCGTGTATCGCCGGCTGCATGCCATGCAATTTCAGGATGTGACGAGTGTCTGAGCTTATCAAATCTTGCGAACGCTGGTTGAAGTGTTCGCTTCTACCTCCGGTTGGAGCCGCGGCTATCCGTGGTGTAGCGCGTTCGATGCGCTTTGAGACCCGCGGTCACGAAGCGGTCGATGCGTTGTATCAGGACGGGCGGCACATCATTCTGGCTTTCTGGCATGCCCAGCAGTTGATGATCCCGATCGGCTATCGAGGGACAGGTTCTCATGTCTTGATCAGCCGGCATGGCGACGGAGAAATCATCGCGCGGATCATCGCCCGATTCGGCCATGAGGCGGTTCGGGGATCGAGTACGCGTGGAGGGGTTGGCGCGCTCAAAGCTCTGATCAAGCTGGGACGGTCCGGCCGAGATGTGGTGGTGACGCCCGATGGCCCCAAGGGGCCGCGTCATGTCGCAAAGCTCGGCGTGATTCATTTGGCCAAGGCGACGGGTCTTCCGATCGTGCCGCTGGCCTTTGCCTGTTCAAAAAAAAACTCTTTGCGAGCTGGGATCGTTACATGGTCCCATATCCGTTCTCCAGAGGCCTGTTTCTCTACGGAAGTCCGCTCTGGGTCTCGCGCGAAGCCGATGAGGCCTCACTTGAAGCGACTCGCCTGGAGCTCGAGACGGTCCTCAATCGCTTGACGGATCAGGCCGAGCAAGCTGTCATTCGTCGCTCGCCGGCTATCCGATGCGACGCTGAAACCGGTAACCCGAATACTCCCAAGGCTGATGCATAGCGATCGGCGGTGAACGAGTTTTTCATGTGGCGATTCCTCTATAATTGTCTTCTCCTCCTCGCTGCACCCGTGATCATCGGTGTGCTTGTGGCGAAACCACGCTGCCGGCCTGGATTTCTCCAACGCATGGGTTGGCAGCACCCTTCTGACGGTTCCGGAGCGTCTCAGCCGCTGATTTGGGTGCATGCCGTGTCGCTCGGCGAAGTGGTGGCGGCCGCGCCGCTTGTGAAGGCCCTGCACGAACGCCATCCTGAGTTTCGTTATATCGTGACGACGGTGACCGAGACCGGACGTGAGGCAGTCGAGCAACGATTGGCGGGGATCGCCGAGCATCGGTATGCGCCGCTCGATTTTCCCTGGGCGGTGGCCGGCATGGTGCGCCGCATGCAACCAGTGCTTTACGTATTCGTCGAGACCGAAATATGGCCGAATTTACTGTGGACGTTACGTGATCAGGCTGTGCCGTCTGTTTTGGTGAATGGGCGTCTGTCGTCCCGCTCATTCGGCCGTCAGGACCTGCCTGTGATTCGCTCCTTCTATCGATCTGTGCTTCGGACGCTGACGCTCTGCTTGATGCAATCCGATCGGGATGCCGACCGCATTGTTGCGTTGGGAGCCGATCCGATGCGTGTTCACGTCACCGGCAATATCAAGTTCGATCAGCCTCTGCCGGATGTTCGCTCAGACGAGGTCTTCCGCCGGAGCTTCGGAATCGATGAGCACGAACAATTGATTCTGGCCGGCAGCACGCACCCGGGAGAAGAGGAACTGTTGGTCTCGGCCTATGGACACATCGCAAACATCCATCCCTCAACCGTCTTGATGTTGGCGCCCCGCCACATCGAGCGAGCGGACCGAGTCGAAGCGATGCTTCGAGACGCCGGATTCGCGGTTCAGCGCAAGAGTCAGATCCGAGAGAAACAATCCGGCCCGCGTGTGGTCATTTTGGATACGCGGGGAGAGCTGTCTCGCGCCTATCGAGAAGCCGTCGTGGCGTTCGTCGGCGGGACTCTGGTTCCCGTGGGTGGACACAACTTGCTAGAGCCGGCTGTGTGGGGCACCCCGGTGATGTTTGGACCACATACGGATCATTGTGCCGAAGTCGCCACGCTCTTGCATGAGGCTGGCGGAGGGCGCCGAATTATGGGAAAGGAGGATCTGGTCACCTCCCTTGAGGAATGGCTGGGACAGCCTGACGCTCGGCATCGGGCGGGGCAGGCAGCGAAGCGAGCCGTGTTGGACAACCAAGGTGCGCTGATGCGGAGTCTGGAGTTTATTGAAACCTGTCTCCGTGCGGCGCCATCGTACTCCAACCGGTGTGTGACAACAGGGTCTGGACCTCTTATGGCCAAACGCTGATATGGCATTCTTGCATCCTGGACAGCCGGCTCGGAAAGGGCTTCACTGGGTTGCTTGGTTGTACGGCCTCGCCATTCGATTTCGGCTGTGGTGTTATCGGCGAGGCTGGATCGCGACCACACGGTTACCCTGTCGTGTGGTGAGCGTAGGAAACCTGACGGTCGGGGGAACGGGGAAAACTCCCCTTGTCATTCTTCTTGTACAGCGGTTGCTGGCCCATGGGCAGCGGGTCGCCATCCTGAGCCGCGGGTACAAACGGACGAGCACCGCGCCATATCTTCTGGTGTCCGATGGATCCCGAATTGTAGCCGGCCCATCGGAGTCGGGGGATGAGCCGTTTCTCATGGCGCAGCGTTGCCCGCAGGCCGTCGTCGCAGTGGGGGCGGATCGCGTTGCGCTCGGTCGGTGGGTGTTGGAGCAGCATCCCGTCGATTGCATCGTCCTTGACGATGGCTTTCAACATCGGGCGCTCCATCGCGATGTGGATCTGGTGTTGCTGGATGCCACCGATGTTGGAGGGCTTGATGCGCTGCTCCCGGCAGGACGGCTACGAGAACCACTGAACGAATTGGATCGGGCGAGCGCAGTGGTGATCACGCGAGCCGATTCTTCGGCGGATGTGGAAGCGATCCGCAGCCGATTGCGAACGGTTGCATGTCGCCCCGAAGATGTCATGGAAGTTGTGTTTCGACCGGAGTCCTTCGTGCCGATGATTTCGGGAGAAGAGCACGTGATTGATTGGGGCCACGGGAAAAAAGCCTGGTTGGTGAGCGGGATCGGGAACAGCCAATCGTTTCGCCGATCAGCCGAATCCATCGGAATTGAGATTCTGGGTGAAACGGCATTTGAAGATCATCACGGCTACAGCCCATCTGATATCGAGCGCATCCGCGCCACCGTGCAAGCCAGCGGGAGCGATATCGTCCTGACGACCGAAAAAGACGGCGGAAAACTCTCTGCCTTACTCACAACCGACGACCCCTGGTGGATGCTTCGTCTTGGGACGGAGATCGTACGTGGGGAAGAGCGACTCTTCCAGTTGATCGATGGGCCATCATCGGATGGGGGCCCACCGTTGGGAACGTATGCGTAAAGAACTGCCTCGAAAAGTCTTGGTGCGCGCTCCGAATTGGATCGGTGATGCCGTGATGTGTGAGCCGGCCCTCCGCGGGCTTCGAGCGCTGTTTCCTCAAGCGAACCTGGCGATGCTTGCCAAGCCCGCCATTGCAGAGCTCTTCATGGCCTATCCTGGGCTCAATCAGGTGATTGTGTATGACGACAGGGGGGCCCATGCAGGGATTGGAGGAAAGTGGACTCTCGCCGGTTCGTTGCGACGGTATCACTTCGATTTAGCGGTGCTGTTTCAGAACGCGTTTGAGGCGGCCTTCATTGCGTGGCTTGCCGGCATCCCGAGGCGATATGGTTATGCAACCGACGGAAGGGTCCTCTTTTTGACCGAACCGGTTGCCGTTCCTGATCGTCGTGCGCCGGCGCATCAAGTCGAATACTACTTGAACTTGCTGAGGCCACTGGGAATGACTGCTAAGGCCTCACCGCCGAAACTGCCCGTTTCGGCTGAGGAAGACCGTATGACCGGTATGAGGCTCGCCTCGGAGGGGATCGACTCGTCGGATCTCCTCATCGGTATCAATCCAGGATCGACCTACGGCAGCGCCAAGCGTTGGTTGCCTGAACGATTTGCCGAGGTCGCCCGACGGCTTGCGGAGCAATTGCGAGAAGCCGAAGGTGCGCAGGTCGCCGTCGTCATTCTCGGGGCGAAAGGAGAGGAATCGCTGGGAAGGGACATCGCGGCGCGGATCGATGGGCGATCAGTCGTCTTGTCCGGCTCGACGACCATTCGCGAACTCATGGCGGTGGTGAATCGCTGCCGTCTGATGATTACCAACGACACGGGACCGATGCATATTGCCTCCGCATGCGGTGTGCCGGTTGTGGCGGTGTTTGGCCCGACGGATTGGCGCACCACTGCTCCCTACGGGCAAGAACGGTCGGTCATACGAGAAGCGGTAGACTGTGCACCCTGTTTGCTCAGGGAGTGCCCGATCGATCACCGATGCATGACACGCGTTTCCGTCGACCGGGTCTATGAAACAGCACTGATGCAACTTCAAGGAACAGGGGTGACAGGTCGGAATGGACCGAGAACAGGCCACGCGCCCCTGGACGGCGTCACCATTTTTCTCGATCGCGATGGAACACTTAACCTGGACCCCGGCTATATCAAGTCGCCCGATCAGTTGGAGTTGTTTGTAGGGGTGCCTGAGGCCCTCGCGAGTGTGAAGCAGGCCGGTGCCAAACTAATTATTGTGACCAATCAATCGGGAATTGCACGGGGACTCTTCTCACATAACGAGCTTGAAGCTGTTCACATGAAGCTCGTACAACTCCTTGAGGCGGCAGGGGTATCGCTCGACGCCATTTATTATTGTCCTCACCATCCTGACGATGGTTGTGGTTGTCGAAAGCCAAACCGCGGGATGATCGATCAGGCGGTGCGGGAGCATGGAGTGGATCTCGAGCGATCGTACGTGATCGGCGATCAAGCCCGTGATATCGAACTGGCGAAGCGGGTTGGAGTCAGGAGCATCTTGGTGACGACCGGAGCGGTTTCCCCAGAGGAAGTAGATGGCCTGAAGCCCTCGGGGCTCTCCCCGGATTGGGTAGCCCCTTCGCTGGCTGAGGCTGTCGCCTGGCTGATGACTGATGCGAGTACATTATCCGTGCGGACCGGCGGGCGTGGGGTCGCGCATCCGTGATGCTTGTCCACGATGTTGTGCCACACAATGTGAGCGTCAGTTGCGCTGAAAGAATCGCACCGGAGAGTTGGTCGTTGCACAGAGTGAGGGGAGCATGCCAATGAGCGAGCCGATCAGCCATTCTTCTATCCCATGCAACCTCTGCGGTGGTCGAGAAGTCTCGATCCTTTCGAACAGAAGTCGAAGCGGGAAACCCTTGCAGACCGTCATCTGCCGAGTGTGTGGCCTTGTGTGGTCGGATCCGCGTCCCCACGATGCCAGGCAGTTCTACGAGGATGAGTATCGTCTCTCCTATAAGCGCACCTATAGCCCGAGGCCGAAGCATGTCTTGCGGGCGGGCAATGTGGCGTTGTCGCGATTCGAAAAGATCGAGCGGTTGCTGCCGAGCCGGAAAGCTGTTCTCGACGTCGGCACCGGTGGAGGGGAGTTCGCGTATCTCCTACAATCCCTGGGGCATCGTGTGAGTGGGATTGAACCGAACAAAGGATACGCCGACTATTCGATACGGGAATATGGGCTCGCGGTTCAGGTCGGTTTCGTGCAAGACGCCGCGTTTTCGCCTGAATCGTTCGATGTGGTGACCATTTGGCACGTGCTCGAACATACGGAAGATCCCGGATCCGTCCTCGCATTGCTGAGATCCTGGCTGAAAGCCGACGGAATACTCGTTGTGGAAGTTCCCAGCGTGGAGGCCACCTGCCAGGCCCCTCAGAGCACGTTCCATGAAGCCCATCTCTATAACTTCAACGTGGTGTCATTGCGCCGGTTGGCCAAAAAACATGGATTGCATGAAGTGTCGCATCTGATCTCGCGCGATGGCGGCAACATCACGATGTTCCTCACTCGCGCTGAACCTCCTCTCGAAGATCGGTATGAAGCCGCCATTCCTGGCAACCATGAGTGGGTTTCCAGAATCGTGCGAGGACACAGCAACTTCCGCCGCCATTTGACGCCGCTTCCCTACCTGCGGGCTTGGCATCGTCTCTGCCGATCACTGGAAGAGAACCGCGAAACTGCCGGTGCCACAAGTGGTAAGGAGCTGCTCGACAAGCTATATTCTCCTCAGTTGCAGGTCCATTCTGTGGGGCAGGGATGAGTAGACCCGGATTGGGCAAGGATCATCACACGCATTCTTCTTCCGTCTGCTGGTTCCGACACGGTTAAGTCCGCCGGAAGGTTGTCCAGTGCCATCTCTAAGCACGCTCGATGCTCGTGTCTCCTCGGCATTAACCAATGCTCGTATTCTTCTGATCAAGCCGAGTTCTCTCGGGGATATCGTCCACACGTTTCCGGTCGTGTCGGCGATCAAGTCGCAATGGCCCGGATCGCATATCACGTGGCTGGTCAAACGTCAGTGGGCTGAGCTTG
Source organism: Nitrospira sp. (assembly GCA_024760545.1). Taxonomy (NCBI): domain Bacteria; kingdom Pseudomonadati; phylum Nitrospirota; class Nitrospiria; order Nitrospirales; family Nitrospiraceae; genus Nitrospira; species Nitrospira sp. Next base: position 3,513,783 of record CP060501.1, read on the forward strand.
TCGAACGGGCAGAAGGCGTCGACCGTGTGTGGCCGGTGGAGATGACGGTGAGAAGTTGGCTCAGGGAGGGCCGGGCGCTGCGAGCGGAACGGTTTGACATCGCCATGGATTTGCAAGGGTTGCTCCGCAGTGCCATCCTCGCTCGCCTGAGCGCGGCACCCATACGCATCGGGTTTGCCAATGGAAGGGAAGGAAGCCCGTGGTTCTATACTCAGCGTATACCGGTTCTTAATCCCGATATCCATGCCGTTGACCGATACCTTTCGGTTGTTGCGGCGTTGGGGGTGTCACTGCCTGAGAAACCTCGATTTGGGTTCAGGTTGCCGGAGGAGGATGTGGCGACCGTTCGAGAACTCTGCCGACGCAGAGGACTCGCAGTGGACAGCCCATGGGTCGCGATGAACGTGGGGGCACGGTGGCCGACAAAGCGGTGGCCGCTGACGTCTTTCGCGGCCGTTGTGGATCAGCTGCACGAGGCGCAGCTTGATCCTGTCGTCATGATAGGAAGTTCGGATGAGCGGGAATATACGGATCGGTTGAGGACTCTGACAAAGAAGCCGTTCATCGATCTGAGCGGTGAGATCCCGTTGAGGTGTCTTCCGGCGCTGCTCTCAAAAGCGACCGCCATCATCACCAACGATTCCGGCCCGATGCACATTGCCGCAGCGGTTGGCATTCCGGTGGTGGCGATGTTTGGACCGACCAGTGCGATTCGGACGGGCCCGTATGGCGCCGGCCACCAAGTACTCGTCGGTTCGGTCCCCTGCAGCCCTTGTTTCAGCCGGGTCTGCCGACACGACCCTGAAATGGAATGTCTTCATGTCATCAAGCCAACCCAAGTGGTCGATATTGTGCGGCCGCTCCTAGCTGCTCGCGTAACATGACAATGAATGTCTTGATCGTTCGCCCAGACGGCATCGGCGACGTCCTCTTGTCTCTTCCCGTGGCCACACAGCTTCGCCGCCTCGTGCCGGGCGTGACGATCGGGTTTCTCGCCAGCCCTACCGTCGCTCCCCTTCTGGATCATCATCCCGACGTGGATTATGTCCGGACGATTCGTTTCACAGATCCATTGAAGGAGTTGCGGCGTGCCTTTTCGCAGGGAGTCGAGGCGGCGGTATTTTTGAAACCGTTTCGACGCCTGATGTGGGCCGCCTGGTTGGCCGGTGTGCCGATTCGAGTCGCTACGAGATACCGTTGGTACAGCCTGTTGGCCAATCGCCATGTCCATGAACACCGCAGTGAGTTTGCAAAGCATGAATCAGAGTACAACGTCGAAATGTTAATGGGGTTAGGGCTGCGCCCGCAGCCCGTAAGTCCCCCGGTACTGACCCTGAGCGAGGCGGAGCGGGCCGCTGGGGCACATCGTTGGTCAGAGTTGTCGACCCCTCGTATCGTGATTCACCCAGGTGGTGTTTCTGCGCGCCGGTGGAGTTTCCAGCATTACCATGAGTTGGCTGTGACTCTGACGGAGAGCGGGTATGGTGTCGTGCTGACCGGCAGTGATCAAGAGCGAGTGGAGTTCGGAGGAGGCACGCGTCCTAGTTCTGCGCTTCATCAGACGGGAATAGTGGATCTTATGGGTAAACTCTCGCTGCGAGAACTTATGGCGGTGATCGCCAATGCTCACGTCGTCGTCTCGGGAGCTACGGGACCGGCTCACATGGCAGCAGCGCTGGGTGTCCCTACGGTCAGTTTGTTCGATCCTCGACGCAACAATCTGCCGGTGAGATGGAAACCGCTTGGGAAGGGCGTCGTGCTGCGGCCGGATGTGCCTACCTGTGACAAATGTATCGGGCAAGCCTGTTCCTATTGGGATTGCCTTGATCGAATGACCGTGTCCAAAGTGGTGGCGGCAATTGCCCATACCATTAGGACTCCCTCTGTCCTTACCGTCTTTCATACATAATCAAGCTGATCCACAGAGTCGAGTTTCTCGTATCCAGATTTGTTCTTGACTCCTGCCTGCATCTATGTTCATATTCTGAACGTCTATCTCAACCGACCTAACTATATGAATCTTCAAGGCCAAAGGGATCTTCTTTTACTTACCGAAGTCGAACGAGATGGTGCGGTTACACAACGGTCCTTAGCCACCAAACTCGGGGTTGCTCTTGGCCTGACCAATCTATACCTCAAGCGACTGGCCCGGAAAGGGTATATCAAAATCACAACAATTCCCTCGCACCGCGTTCGGTATTTGGTCACTCCCCAGGGGTTTGCCGAAAAATCCAGGCTTACGTACCTGTACATGGAGTATTCCTTGTCTCACTACCGAGATATGCGTGCACGGTTACGAGAAGCACTGTCTCACGCGGCTAGAAACGGAGTGAAACGAGTCATCATTTATGGAACCGGTGAACTCGCGGAGATGGCTTATCTGTCCCTCCGTGAAATGCATATGATCTTGGTGGGATTCGTGGATGACGGCCAACAGGAATCGTTCTTATCCTATCCGGTCTGGTCGTCGAAGGTTTTGGGTGAATGGGAATTCGACGCGGTGCTATTGGCAGATCTTGAACAGACGGCACGACACCGAGCAATGCTGGGGCAACAACACGTTCCTGACGAGAAAATTCTCGTGCTGGGCCCCTCGGTCTAAGGGCCCGAGAAGTCAGCGCATTTTCTGTTTGCTGTAAGTGAGAGGGCGAAGCTGTGTCCGGAGACAGCGGGTACAGAGAGAACGAAGTCAGCACGCCAAATGGCCCACGCTGGTACGCCCTGCGTACCAAGTCACGTCACGAAAAATTGGTGCGGGACCAGCTCGACAAGCGGGGGATCGAACCGTTGCTCCCAACGGTGAAACGATTGAGCCAATGGAAGGACAGGAAGAAGGAAATCGAGGTCCCACTGTTTTCCGGGTACTGTTTCGTGCGGTTCTCCCAGCGAGAAAGGATGCCGGTACAAAAGACCGCTGGTGTGGTCGAAATCGTCGGCAGCGGAAGCCGACCCGAGCCGATCCCGGAGCAAGAAATCGACGCGCTGCGCCGTCTTATGACGAGCGTCCTTCCGTATGATCCGCATCCCTACCTCCATGAAGGGATGAAGGTGGAAGTCGTTCGTGGTCCCTTGCAAGGAGTTCAGGGCATCCTTCTACGAAAAGAAAAGCGACATCGGCTCGTGCTGGGCGTTCGAGTAATTCAACAGGCGGCGGTGGTGGAAATCGATGTGAATGACGTGGTGCCGGTGTGAAGAATGAAGTGTCTTCGAGGAGCCGTGTGTTTTCGGGTGTATATTCGAAACAGACATGCTCAATCGCCAGCACGGTTTCAGCTCACTGCAATATTGCTTAGTGGGATATTCGCAAACCTAACAGTTACGTTTGCCTTGAAGGAATCATCATGCTAGCAATAGAAGATGAAGCAGTGGAAAGGCAGTGGCGGATTTATCAAAAAAGGCTTTTAGGGGAATGTCGAGGACCCAAAGATCGTTCCTGTCTCTTATTGCGCTATTGGTTATCGGATTGGGGATAGGCGTCCATCTGAGGTTAGATAATTCTTTTAACGAAGAAAAGGCCGCCAAAGTTGATCTTTCGGCAATTGACATAACATTGAAGTGCCTATCTGAGGATTCAATTGAAGCTGTGCGAAATTCTGGTTCGATTGATGTATTGATTCCTCGGTGTTCGGAAGAGTTGCGGGTAGTCCTTGGCGATGAGTTCCAATCAATCGGCTACGGCGCATTTCGGGCGATACTTGCAACCGTGACCGCCGCGAACTTTGCTGAATATGGCGCAAGTTCTGCGCAATCTTATGAAGAGATAAAAAACTCTTCCCATTTAGATTGCAGCCGCACAATTCTTCTGGTTGGCTATCTCCTTGATGCGCTTGAGTCTCAACGTCTTCAACCTATTGGATTTGATGGTGGGTTTATCGGAAATCATGCGCAATTACTATTCAATGGTAAGAATGATGCCATTTTGCTGGATCCAACGTCTGGAATAATCGCTAAAACGAGCTTCAATGATTTACTGCGTGGAATTCCTCTTGATGAGAAAAGCATCAAAGCCTTTTCCATGAAGGACAAGAGTATTAATTCATTTAGAGAAAATGTCTACATGGCGATAAGTCACGGGAAATACTTGCCCTCAGATCTCATGTACATGCACGAATCTCTAGCCGAGCAAAAACTTGGCGGTTCGGATTCTTATTTCACTCCCGGAGGCATTACGGTCAGATCGAAATCGAAAGGCCAGAGTTAGGAAAAAGCATGTCCGTGAGCTTGGGGGCAAAACCTTGCCGTCGGTAAGACGAGGGCAAAGAAGATTTTGAATGATGCCTTCGATAGGGCTCGAACTCCGTTATTCGGGTGTCAATCCGTCCTTTCCATTGCCCTGCGTTCGAATCCACGAAGCAGGCCCTTATCAGCCTCAATCCCAAATGACTGGTGTGCGCAATTGGTATAGTCGACCCGCCTGGTAATGCCCTCAACACAGTTGTTTTTTCGATACCGTAGCATATTCATCCGAACCTTGATGGATGAAGTGCGTACAAAATATGCCGGTTCAGTTGTGGGGCTTTTCTGGGTGGTACTTTCTCCGCTGATTTTACTGACTTTATATTCTGTTGTGTACCTGGTTATTTTTAGAGTTCAACCCGCATCAATGACTCAGCATGGCTATGTGCTGTACATATTATCCGGCCTGGTTCCCTTTCTTGGATTTGCCGATGCGCTACATACCGGGAGCTCATCTCTGTCTTCCAATAAGGCGATACTGCTGAACACCGTCTATCCGGCTGAACTCGTTCCTCTCCGAGCCGTTCTTGCCAGTCATGCCATGACCCTTGTTGGTTTGGGAATTGTTGTGCTTGCCACCTTATTTCTCGGAAGTTATTCATGGGCGCTCGTGCTCCTCCCAGTTCTTTTGCTTTTTCAGGTGATGTTGGCAGTGGGGATTGCTTGGGTCTTCTCTCTCGCCAGTCTTGTTCTTCGCGATATTTCCCATATCCTTGGATTTGCCACGATGCTGCTCTTGATCATGAGCCCTATCGCGTATACACCGGACATGGTCCCCAATAATTTGCAGTTCATTATCTATCTCAACCCGCTTTCTTACTTCATCACAGGGTTCCAAGAGATACTCGCCTACGGTCGACCACCATCCTGGTCATTATTCAGTGCAATCACGTGCTTGGGATTAATGAGTTTCTGTGTCGGGTACTGGGTGTTCTCCAGAATGAAAAAGGCCTTTTTTGACTATGTCTGACACGCCTCTCGCGATCTCTTTGAAGGGTATTTCCAAAGTCTATCGGCTTTATGGCAGCCTGGCGGAACAGGCGCTGGACGTGTTTGGGCTGTCTAAGCTGCTCTTTTGGCGGAGGCCCAGATATGCCGAGCATTGGGCGCTGAAGGATATTAATTTGGAAATCGGGCGTGGGGAGCGCATTGGTATTCTTGGGCGAAATGGAGCCGGCAAGACGACACTTCTGAAAATCATTACGAGCAACTTTGTGCCGACGACAGGAGACGTCATAGTCAATGGATCGGTTCAGGCTCTCATGGGCGTAGGGCTTGGGTTTCACCCGGAGTTTACCGGCCATGAGAATATCAGGTCCTCGCTCTCCTACAATGGACTTTCAGGCAGAGATTTGGATGTTGCGCTTGATGAGGTCATCAAGTTTGTTGAACTGGGTGAATTCCTGCATCAGCCAGTGAAGACATACTCACTAGGGATGCAGGCGCGGTTGATGTTTGCCGCCTCGACGGCTATCAAGCCTGATATTCTCATCATCGACGAAATCTTGGGTGCCGGAGATGCCTACTTCAGCGCCAAGTCTTCGCATCGAATGGAAAAGCTGACTTCAACCGGATGCACGCTCCTCCTGGTGTCCCATTCTACGCAGCAAGTGTTGCAATTCTGTTCACGCGCAATCTGGCTGGAATGTGGACGGATTGTCATGGAGGGAGAAGCGCTTGGAGTAGTGAAAGCGTATGAAGAATTCGCCCAGAGATTGGAATGGCAAGCTGCAAAGCAGCCCGGACACAAATCGGTACTGGACGATCCTGAGTTGCGATCAAAGATCTTGACCGAGGTGTTGGGTTCAAGCCCGGGCTTGGCGCCAATGGTCGGCCATGCAGATGATAAGGCAGTTGTTTCTCGGTGGGCGGGTGAAGGAGGACTCAAAATCACAGCCGTGGAAGTTCTAGACGACGAGGGGAAGAACATCACAGTCGTAAGGACTGGGCAGCGGATCGCTATAGCGATAGAGGCCGAAGCCGAATATGAAGGCGAATACCCATGCTCTTTTGTCGTTGTCCTTTTCACAGCCGATGGTCGCGTGTTGTCTCGTCACTGCGGTGAAACGACGACACTCAAGCTATCCACTGGTCAACGGGTGAGATGTTTCCTTCAGTATCCCGCTGTCTTGCTAGGGAACGGCAGTTACTTTTTCTCTGCTGCCATCTATAGGGAACTCGATCTTCGCCGATTGTCATCGGCACGGTTTTATGATTTGTTGTCGAGGAGCTTCCAATTCCGCGTGTTCGACGAACTTGCCGACGATCCATCACTGTTTCACCATCCCGGAACGTGGAGTTGCTCCTAGTCAGCAAGGGCCGGTATCTCAAGAATCAATGTTGATCTGCCCGGAGTGTCATTCCAGTGCGCTAGACTCAAGAGAAGTGTGCTGCAACGTCTGTCAATGGAAGGCGACGGAGCATGATGGAGTGTCCATGCTTCTTTCGAAACGAGACCTTGATGAACCGGTATTTAAGCAATATCTTGAGAACTACGACCGTATTGCGGCTCAAGATTTGAATCATTCCATTCAGGACACAAAATACCTCACCGCTCAAGCACTCAAGATCCCAGGCTATATCAGAAATGATGTATTCGGTGCTGAGGTATGTGAGGTCGGAGTTGGGCAAGGGTTTCTGTTGAGAACCCTCGCGTCAATGAAGCCGGCCCGCATCGTCGGTTTGGATATCAGCCTTCCATACCTCAAGCCTCTCTCGAGAGAGGGATTTGAGGTGTATCTCTGCAACGCAGAGAACCTACCCTTTAAAGATGCGTTTCAGGTCCTTATTGCCACGGATATCCTTGAGCATGTGTTGAATGTTGGTGATTTTTTAGTGAGTGCAAACCGTGCTTTGGTCATGAATGGGAAGCTGGTCGTACGAGTCCCACTGGAAGAAGATCTCGTCTCATACGCTCAACAGATGGACTGCCCGTTCCGCTTTGTTCATCTCAGGACTTTTAGTCGTCGTGGGTTAATAGTGATGCTTGAGCAGGCCGGTTTCCAAGTCGAGGCAGTCCATTTTGATGGATTTCAGCGAGCGTATCCACAGGAGTATCTTCCCGAACGCGTGGCTAAACGCATGGTTGAATTCATCGAGGGGCGGTCCCGCTGGGTCCATGGTGTGCCTTCCATAGGAGGCTGGTGGGGTCGGTTCTTTTTTCGTCCGTTTGAGATTGCTGCAGTCTGCGTGAAAGTCCGTCCCTTGAAACCCTAGCCCATGGTATGAACTCGCGAGGTAGTCCAGCCTTGCATTTGCCGGATGGACAAACCTTTCCGCTCAAGGTCCGCTCTCTCGTCGGGTTGATCCCGCTCTTCGCCGTAGAAACCCTCGACTCTGAGTTTGATCGACAGGCTCCCACGGTTTAGCACCGTATGTAGTGGCTCATCGAAATCGACTCGATTTCAGCGCCCATGATAGAGCGGTCGTCTCTCGCTCGTATCTCCTGGTATAGGCAGTGTGCTGGCCGATCGGGATAACCCTAGTTGATCCAAATGGTGCTTTCGACTCAGAATGCTACCACTATTTTTCTATTGTCGTGGAACTCCAGTCACTCATAGGTGACATGGATTATGAAGCTGTAGAATCTGCGGTGTGGCAAGGGGACTTGGGCTCTAGAAAAGTATCGTAGTGATCTTCTATCTATGATAGCTATGTTCTTGGACGCGTATGGGGGTGATCGGTAGCGTGAGATGGAGAGCTCTATATGAGCCCATGGCCGAACTCTTTCCCAGATGCTCGGGCGGAAGTCTGAATCGCCGTGGCATCAGACACTCCGCGAATCGGAGCTCCGATATAACTGCGCGAATGTTCTTGGTATGTGGTGATTGTTAAGATGCAAGTTTCAAAAGGCCAAGCAGTGGGGAATGTGTCGGGTATCTATCCCAATGATCGAGAGGAGAGCTATCCCCGACGAATCCTGATGCTGGTGCCTCATGAGCCTGAGGAAGACCCGAGAGTCGGCTGGGTCATCGACCTGTGTAAGGAGGTTGGCCGGACCGATGTTTTGGGATTCAGCTGGCTTGTGGGTGCAAGGCCGTATCGGCAATATGACGGACACGTCTTTATCGAGCGGGTCTTCCCTCGGAGTAATGTTCGTAAAAAAGCCCTGGGGCATGTTCTGCAACTTCTATGCAACCCTACCCACACGATTCTCGTCTCGTCCAAATGTCGTCGGCTGCTCCGTCTCATGCGTATGGAAGGGATTGTCCGGCCGATACTCGAACGGCGGATGATGTCCAAAATTCGGTCTGCTCATATAAGCCGTCCATCTCCGGAGAATTTAAGTCGGCCGACGCTACGAAGCATCACGATGGGTGCACTGCGCCGCGCATGGCCGTCTCTGGTCAGCTGCATCGATATCCTGCGAGGCATGCAGGTTATCTACCGCACGCTTTATGAAAGAGCTCGAGCGGTGTCCATCGTACCTCGAGTCATTCTTTGCCATGACATATATGCCTTGCTGGCCGCTGTAAAACTTAAGAAGCTCATGGGCTGTGCCGTGATCTATGACTCGCATGAGGTATGGCCGGAGGCGTTCCTAGAGGCCGGGATGTTGGAGCGGCGTGTCATCGCGTTTATCGAGAGGAAGGCGATCAGACAAGCCGACGCCGTCATCACGGTCAACCCTCAGGTTGCGCGTTATCTCGAGCGTCAATATGGAATCGAACACGTTGTTGCGGTTCCTAATGCGGAGCCCTTGAGAAAGGACGTGGAACCCTCCAGTGCTCGACCGGTCACCTTTCCGATCAAAATTCTGGTTCAAGGACGTATTGTACCGGGGCGAGGCTTTGAGGAACTCCTGAATGCATGGGCCCTCATCGATGACGAGAGAGCGGTGCTCCTGTTGCGATCTCCAATGAACGAATACTTTCAGCGATTGTGTGAAGTTCACCGCGATCTCATCTCAAATGAACGTATTCGGATAGAAGAGGCGGTGGCTGAGGATCAACTGGTTGAGGCGGCATCACGAGCCGATGTCGGCGTCATTCCTTACCGAGGGCCGAACCTCAATCATGTGTACTGCTGTCCCAATAAGCTCTCGCAATACATGCAAGCAGGACTGGCGATACTCTCCACCAGCGAAACGCAATATGTGTCCCAGATCCTTAGCCAATATAAATGTGGGCTTACGTATGATCCATCAAGTCCAGACGGTTTGAAAGAAGCTGTGAAACTGTTGATCAACGATACAACACTGCTCTGTTCGCTGAAGGAGAACGCCCACAAAGCGACTCACGCCGGATTCAACTGGGCCTGTCTGTCTTTGCCGTACCGGCAAACCATAGAAAAATTCTTTGTCGAGGAAGTCTCGCACCAATGTCCCTAGTTCCCAAGACAATTCTCGTCCTCTACTGGTATCCGGAGCCATTGCCAAAAATGAGACCGGCTATCTATGCGCATCTCCATGTTATGGATAGCAGCGAAGTTTCCCATAACCTTTCCTACTGGAATGCATTTTACCCTCCTCCGAATTGGTTGCGTCGCACCCAATTTGATGCCGTAATCCTACATACAACGTTCTTGTGTATGCGCTGGGCTCCTGCGTTCTATGACTGGAAGTGGCAGTTGCGATGGGTGGCGTCCCTGGATTGTCTCAAGCTGGCCATGCCGCAGGATGAATACGATCATTCCGAAGTCTTAGACGAATGGCTGTATGAATGGGGCGTGTCGGTCGTCTTCTCGAACTTTGATCCATCGCATCACGTCAGGTTGTATCCACTGATGCATAAAAAGGCTTTGTTCTACAAGGCCTTTACCGGATATATCGATGAACAGGCGATGAGCCGATGGGGAGGGAAGCAGCCTGCTCTGAAAGAGAGACCCATCGATATCGTATACCGTGCAAGTCGATTGCCCTATTGGTTTGGGAACCACGGACAGCTGAAGTCACAGATTGCTGATCGGGTAGCTGAAAGGGCGAGCGAGAGAGGTCTGAAGTGCGATATCTCGACTCGACCGGAGGACACCATCGTCGGTGATCGCTGGGAAAAATTTTTGGCTTCCGGGCGGGCTATTATCGGATGCGAAAGTGGGTCGAGCGTGCTTGATCGGAATGGAGAAATCAAGGCCTTGATCCAATTCGAGCTTCAATCAAACCCCACTCTGTCGTATGAACAAATAAGCCAAACTCTTCCAAAGGGCTGGGATAGCTATAAGTTCTTCGCGATAGGGCCTCGACATTTTGAAGCCGTTGTGACGAAAACCTGTCAGGTTCTGATTGAAGGCCACTATGACGGTGTTTTTGAAGCAGATCGACACTATATTCGGCTGAAACGTGACTATTCCAACTTGGAAGAGGTGTTGGACAAGCTTAAAGATATCCAGCTGATGAGTAAGATCGTCGACCAGGCGTACGCTGATATTTGTCTGTCCGGTAAGTATTCTTATCGCGCGTTTGCCGCTATGATCGATCGGGCTCTTTCCGAAACAACTCCACGAGGTGCCGCATGGCATTTCAGGTCGAGCAGGTTCTTTGGTGATGCAGGACGCGTTCTCGAGAAAATGAATAACGGACGGCTTGCTGTTCGGGGACGATTGAAAGAGTTGATACGGTAGTTAGGCATATCTCGTCATTGTCTGCCAAATCTCAAACATCACGGTCAGTCCTTTGCTCGTGCTCTGAGAACGTCTCGGAAGGTACTCCTATCCATGTCCACGGTTGTGCGTAAAGATCGGGGCGTGTCGAATCTTCTCAAGCTACTGGCGAGATGCCGAATGCATCGCCATTCCCTTTGAATAGATGACAGAGTCGGAAGCCCAGCCAGAACAAGCGGAATCATCGACGAGGCCGTTATTCGCGGGTGGTACAGGTGTTTGCTCAACCAACGTTCCATCAGGCGGCCGAAGTCGTGGGGCTCTCGGCGGCCGGGCAGTTGCTTTCCGGTCTGTTCATGATGAGGCTCCCGGTGGGGTAAATATACGGGATGGATATTGAGTTATGAAATGTGTGTCTATTGTCGGCGCCAGGCCGCAATTCATCAAAGCCAGTCCTCTGACGATCGCCTTACGAAAACGGAGTGAGGAGATACTGGTTCATACGGGCCAACACTATGACCACGGCATGTCGGACGTGTTCTTCGAAGACCTCGGAATTCCTGCACCGAATTATCATCTCGGTATAGGAAGCGGCTCGCACGGCATGCAAACAGGCGCCATGTTGAAAGCAGTCGAGGAGGTCTTGCAAAAGGAACAACCGGACGTGGTGATCGTGTACGGAGATACCAATTCGACATTGGCCGCTGCGCTGGCCGCAGCAAAGTTAAATATCCCCGTCGCGCATGTCGAAGCAGGCCTGCGGAGTTTCAATCGAATGATGCCGGAAGAAATCAACCGTGTCATGACGGATCATCTGTCGACATGGCTCTTTGCTCCTTCTGCGGTATCACGCGACAACCTACGTCGGGAAGGTATCGAGACCGGTGTTCATGTAGTCGGCGATATCATGTACGACGCATTACTTCTCCACCGTGCGAGTGCGGAACGCCGATCGAATATATTGATACGCCTCGACCTATCTCCACGCTCTTACTATGTGGCTACCATACATCGAGCTGAGAACACCGACCATCCTGACCGGCTGCGTTCTATATTGCAGGCCTTTCAGACCGTGAAAAAGCCGGTGATTCTGCCTCTTCATCCACGGACGAAAAAGAAATTGAATGAGTATGCTGTTCACGTGGGAAACAATGTCCGGTGTATGGACCCTCTCGGGTATTTGGACATGGTCCAGCTCCAAGAGCATGCCGCTTGTGTGTTGACCGATTCAGGTGGAGTCCAGAAGGAAGCATATTATCTGCGGATTCCCTGTGTTACGTTCAGAACCGAAACGGAATGGATAGAGACCGTCACGGCAGGCTGGAATATTGTGTGTGGGGGCGATACGGCGGCCATCGTGAACGCTGTCGATAAGATGGAGCGGTGCCAAGCGCCTCATCGGAGTTTGTACGGCGATGGCCGTACGACAGAACGGATCGTAGAGGTCCTCACCTCTCGCAAGGAGTAATCCTCTCATGTGCGGCATCGCCGGCATACTGAGCCTTGATTCTGAACGGATCGACAATCTTCGGCGTTCGCTGGAAGTTATGAGCAAACTCCAGCGACACCGCGGTCCGGACGGCGAGGGGACATGGCTGCACTCCTCCGGAACAGTGGGGTTCGCCCATCGTCGGTTGAGCATCATCGATGTCGCGTCCGGCCAGCAGCCGATGAACGATCGCGCCGGCAATTGGATCATCCACAACGGAGAGATTTACAACTACCTCGAGTTGCGTGATGAGTTGGGGGCGAATCTGTTCAAGACGCACTCGGACACCGAAGTCATTCTACACGCCTATCACAAGTGGGGAGTGGAGTGTCTCAACCAGTTTCGCGGGATGTTTGCGTTCGCGTTGTGGGACGAGGCCAACGCCACACTTCTATGCGCCAGAGATCCGTTCGGGATCAAACCGTTGTACTACTGCGTGGTGAGAGGCGCACTCTATTTCGCATCGGAGTTGAAAGCGTTGCTGCCGTTTGTGCCTGAGATCTCAACCGATGTGGAAGGGTTAAAAGACTACCTCACCTTCCAGTTTTGCTTAGACGGCAAGACGCTCTTTAGCGGCATCCAGGAGCTTCAGCCCGGGCATGTGTTGATTGCGCGAAACGGCCGGATTGAAACACGACGCTACTGGGAAGTGTATTACCATCTCGATTTCAACCATACGGCGAAGTACTTCGAAGAGCAGCTTCGATTCTTGATGCAGGATTCCGTGGCGCTCCATCTTCGGAGTGACGTCCCGGTAGGTGCATATGTCAGCGGAGGGTTCGATTCAAGCATCATCGCCTCGTTGGCTTCCGAGCGGCAAGCCCATGAGCTGATCGGGTTTGCGGGGAAATTTTCCCTCGGGGAAGCCTACGATGAGAGCAACTATGCCCGCGACCTGGCGCGATTCAGATCCTTTCCGCTCCACGAGATCGACATTACCGCTGAAGACTTTGTCGAGAACATTGAGCGGGTCATCTATCATTTGGACTTTCCTGTAGCCGGTCCCGGATCATTCCCTCAGTTCATGGTTTCCCGGCTCGCCGCGCAGCATCGGAAGGTCGTGCTTGGAGGACAGGGAGGCGACGAGATTTTTGGAGGCTATGCGCGCTATCTCATCGCGTATTTTGAGCAATGCATCAAAGCTGCCATTGACGGCACGATGCATTCCGGCAACTTCATCGTCACCTATGAGTCCATCATTCCCAATCTCACCGCACTCCGAAACTACAAGCCTCTGTTACAACAGTTCTGGCGCGAAGGATTGTTCGAGGAGCTCGACAAGCGCTACTTTAGGTTGGTGAATCGCGCGGCATTGCATGCCGACGAGGTGCGATGGGAACTCTTGGGCGAGTACTCGCCCTTCGAGACGTTCAGGAAGATTTTCCGCGGTTCCAACGTTCAGAAGGAGTCCTACTTCGACAGCATGACGCATTTCGATTTCAAAACGCTGCTCCCGGCTCTGCTCCATGTGGAAGACCGTATGAGTATGGCGCATGGCCTGGAATCTCGCGTGCCGTTCCTCGATCGCCCGCTGGTAGAAATGGCTGCAACCATTCCGGCGGATATCAAATTCAAGGACGGGCATATGAAGCATGTGCTGAGAAGCGCCCTGGGGTCGGTTTTGCCCGAATCGATCGTTCGGCGGACAGATAAGATGGGTTTCCCAGTTCCGTTGCAGGAATGGGTGGGGGGGAAAGGAAAGGTCCGCGATTATGTGACCGACATCCTATCGTCTCAAAAGGCCTTGGAGCGCCCGTTGATCAGTAACCGGACGGTTCTGGCCGGGTTGGGGCGCGAGTTAAAATTTGGACGAAAGTTGTGGGGCTTCCTGTGTCTGGAATTGTGGCAGCGAGTTTTTCACGATAGGGCATACGAGTATCGACGTCTGTTGATGAATGAGGAGACACCATCATGAAAGTATTGATCACGGGAGGCGCCGGATTCATAGGATCGCATCTGGCTGATCGCCTCATAGGACAGGGGCACGAGGTGTGCGTCATCGATAATTATGCGACCGGTCGTCGGGACAATCTCACACCGCATGGCCGACTCAGAGTGGTGGAAGGAACGATTGCGGATCAGTCCCTCGTCGATCGGTCGTTTGATGAGTTCGGACCAGACCAGGTCGTTCACGCGGCTGCCTCTTACAAGGACCCAGAGAATTGGAGAGAGGACACGCTCACGAACTGTGTCGGTACCGCTCATGTTGTGCAGGCTGCAAAACGCCATCATGTACAACGGCTCATCTATTTTCAGACCGCGTTGTGCTACGGCCTGAAGCCGTTGGAGCAGCCGATCACGATCGACCATCCGATTCGGTCTGAGGCCAGCAGCTATGCCATCAGCAAGACGGCCGGGGAGCAGTATGTCATGCTGAGCGGACTGGATTGGGTCTCGTTCCGGCTTGCCAATGCGTACGGGCCTCGAAATCTCAGCGGGCCTCTTCCGACGTTCTATCACCGTCTGACCAATAACAAGCCTTGCTTTGTCATGGATACCCGGCGGGATTTCATCTACATCGATGATCTCATCGAGGTCGTGTTGATGGCTATTTCGGGAAAGGGACAGTCTGGACCCTACCACATCTCTTCCGGCTCCGACTTTGCCATCAAAGATCTCTTCAATGCGACGATTCATGCACTCCGAATCAAGCTCGAACAGGACGTCGAAGTGCGGCCCCGCGGTCTCGATGATGTGTACACCATATTGCTGGATCCTTCAAAAACGCTTCAGGTATTTTCTGGGTGGCAAGTGCGCACGCCTTTGGAGCAGGGTGTAACTGCCGCCATCGAGTGGTACAAGAAATTCGGCATCAGCCAAACATTCACACATTTGAAGCCTGTGGATGAGAAGAAGTAAGGGACGTCCGGGTTGGAATCGGGAAAGGCGAGGAAATGGACGCGTTGAAAAGGTCGAGATGTCTGGTGGTGGGTGGAGCCGGCTTTGTCGGAAGTAACCTGATTCAACTGCTGCTTGATCATGAATGCGAAGGGGTGACAATCGTCGACAATTTTTTGTCGGCCGAACGATTCAACGTGCCGGACGATCCTCGCGTGGACTTGCGGGAAGGGTCGATCGCCGATGACACTATCCTGACTAGCCTACGCGATAAGTTCGACTATGTCTTTCATCTCGCCACCTATCATGGCAATCAAAGTTCGATCGCCAATCCGCTCGAGGATCATGCGAACAATCTCATTACCACGCTTAAATTGTATGAAAGGATGAAAAACTTTCGCCGCGTAAAGAAGCTGGTCTATGCGGCGTCGGGTTGCACCCTCGCTCCTCATACGTATGGTTCTGCTCAGCCCACCACGGAGGATGGTCCGGTTCCCATCGAGTTGGATAGCCCTTACCAGATTTCAAAAGTAGTTGGTGAGTTTTACTCTGTCTACTACCACCATCAGCATGGGCTTCCGACCGTGCGTGCGAGATTTCAGAACGTCTATGGGCCACGAGAGATTCTTGGCGCCGGGCGTTGGCGTGGAACTCCGGCGACCGTGTGGCGCAATGTCACTCCGGCCTTTATTTACCGCGCGTTAAAAAAGATGCCATTGCGTGTCGAAAACCATGGGCGTGCGAGCCGCGACTTTATCTATGTTGAGGATATCGCACGGGGTTTGGTGGCTTGCGCGAGTGCGGGTAAGGCCGGTGAGGTCTATAACTTGGCGAGCGGAGTAGAAACGTCAATTCTGGACCTTGCCAGATCAATAAATAAATTGACCGGTAATAGCGCCGATATCGAATTTCTGTCCGAACGACCTTGGGATAGGTCGGGCAAACGATTCGGTAGTACGGAGAAGGCCAAGCGGGAGATCGGTTTTGAAGTACGTACAGATCTCCTCGATGGTCTTTCGAAGACGATCGAATGGACAACGCAGAATTTGAGTGCCATCGATGGGTGTATTCAAAAACACGACTCACAGATAAAGAATTTCGTCGCCGACAATGATCGACGCTGATCACCGCCGTCTATCATGATATCCCTCTCTCGAGGTGGCCTGAGACTTCTTCCTGCGCCTCTCCAGTGGTGAACCGATCAGGTCGCTTTCCATAGATCCCAGCTCCTCAACAAGCACTGGGGAACCTTGTGAATTCTCTTTCTCGTGTGGTCTTGCTCATGACGGTAGTCGTGCTCGGCTTGATTATTCTCGTCGTGAAACAAGCCGGATCTACGCAGTGGAAACAACGAGTCGAGCCGCTCGCATACGACGGACATACGAGACAACTCATTCTGGACGGTAAGAATGTTCCCGCTGTCTCTCCGTTTATCAGTGCAGTAGCCATCAACCGGCGTTATGCCGCGGTGGCCGACTATACGCATCTCTACTGCCTTGAACTTAACTCTGGTTCCTTGAAGCTTGTGGCACCTATCCTAGGTAGTAAGGGGCCGTCCATATGGCTCCCTACAGGTCTTGCCTATGACGATGCCCATCAAAGATTCATCGTTGCGAACAATCTTGGAAATCAGGTGTACGAGGGTGTCCTAGACTGTGACGAGACCACATTTTCCATTCGGGCTACTATTGCGTCACAGGATACCATCACTCCTGAAGGTGTGGCCCTATCGGACGGCGGGGATGTGCTTGTGGTGGCCAGCTATGATGGCCACAACATCGCGGCTTTTCGACGAACCGGCGATGGCGACTGGAAGCCGCTTTGGAGCTTTGCGCTCCGGAATGCGCATGGTGTTGCAATCCTCGGAGATCAAGTATTTGCCTCCAGCTTGGAACGACGGGAAATAGTGCGCATTGATCTCATGAGCGGGGCGCTAAACAAGCGGATCGGGTCTCAGGGTTGGAACCCCTGGGATCACCGAATGCTTTGGCCCACCTCCCTTGTCGTGCATCACGGCAATCTGTTTCGATCAGATGCCCACACCGGATTTGTTTGTTCACTCGATCCTCAAAGCCTTGACACCCAGCGATGCTTTGGAGGGAATGGCCCCTTGCGAGAGCATCTCAACATGCCGTACGGAATCGCCTCATTGGGTGAAAACCTAATAATCACGTCGACATTTCAAAGCCGTGTCCTTGTTGTACGTCTTGATACGGCCGGAGGTGCCACGATTCTTACGGATTATGTGACAAGGACCGATGGGTGGGAGGCGGTCGGCGGCCTGGCAATTCAGGATCGGGAATTTCAAGACGCCCGATTCCCTTCCTACCGACGTGACTGGTCGAAGGATGGATATATTCAGGAATGTGATCTTGGCCCCCCGCTTGAAGGCTTCCGATGTGGCTATGGTGGGCTGCACCTCAGGAAGCGGCATGTACGGTTGCCGACGATGGATGGATTGGTGAACCAGTGCGGGTACTACTATTTTGTCGAAGGCCTGCGGGGCAAGTTTGGAACCTTCCTTTTCTCGCCGCAGAACGCATGTGTCATCTACCTGTCGATAGAACAGTCAGGGAAAGTCGGACTGCTTCCATATCACAATAGGCACGGGGGGTGGCTCATCGATCATTATCTCGTCAGCGGTGATCAAGCGCTATCTCTTACCGAAGTCGAGATGGAGCTCAAGACCATGCTGACGAAGTTGCAGGACAAGCGAGACCGAGACGGAGTTTTGCTACCCGACGATGCGGCCACGGTTTTCTGCCCTGGTTGGCCTGATAGAACGGCGCGCAACATCGCGTTCGAGACGAAGCTAAAAGCCACACTCACTTCGTCTGAGGGACAACACTTTGTTCGGACCTACCTGGCATGCACGCGCGATATCTGTGCTGGAACAGACCTTCAGAAGATCGCCGCGTTGCTCAGTAACAGCGAGGATGCCAATATGACCCTTGAGTCCAGGTACCTACCGTGTTTTTTGTCCGGCGCTCGGTGCTTATAGTGGTTATTCCGGTTGTTCATAAACATGAGTCAGAGAAGCGGCTGGGTCGGAGATATGGGGCTCTTTCATCTGGACGGTGTGTGGTTCTCCTATGGCGACGGTTCTTGTCATTTCATTCACTGATCTAAAGCAGGATCCTCGTGTTCGCCGGCAGATCGAAGCCCTTCGAACACATCACGCGGTGATCGCTGCAGGCACTGGCGATCCTGCAATGTCCGATGTTCGCTTTCTTGGTTGCAAGCACAACGCTCGGACCTTCACGCGAAGATGTGTGGGAGGCATTAAACTGCTGTCACGCCGGTATGAATCGCACTACTGGTCAAGGGAACATGTTCAAGAGCTCCATCGCAAGCTGGAAGGGATTGCCTTCGATACGGCGATTGCGAATGATTTGGAGGCGTTGCCTCTTGCACTTTCTCTTGCCGGGACTCGACCGGTCATCCTCGATGCACATGAATATGCTCCTCTGGAATTTGAGGAGCGATTGGTGTGGCGTCTATTCCATCAGGGGCATGCTAACTATCTCTGCAAAACATACATTCCTAGGACGGCACGAGTCATCACGGTGGCAGACGGCATCGCCGAAGAGTATCGCCGTCTCCTTGGAGTCAAGCCCGTCGTCATTCAGAACGCCGCTCCAAGCCATGTCCTGGCTCCCCGTGCGACACCGATGCGGCCGGTCCGCATGATTCATCATGGCTATGCGATGCCAACGAGGCAGATCGAGAAGATGATCGAGGTCATGCAATGGGTGGATGACCGCTTTGAACTCGACCTCATGCTGGTTCCGACTTTCCCCGGCTACATCCAAAAGCTAAAGGCTAAAGCTTCCGGTAATCCGCGGGTTCGATTTCTCTCGCCGGTATCAATGGAAGCGCTTGTTCCGTTCACCAATGCCTACGATATTGGCCTGTATCTCCTGTCCCCTTCCAGCTTCAATAATTTTCATGCACTTCCGAATAAGTTTTTTGAATTCCTCCAAGCTCGCCTTGCTGTGGCGATCGGGCCATCTCCAGAGATGGCCAAAATCGTGCGCGAGTTCGGATGTGGTGTCGTGGCGAACGATTTTGCACCGGCCTCCCTCGCGCGCGCGTTGAATCAACTTACATCGGCCGATATTGATCGGATGAAAGCCGGCTCCGAGCGGGCGGCGCAGGCCCATACTGCTGAACGCAATGCCGAGAAGTTGGGCCAAGTTGTGGCTGACGTACTTGGAGAGTTGTAGCCATGTGTGGTATTGCAGCGCTCTTTTGTCCTGATCCACATCCCTTGGACGATCTTATTCGAAAGATGACCACGGTGGTTCGCCATCGAGGCCCAGACGGCGAAGGGGCTGTTATGTTTTCAGCTCGGGAATTTGTATCGACACCGGTTGGAGGAACGGATACTCCGGACGAGGCGTACTACTCAAGACTGACCTATGCGCCCAGGCGGAACAGTAGGCCGGTCATTGATGCGGTTATGGCGTTGGGACATCGCCGTCTTGCCATCATTGATCTCTCCGTAACCGGTCATCAGCCGATGTGCACGGCGGATGGCCGCGTGTGGATCACGTATAACGGAGAAATCTACAATCATCTCGAGTTGCGGCACGAGCTTCAACAACTGGGGCATGTCTTTGTCTCGCAGAGCGATACGGAAGTGATTCTGCAAGCCTACCTTGCCTGGGGCACGCAATGTGTCGATCGATTCAACGGCATGTTCGCCTTCGTGCTTATTGACCGAAGGGCAGGGCGGGTGTTTGCCGCGCGCGATCGATTCGGCGTCAAACCGCTCTACCTCTGGCGTTCGCCGGATGGGCTGGTCGCCATGGCATCGGAGATTAAACAGTTTACGGTGCTGCCGGGGTGGTCGCCTCGAGTCAACGGGCAATCAGTGTATGACTTCTTGAACTGGGGCTTGCTCGATCACACTGAGGAGACGATGTTCCAAGGTGTCTGCCAGCTCAGAGGAGGCGAGTGTGTAGACGGATCTATCGAGGATCTTCAAAAGACCTTCCCGGTCCGCAGGTGGTATCAACTGACGCCACGTCCTTTTTCAGGGGACATGAAAATGGCTGCCGATGAGTTTGTTGCGCTGTTTACGGATGCGGTACGACTTCGTCTGCGGGCCGACGTCCCCGTCGGATCCTGTCTATCCGGCGGACTCGACTCGTCGTCGATTGTCTGCGTGGCGAATCTGCTCCTCCAATCCACCGGAGCGGGATACCACCAAAACACCTTTTCGGCTTGCGCCACGGAGAAACGATTTGATGAGCGGAACCATGTCGATGTCGTTGTCGGGCACACCGGTGTGAAAGCTCATTACGTCTATCCGAACCTGGACGACCTTTTTAAAAAGCTTGATGCCATGACCTGGCATCAGGATGAACCGTTCGGTTCAACGAGCATTTGCGCCCAATGGGAAGTCTTTGAGCTTGCGAAGAACGCACGCGTGAAAGTGTTGTTAGATGGGCAGGGGGCAGATGAGCTGCTCGCTGGTTATCATGGGTTTTTCGCCTCGCATTTTGCAGGACTATTTGTTATGTGGCGATGGGGGACGTTGCTCCGGGAGGCGCGCGCGGCTAAGCATCTTCATGGGCTGAGTTATGTCAGCTCCGCTAAGTACCTTGGGAACACAGTCCTGCCCGAACCGTTGCGTCAACCTTTGCGCCGGCTCTTTGGAAAACGATCGTCGGTGCCTTATTGGATCAATCGAGAACGGCTTGCATTTGATGCCCGAGATCCCAATCTCACCTACGGCGTCAAAACAACCTCAGTCAATCAGATGGCTCATGCCATGCTGACAGCCACCAGTGTACCGATGTTGCTTCATTGGGAAGATCGTGATTCCATGGCTCATAGTGTCGAGTCGAGGCTGCCTTTTCTCGATTATAGGGTCGTGGAGTTCCTGACAGGCCTTCCCCCCGAAATGAAGTTATGGAATGCCACAACGAAGCAGGTCTTACGCGAAGCGATGCGGGGAACCTTGCCTGAGCCGATCCGCACACGAATGGATAAAATGGGTTTTGTGACACCAGAAGAAACGTGGATCCGCAAGGATGCGCCCGAGCGCTTTCGCCTTGAGCTGCGCCGTGCTGTAGATGCCTCGCAAGGCGTACTCAACGCCACGGCACTCGACCATTTCGATGCCGTGATCGGCGGCGGCGAATCGTTCAACTTCCTGGTGTGGAGAATGATCAGTTTCGGGCAGTGGATGGAGCGGTTTAACGTGAGAGCGGCGGCGTAATCGGAGCCACGGTATGCTGAAGATGTTACCGCAATGACTGTACCGGTGCTGTACCTCAATCCGAGTTCAACATGACCAAGCGGATTCCCTCATTCGGCCGAAGGAAACCCTGAGTCCATGAAGCTGCTGATCACCGGCGCCGACGGTTTTATTGGTTCCCACCTGACGGAGGCTCTGGTTCGTGGAGGTCACGATGTTCGTGCCTTCGTGTTTTACAATTCATTCAACTCCTGGGGGTGGTTGGATCATTGCAACGAGGATGTGAGCGGGAAATTCGAAGTATTTACCGGCGATGTCCGAGACCCGCATGGTGTGCGTACGGCAATGAAAGGATGCGAGGCGGTTTTGCATCTCGCGGCCCTGATTGCGATTCCCTATTCTTATCATTCTCCCGACACCTACGTGGACACCAATGTGAAAGGTACGCTGAACGTGCTGCAGGCGGCGCGTGAGCTGGGTGTCAGACGGATCATTCATACCTCGACCAGTGAGGTATATGGCACGGCTCGGTTTGTGCCCATTACGGAAGAGCATCCATTGCAAGGTCAGTCGCCGTACTCGGCCACCAAGATCGCCGCTGACCAAATGGCCTATTCCTTCTATGCTTCGTTTGGACTGCCGGTCGTCATTGCACGCCCGTTCAATACCTATGGCCCGCGCCAATCTGCCCGGGCCGTGATTCCGACGATCATTACACAGATTGCCGCCGGTCACCGACGGGTGAATCTTGGCGCAGTGTCACCCACGCGCGACTTCAATTTCGTGCAGGATACCGTAGCGGGTTTCATGGCGATATTGAACTCCAATCGGGGATTGGGCGAAGTCGTCAATCTCGGCAGCAACTTCGAGATTTCAATCGGAGACACCGCTCGATTGATTGCCGAAGTTATGCATGCCGACATTGAAATCGTCACAGACGAAGCGCGCCTGCGTCCCGAACATTCCGAAGTGGAACGCTTATGGGCGGATAACAGGAAAGCCAAGGAATTGTTTGACTGGCACCCTCGGTACGGCGGTCGCGAGGGCTTCAAGCGTGGTCTAGTCGAAACGATTCAATGGTTTGCACGGCCCGAGCATTTGCATCGGTATAAGTCTGACATCTACAACCTGTGAAGGGCCGTGGCTCGGAGATGAGTCTTGTTGACCGGATCGTCAAGGCGATTCGCGATGTGGTCGGGCCAGGCCCTGTGGCTCTGCATGAACCGACCTTTGACGGGAACGAGTGGACGTATCTCAAAGAATGTCTCGATTCGACATTCGTCTCGTCAGTAGGCAAGTTCGTCGACCGCTTTGAATCGGATCTGGAGGGTTTTACCGGGGCCAGGCACGCCGTTGCCGTCGTCAATGGCACGGCAGCGCTGCACATGGCATTGAAGCTCTTAGGCGTGAAGGCCGATGATGAGGTCCTGATTCCTGCCCTTACTTTCGCCGCGACAGCCAATGCCGTGACCTATTGCGGGGCTGTGCCGCATTTCGTTGATAGCGAGTTCCGCACATTGGGCATTGATCCACAAAAATTGCGCGACTATCTCGTCACCTCCACGGAGCAACGAGCGGGGCACTGCGTCAATCGAATGACCGGCCGTATTATTCGAGCGCTTGTTCCTATGCATACCTTCGGCCATCCGGCGGATCTGGATAATCTTCTGGCACTGGCGCGCGATTTTAATATCGCAGTGGTCGAAGATGCGGCTGAGTCGTTGGGTAGCTGGTACCACGGCCGACACACGGGCACGTTCGGGAAGATGGGCATCCTCAGTTTCAATGGCAACAAGACCATTACGACCGGAGGAGGCGGGGCTCTCTTAACCGATGATCCAGAACTTGCCCGTCAAGCCAAGCATCTGACAACCACCGCTAAATTGCCGCACGTCTGGGAATATCGCCACGATGAAATCGGCTACAATTACCGACTGCCTAACTTGAATGCTGCCTTGGGCTGTGCCCAGTTGGAACAGTTGCCGAACAGACTTGCTTCAAAACGGAAGCTGTTTGCTCGTTATCAAGACGCGTTCGGGTCCATGGCCGGCGTCCGGTTGGTGGAGGAGCCTTTCGCCTGTCGAAGCAACTATTGGCTGCAAACACTGCTGTTGGATGTCGACCAACAAGATCAGCGGGACCGCATCTTGAGGGCCACGAACGACGCGGGATTCATGACACGGCCGGCCTGGGTCTTGATGCATGACATGGCGCACTTCAAAGATTGTCCGCGGATGGATTTGACCGGCGCCGAGTCGCTTTCGAGGAGACTGCTCAACATTCCGAGCAGTGCGGGGCTGATTCCAACACCATCATGAGTAAGCCCCGCTTGATCGTGATCGGTGCCGGGGGACATGCCCATGCATGTATTGATGTCATCGAGCGATGCGGTGCGTACGAGATCGTCGGATTGGTGGGGCTTCCGGAGGAACTGCATACCGAACAGTTCGGCTATCGCGTCATCGGCACAGACAGCGATCTACCTGGGCTCGCCAAAGATTGCAGTCATGCGATTGTCGCGGTGGGTCACATACGTTCTCCGGCCGTTCGCATCCATCTCTACCAACGCGCAGTTGAGCTCGGACTGCAGGTGCCCACGATTGCTTCGCCTACCGCCTATGTCTCTCGTCATGCCGTGCTCGGCCTAGGGACTATCATCATGCACGGGGCCATCATCAATGCGGGCGCGCGGATTGGGAACAACTGCATCATCAATACCCGTGCGATCGTGGAACATGACGTGACGGTGGCAGATCACTGTCACGTCTCGACCGGGGCCATACTAAACGGCAACGTGACGGTTGGTGCGGGCAGTTTTATCGGGAGCGGGACCGTCGTCAAGGAAGGCATCTCCATTGGAGCAAATTGCATCATGGGCATGGGACTCGCTGTACGGCACCATCAGGCCGATACGACCAGGTTCGCAGGCAACCACAAATCGTGATGCCCCGCACAGTAATCATTGCCGAAGCGGGGGTGAATCATAACGGCAACCTCGATTTGGCTTGCCGGCTGATCGATGTAGCGGCGGAGTGCGGTGCGGACTTCGTGAAGTTTCAGACGTTCGACGCCGATCGGCTTGTCACGGCACACGCGGGCAAAGCCGAATATCAGCAACAGACGACGGCCCCCCATGAGACCCAGCACGCGATGCTCAAACAGCTGGAGTTATCTCCGGCCATGCATCGGATTCTGCTGGCGCGGTGCCGTGAACGAGGTGTCGGGTTTCTCTCGACCGGATTCGATACCGAGAGTATTGATTTTCTGATCCAGCTGGGAATCGATCGGGTGAAGATCCCTTCCGGAGAAATTACCAATCTTCCTTATCTGCGTCATGTGGGTCGCATTGGGAAGCCCGTCATTATGTCGACTGGAATGGCCACGTTGGAAGAGGTCGGTGCCGCGTTACAAGTACTTGAGACGGCGGGAACTCCACGGGCGAGTATCACCGTGCTTCACTGCACCACCGAATACCCCACGCCAATGGCACACGTGAATTTACGCGCGATGCAGGTACTGCGTGACACATTCAATGTCGCAGTCGGCTACTCCGACCATTCCAAAGGGATTGAAGTGCCTATTGCGGCCGTGGCTCTGGGAGCGACGGTGATCGAGAAGCATTTCACGCTCGATCGCGCTTTGCCTGGTCCTGATCATGAGGCAAGCCTTACCCCGGATGAATTGAGGGCGATGGTTTCCGCCATCCGTAATATCGAGAGCGCTCTCGGGGACGGCGTGAAGAGACCTAGTGCCGGTGAAGAGAAGAATATGTCGGTAGCCAGGAAATCCTTGGTGGCGTCTCGTCCGATTCAGGCTGGAGAGTTCTTCAGTGAACACAATGTGACGGCCAAACGGCCTGGCACGGGAGTGTCGCCGATGCGGTGGGATGAGGTCATTGGACGACAAGCCCCCCGTACCTTTATGCGGGATGAGCTGATTGAGTTGTGATGCGTAAGATTTGTGTTGTCACCGGAAGTCGAGCAGAATACGGCCTTCTCCGGTGGGTCATGGACGGCATTCGGGTGGCGCACGATCTCACGTTACAAGTGATCGCGACCGGGATGCATCTCGCACCAGAATTCGGGCTGACGTATCGAGAAATTGAAGCTGATGGGTTTGTGATTGATCGTAAGGTCGAGATGCTCCTGAGTTCGGACTCGCCCGTTGGGATCGGAAAGTCGATAGGACTGGGAATGATCGGATTTGCCGATGCGATCCAGCAGCTTCGGCCTGACATCATGGTGGTGTTGGGTGATCGGTTTGAGACTTTTGCGGCGGCGTCCGCCGCCATGGTTGCGCGGCTACCTATCGCACATCTTCATGGTGGAGAAGCTACCGAAGGGGCTATCGACGAGTCCATACGCCATTCGATAACCAAGATGGCGCAGCTACACTTCGTTGCGGCGGAAGAATATCGGCGGAGGGTCATACAGCTTGGCGAAGATTCGAACCGAGTATTTCTCGTAGGCGGACTCGGCGTTGATAGTATCAAGAGACTTCACGCTATCTCCAGGGCCGACCTGGAGCATCGCCTGTCGTTCAAGTTCCGGGAGAGAAACTTGGTCGTCACATTTCATCCAGTTACGCTCGAAGTGGCATCTGCCCAGCGTCAGTTGGACGAATTGCTGGCCGCGTTGTCGGAATACCAAGACATAGGATTACTCTTTACGATGCCTAACGCGGATACTGAGGGGCGAGCATTATTCAGCATGATCGAAGACTTTTCAAAGACGCGCCCAAATGCGAAGGCCTACACATCATTGGGGTCAACGCTGTATCTTTCTGCCTTAAGCCAGGTGGATGGGGTCGTAGGTAATTCGTCAAGCGGACTAACCGAGGCGCCCAGCTTTCGAATTGGAACCATCGATATCGGTGATCGCCAGCGAGGGCGTCTGAAAGCCGACAGTGTTATTAGCTGTCAGCCGATCAAGGAGAGCATTATGGCAGCCATATCCGAGATGTATTCTCCCGCCTTCCAAGATCGACTTAAGTCGGTCGTGAACCCCTATGGCGATGGAGGGGCAGCAGACCGGATCGTCAATGTGTTGGCGACTATTTCGTTAGACGGTATTCTCAAGAAACAATTCCACGATCTTGTTGTGTCATGAGCATTGTTTTGTAGTGGCTGCCGAATGGTCTCGACAGTGTGGTGCCGGTGGGCGTTCCCGGGCCGCGGAAGCGTTCGAACTCTTGCGGGAGCGACTCTAGTCGAGAGGCCAAACTTGGGTACGCACCGAACATGAGCCCGTCGATTTCAGCGAGTAAGGAATGGCGGAAGGCCATTCTGCCAAAGGGCGCCACGATCCAGCAGGCGATTCGCTCTTTGAACGAATCGTCTTGTCAGATTGCCTTGGTTGTCTTGCCCGACGGGACGCTGCAGGGCACTCTGACTGACGGCGACATCCGGCGGGGACTCTTGCGCGGATTGGATCTCAACAGTGCGATTGATACCATCATCCAACGTGAGCCATTAGTCGTGCCGCCTGAGTTGAGCCGTGACACGGTGCTCCAGCTCATGCAGGCCAACAGAGTTCATCAGGTCCCGGTCGTTGACGGCAGCCGGCGCGTCGTGGGGTTGCATTTGTGGGCTGAGCTCATGGAGCCTCCCCAGCGGGCAAATCTGATGATCATCATGGCTGGAGGCGAAGGTACTCGCTTGCGGCCGCATACCGAACACTGTCCAAAGCCGTTATTGCCGCTCGGCGACAAGCCGATGCTCGAACACATTATAGAACTGGCCAGGGCAGAAGGCTTTGTCCGATTTGTGCTGGCGATCCATTATCTTGGACACATGATCGAAGAGTATTTCGGCGACGGCAGTCGTTGGCAGGTACAAATTACCTATCTGCGTGAATCGTCGCCCTTGGGCACGGCCGGCGCGCTGGGGTTACTGCAGGCACGACCCGAACTTCCGTTTGTGGTCACCAACGGAGATGTGATTACCGATATCCACTATGGAAAGTTGCTTGACTTTCACATTCGTCACGAGGCGACTGCGACCATGGCCGTCCGAGTACATGAATGGCAGCATCCTTTCGGAGTCGTGCAGACGCAAGGTGTCGACATCGTCGGTTTCGAAGAAAAGCCGGTTGCTCGCAGCCATATTAATGCCGGTGTCTATGCTCTCGACCCGGAGGCTTTGAGTGTCTTGAGCCCAGAGTCCTACTGTGATATGCCCGTTCTCTTTGAGCGTCTACGAGAGAAGGCCAAGCGCACCGTGGCCTATCCGATGCATGAACCGTGGTTAGACGTCGGCAGGCCTGATGATTTGAGTCGAGCGATCGCTGAATCCTCCAAAACGTTAAAAGACGAGCCAAGAAAAGTCTGACCCGTTTCTTCATCAGTTGACGTGTCGCGCCCTCAATTGTTCTGATTCCTCTGAATGAAACGATGATCCGTAACAGGGCGGTTCTCGGCTTGATCCCCGCTCGAGGCGGGTCGAAAAGAGCGCCGAAGAAGAATCTTCGCCGGGTAGGAGGGCGACCGCTTATCGCGTGGACGATCGAAGAGGCGCGAAAGTCTCGCTACATCGATCGCCTCATCCTATCTTCTGAAGACGATGAGATCATTGCGGTCGCGAAAGAGTGGGGTTGCGAGGTCCCGTTCAAACGTCCTCCGGAACTGGCTACCGATGAGGCTCGGGGCATAGAGCCTGTCTTGCATGCGTTACATGTCGTGCAAGGCTTTGACCTCATCGTGCTGTTGCAGCCGACGTCACCGCTTCGCATTGTGGACGATATTGATCAGTGCATAGAGAAATGTGTCTATGATGAGGGCGCGCCTTGTGTCGTGAGCGTCGCGCAGGTCGACAAGAATCCCGGCTGGATGTATACCTTAGAAAGAGCGAACAAGCTGAGACCCCTTCTCAAGGGTACAGACTCAAGTACGCCGTACGCTCTCGATCCCGTCTATGCCTTAAACGGCGCGGTCTATGTCGCTGAGGTTAATTGGCTGAAGAAATCGAAATCATTTCTAACGGACGAAACGGTAGGAATGATCATGCCTAAAGAGAGATCGTTGGATATCGATACGGAATTGGATTTCCGGATCCTTAACGCCATCATTCCAAGCAATGAGCAGGTCTAAGTGTCCACGTTTTACCGATGCATGCCGATTCAGAGTCACAACGGATCGCGTTGAGCGTTTCATCGCCCTCCCTCAGCCTTGAGAATCTTTCTCCATTGCGGTTCGCAACCGTACCTGCGGGTTCTTTTCTGAATCGAGCGGTCTTGCCACAATGTCCCTCGTAAGACGGGTCGCCGGCAGTTCCTTCATCTATGCAACGACAACGCTGTTGCAACGAGGAATCGCCTTCCTATTGCTGCCCCTGTACACACGATTTCTCACTCCTGAGGATTACGGTGTTCTCGCGGTCGTGGGCGCGCTGAGCACGTTTCTGGTCGTGTTTTGTTCTCTCTCGATGCACGGGGCGGTCAATCGGTATTACTTCTTGTATCGTGACTCCCCAGAGGTGCTCAAAGACTTCTTGGGGACCGTTATTGTCACATCATTAATGACGGCGTCGGGATTCACGATCGCTCTCCTAGCCGTCGGTGAATGGATATTGGCTCCCGTCTATGGAGCCATTCCGTTCTGGCCGTATGTGGTCTTAGGAATAGCCACGGCCGCCTTTCAACCCGTATCGCTCATGTTCCTGGCAATGCTGCAAGCGCGCCAAGAGGTCAAGCGGTATGCTTTTCATAGCCTCGCGCAGTTCGGCTTAACGGTCATGTTGGTGATCGCATTTGTCGTGCTGATGCGATGGGATGCCAGAGGGCCGCTCCTTGCGGGGTTACTCGTTGCGGCACTGTACTGCATCCTGTCTTTGTACTTGCTGAGACACGAGTATAGGGTCTGTTTCAAACCCGAGCACTTTCGTAGTGCACTGAGCTACAGTCTCCCATTAATCCCGCATACGGTGGCGTCGCAAGTCACGGCGTCGTTCGATCGGATTATGATCAACGGCATGGTCAGCACGGCTGCCGCAGGGCTCTACAACATCGGGGCCTCGTTTGGCGGAGTCATGGCATTTATGGCGGATGGCATGAATCGGGCCTATGGGCCGGTGGCCATGGATTCTTTGCAAGCAGGGGATCGCCACAGACTCGACGAACTCGCGAAGATAGGGTTGATGATTATCGCCGGTCTCAGCTTAGCGGCCTCTGCGCTATCCTTGTTCGCCAAGGAAGCGGTCGCGTTGCTTACGGCGCCCGCCTTTCATGACAGCTATGCAGCTGTTCCGTGGATAGCGTTCAGTTTCGTTGCCTCAGGAGTGTACTACCTATTTGTGAACATTTTCTTTTTCAACGTTCACCTCACGAAGATTATCGCGGTCGCGACGTTAAGTGGGGCGGTGTTCAACATCGGCCTGAACTACGCGCTGGTCAAACTATACGGACTGATAGGTGCGGCAGTGGCCGCCCTCTTGGCAAAGATCGCGATAGCCATGATCGTCGCCGTGCTTGGGCGGCGATATGATCCGGTGACGTGGAACTACACGCAGATCGCTCTTATCCCTCTCATATGTCTGGTAGCTGTCCTCATGGTTGATGTCGCGAGCTCCGAGGATCTTGTGGTAGCCGCCCTGGAAAAGATGGCGGTTCTGTGCGCTCTCGTCTTGGTCATTGGTCAATCGGCCTGGCGTGATCCTCTCTATCTCATGCGGAGCGGAATGACGGCGGCACGGGACATGCTCGGAGCCCTGAAGGTTGCTTGAGACGGTAAAGGATCGGTGGTGCAGAGGATGAAAGCGTCCGAGATCGTCGATCAAATTATCGAGATCGAAGCAGCTGCGCCCGTGGAACAATGGACGATTGATGGGATACACGTGTGGCCTCTCATCCGGATCCAACTCGGTACGGATCTCTTTAAAACTCATCAATCGACGAGATCGGATCTATCCGGAGCTTCCCATGTTTGGAGAAGGGGGGCTGCCTGTTTGAGGGGCTGGGGGGCGTTTTCCGCTGCGAGTTGGCTGGACCGAAGAGAAGGGCATGCGGACATCGGGAAAGCGCAGGCACTGTTCCTCACGAGTGGGGTGGCCTTTACGGCTCTTCAAGGGAAGTATTACGAACGATTTTGCGATCCTATCCGAAGTTACTTGGATTCCCGCAACATATCTTCGCTCATGCTGACCCCTCTTGACCGATTTCTTGTTCCGCGATTCTCTCCATCCAGGTTCATCCAGCCTCAGTTGGACTGGATACAAATAAAGCACACGATCTTCCGAAATAACCGCCGACCGGTGGAATGTCTGCCTGGATTTGAGTCAGTCTTCGAGAGGTTGAGACAGGTTGCCCCGGCCGTTGTGCCGAAGCTTGATCGCGTTCGCCATCATGTTTCGTTAGTCGTCGAGTTTTCCCGCTATTTCGAGCGTCTGCTGGAGCAAGTCCGGCCGAGAATCTGCTTCCTTGTCGCGTACTATTGGCTCGTGGGGTATGGACTGCTGCTGGCGTGTAAGCGAAACGGCATCCCGACAATCGATCTTCAGCATGGGACGCAGGGGGCTATGCATCGCGCTTATGGCAATTGGACCAAAGTTCCTGCGCAAGGGTATGAGCTTCTGCCGACACACTTTTGGTGCTGGACCGACGACGAGGTGGCTGTCATTCAAAGGTGGGCGGAGAGCACCGGAGGCGCGCATCGGCCTGTGGTGGGGGGGAATTTGTTCCTCAATCTCTGCAAGTCAAACAGTCTATCATCTGTACGCGAATGCGATGATCTGGTGCGAAAAAAAGTAGGCGCGTTGGGAGCCGACAAGCAGATTCTCGTCACATTGCAGTGGGGATTACTGACGGATGAATTTACGCGAACGCTGTCACGCGCAATTGAGAGCACCGTGGATAGGTATCAATGGTGGCTCCGCTTGCACCCCTCGATGCTCCAAGAGAGAAAAAAAGTCAGAAAAATGTTCGGCCATTTTCCTAACGTGGACGTAGACATGGCGACGGATCTACCACTCTATGCCCTCCTGCAGCACATGACCGTGCATGTGACACACTCCTCCTCCACCGTGTTAGAGGCGTATGAGTTCGGCATTAGGTCGGTCGTATGCAGTCGCTACGGGCAAGAACTCTTTCTGAATCAAGAGAAAGAAGGTGTACTCATATATGCAGGAACGCATGAGGATCTTCTTATGGCTATTGATAAGCAGCGGAACCTCAGGGGTGCAATGGAACAGATAACAGCGCAAGGGTCCGAGCAGGTCAAAATGTCCTATAGCGTGTTGGACCGCTTGGTGGGGGTCGTGTGACATGATGATGGCCCGTGTCGATCATTGTCCGGACCACCTCAACCGAGACTTGTTTTCGCTTTTCTTTTTCGGTGCCACGTCGCGGTTCCGTTGTTGCTCATTGGTGCCATATGTCGGATAGGGGAATTGCGTGCCCAATCCCCTAAAGGCAGGACAGTGGAACCACGCAGGCAATCATGCGGCCAGTCGCGTCATCACAGGTCTCGTGAACGAGCTGTAGCGGCGGTGCAGAGAGGTCTGGCCATGCGCAGATGAAGGTCTTGTTTGTCACTCATGATGCGGGGCTGTACGGCGCGTCGCGAAGTCTGCAGCCGGTCGTCAAAGGGTTCGCCGGAGAAGTCGCGGATCTTATCGTCAGCCGGCGTTTCGTCGACAATGTCTCAGCTGCGGACCTTCGTGCACGTTTTGGAGACCATCTTAGACGGATTTATCGCTATTTCTTGCCATTCGATCGTATCTATCGAGGCAAAGATACGCGTAAAGCGCGATCGGCTGTCAGCGCAACGGCTCGTGCCATGTTGTGGCGGGCGCAGCGTCCGGCCGTGATGAGACTTCTCGAGACAGAACAGTACGATATGATTCACCTGAATTCGCTGTCTCTCTTCGGGCTGGTTGATCCGGCCTATCCGTTCTTCATCCATGTGAGAGAGATCTATGACGGGACCAATCCCATGGTGTGCACCAGGCTGCGCCAAGCGCGCGGAGTGATTTTTATCGATGAGGCGACGAAGCAACCATTCCAACATTTGTCGTTGCCCAACAGTGTCGTCCTCAACAATCCGTGTGACATGACACCGGTGGAATCATGCGGGATGAATCATGGTCGAGCGTACCGGGATAAGGTCGTGTTCGCCATCATTGGAAAGCTCTCGGACAACAAAGGCACGCAATTCGTCATCGAGACGTTCCGCAGATTTACAAACGAAAACGTCATGTTGTTCATTGTGGGGAACGGGGATAAGGGCTATGTAGATTCCTGCAAACGGTCTGCGGAGGGCGATGCGCGCATTCGCTTCCTCGGCGAGCAGCCGGAAATTGAGAAGATTTACGCCATAGTGGATTATGTGCTTCGTGGGGAAGCGTATCCCTGTGTCGGAAGAACGATATACGAAGGGCTCTATGCCGGGTGTGAAGTGATCGTTCCGGGAGGGGCCGAAGCGGAGTCCTGTTTTTTTGAGACCGGCCGATTCAGCGGTAAGCTGCACTTCTATGAACCGAGAAACACGGAAAGCCTCATGAGCCAGTTGAAACGGCATGCCGGACGGAAAATCCTGGTCCGGCATCCGCTGTCGAACGTCCCTGAGTATCTGAAGCTGTTCAAGGCCTTCGTCTCTGCAAAATCACCTGGGCAGTCGATTCCCACTCCTACTGTGGCAGTGCGCCCATGAGTGCCGCAACCGCCGAAGCGCCTCGCGCCACCCTCATCGTCGCGGTCTATAATGCCGCACCGACAATCGCCAAATGTCTCGACAGCGTCGCGGCTCAAACATATGTTTCACGTGAATTGATCGTGATCGACGGGGGGTCCACCGATGGAACGGTGGATATCCTCCGGCGCAACGCCGACCAGCTCTCGTACTGGATATCAGAGCCGGACGCGGGAGTGTACAGTGCGTGGAACAAAGCGCTCGCCCGTGCACGAGGCGACTGGATCGCGTTTCTTGGTGCCGATGACTATCTTTGGGCTCCCGATGCCCTTGAGCGCTTAGTTCGGGAAGGTGATCAGGTGTTCCCCCGTAAGCGCATCATATACGGGCGAGTTGGATTCGTCTCAGCTCTTGGGAACGTGATCGAGACCGTCGGGAGACCGTGGGCGGAAATCCGCGATGAATTCAGGAATCGTATGGTTCTTCCGCATCCCGGACTCTTGTGCCATCGTTCGCTATTCGCCGAGCATGGGCTATTCGATGAGTCGTTCCGCATCTCCGGCGACTACGAATGGCTGCTGCGGGAGTTGAAGGATGGTGAGGCACAGTTTATCGACGGACCGTTTGTCGTGGGTATGCGGACGGGAGGGATGAGCAGCCAAGCGGGACGAGGCATGCAAATTTTCGTCGAGACACGACTGGCACAGCAGAAGCACGGATTGCGGCCGCATCTTTTTATTCGAGCATGGACATTCATGAAAGCGTATTTGAGAACAAAAGCAAGCGATATGTTCGGCGAATCTCTCGCGGCAAATCTTGTGAACAGGCTGCGCTGGCTTCGTTCTCGAATACTCTAATGGGATTCATGCGCGTGCTGCGGACTCCCATCTCACGCTGTTCTCCTCAGTCAGGGAAGGCTGCCCCCCAGTTGGGTCAGTGCCATAGATGTGCGGTATAGCCGGCGTTCTAGCGTGCAGACAATCTGAACCGAATCTTCTTGTTTCTGCGATGGTCGGGGCGATTCGCTATCGCGGGCCGGACGATTCAGGTGTGTGGAGCGATCCGTCTGTAGGCGTTGGGCTGGGCCATGCCCGGCTGTCGATCCTGGATCTCTCTGCCGCCGGTCACCAGCCGATGCATTCGACTTCCGGTCGATATGTGATCGTGTTCAACGGCGAAATCTACAATCATATGGACCTTCGCGAACAGCTCGGTAGTGTGCCGTGGCGCGGACATTCGGACACTGAAACACTGCTGGCGGCCTTTGAGAACTGGGGTGTCGAAAAAACTCTCCAAACCAGTGTCGGTATGTTTGCTGTAGCGCTGTGGGATCGGGTGGAGCGCTGTTTGATCTTGGCTCGTGACCGTATCGGTGAGAAGCCGCTTTACTACGGATGGCGCAACGGGACGTTCATGTTCGCCTCGGAGTTGAAGGCTTTGGAAGTCCACTCAGACTGGACCGGCGAAATCGATCGAGGCGCCCTGGCGTGCTTTCTGCGCTATGCCTATGTGCCCTTACCACATTCGATCTTTGTCGGGATCAGGAAACTCTTGCCGGGAAGCTATGTGATGATCTCAGCCATGGATTCAGCGGAGCATTGGCCGGAGCCCAAGCCTTATTGGTCTGCGGTGACGATTGCAGGACAGGACCGGCGGTTTGATTGGACCGATGAGACGGCCACGGATGAACTGTACCGGCTGTTACGTCGCGCAATCGGTGGACAGATGCTGGCCGATGTGCCGCTTGGCGCCTTGCTGTCGGGCGGCGTCGATTCCTCGACCGTGGTGGCCTTGATGCAGGCGCAGTCATCCCGGCCGATCAAGACTTTTTCGATCGGTTTTCTCGAAGACGAATACAATGAGGCGCCTCAGGCGAAAGCTATCGCGGCACACTTGGGGACCGAGCATACCGAATTCTACGTGGGTCCCGCCGACGCGTTAGCAGTGATTCCGCTCTTGCCGTCGATGTATGACGAGCCGTTTGCCGATCCATCCGCCATTCCAACTCACCTTGTCGCCCAGTTGGCCAGGCGGTCTGTCACAGTGGCACTTTCCGGGGACGGGGGTGACGAGCTGTTTGGAGGATACAATCGGTATTTCTGGGGGCGTTTAATCTGGCGGCGGATCGCGCGCCTGCCAAGATCCATGCGGGCCATGGTGGCTCGCGCCATAACCGTACTGTCACCTGACCAGTGGGACCGGTTCGGCAGAATATTGCGGCCTGGTCTTCCGGCATCATTGCGGATCCCGACGTTTGGCGACAAAATCAGAAAATTTGCTGAAATCGTCGATGTCGACAGCCAAACAGAGCTGTATCGGCGCTTGGTTTCGCAAGATCGAGAACCGGCCTCTTTGGTTCTCGGCGCCAAAGAGGAACACATATGGGCCGACGGCCAAGCGCGGCAGTTGGGAAAGCAGGACTTCAGTGAAGAAATGATGTTCCACGATTTGGTGGGCTATCTCACGGACGATCTCCTGGCCAAGGTCGATCGGGCGGCGATGGCGATCAGTCTCGAAACACGGATGCCCCTGCTCGACCATCGGGTGGTGGAGTTTGCCTGGACTCTTCCGATTTCGATGAAGATCAGAACTGAGCGTGAAGGGAAATGGCTGCTCCGGCAGGTTCTGTACCGCCATGTGCCTAAGCAACTCGTCGAAAGGCCTAAGATGGGCTTTGCTCTGCCGTTGGACTCGTGGCTCAGAAGCAGCTTGAGGGACTGGGCCGAGGCGTTGTTAGATGAGTCGCGGCTCCGACGTGAGGGATACTTGGATCCGGTTCCGATTCGAGCGAAATGGCGGGAGCATCTCTCAGGTCGGCGCAATTGGCAATATTGGCTCTGGAACGTGTTGATGTTTCAATCTTGGCTGAGTGCTCATGAGCGACCGCCCGCGCCTACTGTATCTCATCACTGAGGACTGGTATTTCTGGTCTCATCGCGCCGATCTCGCGCGGGCCGCGCAAGAGGCAGGATATGAGGTCGTCGTCGCGACGCGCGTGACCGATCATGGTGAGCGAATCAGAGAGCAAGGGTTTCAACTCATGCCGCTGGGAATGGTCCGTGGGA
Organism: Nitrospira sp.; assembly: GCA_024760545.1. NCBI lineage: Bacteria > Pseudomonadati > Nitrospirota > Nitrospiria > Nitrospirales > Nitrospiraceae > Nitrospira > Nitrospira sp. Next base: position 3,549,775 of record CP060501.1, read on the forward strand.
GCCACAATCCATTTCGCGAGTTGATCGCCATCGCCGAACTGGTGCGATTGTATCGCCGTGTCAGACCCACTGTGGTTCACCATGTTGCCATGAAGCCGATTCTCTATGGAACCCTCGCTGCGTGGGTCACTCGAGTTCCCGGGGTGATCAATGCATTTGCCGGTCTCGGGTATGTCTTTGTCGACGACCGGAGTCGGCTGCTACGATGGTGTGTGAAGACGGCGCTGAAGGCTGTGCTCCATTTGGGGCGCTCAACCGTCCTGGTCCAAAACCACGATGACCAGAACCGGCTTGTCAGTGAAGGGGTGGTTCCTGTCTCGCGCACGAGGATTGTTGCGGGCTCCGGTATCGACGTCGAATTGTATTCTGTACAACCGGAACCGTCAGGTATCCCGATCGTTCTCCTTCCGGCCCGGATGTTATGGGACAAAGGAGTAGGAGAGTTTGTTGAGGCGGCTCGCGACTTGAAACGCAAAGGCGTCATGGCGAGATATGTCCTTGTTGGGCGATGTGATGAACATAATCCTGCTGCGATTTCTCAGGCACGGCTTGCCGAATGGGTACAGGAAGGAGTGGTGGAATGGTGGGGACACCGTGAGGATATGGTGTCTGTGTATGGGGCTGCCACTCTCGTTGTGCTGCCCTCCTATTATGGAGAAGGTCTTCCCAAAGTGCTCTTAGAAGCGGCAGCTTGTGGCAGGGCGATTGTGGCAACGGATATGCCGGGTTGCCGAGACATCGTCAGAGACCGTGACAATGGTCTTCTGGTTCCGCCGAGAAATTCTGGGGCGCTGGCGTTGGCGATTGAGGAACTCTTGGCCGATGGCCGGAGTCGCCAGGCAATGGGCCGTCGAGGCCGGGAACTGGCCGTCGCCGAATGGTCGGTTCCGGAAATCGCAGGGCAGATGCTGAATTTGTACCGAGAGCAGTTGAAGGCCGTTTCAACGATGGACCAATTGAATGGGTATGCATGACCAAGGTGTTGGTGACAGGGGCATCAGGGTTTCTCGGATCGTCCGTCGTCAAAGAACTGTGCCGGTCTGGCTATCAAGTTCGGGCGCTCCTTCACGACGCAACAAAATCCATCTCATTTTTGCCAGGAGTCGAAACCGTCGTGGCGGACGTCCGGGATTCTCAGCGAGTCAGAGAGATAACCGATGGCTGTGGGGCCATTGTGCATCTGGCGGCCAAGGTTCATGCGCTCGATGATGCTGGGTTCGAACAAGACTATGAAGCCGTCAATATTAAAGGCACGAAGCACATCCTGGATGCGGCAGTCGAGGCCGGTGTCCGGAGGATCGTGTTTGCGAGTTCAGTCAAAGTCTTCGGCGAAGAGACAAGCGGATGTATTGATGAAACACGGACTCCCGATCCACAGACAGCCTATGGCCGGTCAAAATGGCAAGCCGAACAACTTGTCTCTGACTATGACGCCCGACATGATCTCACCGCCGTATCGCTCCGTCTTCCCATGGTTTATGGACCGACGAACAAAGGCAACCTCTTTCAAATGATCCAAGCGATTGACCGTGGACGGTTTCCTGCTTTGCCTCGTCTCCCAGCGGTCCGAAGCCTCTTGCATGTCGGCAACTTCGTCCAGGCCGTATTGCTGTGCCTCCAAGCGCCGAGTATCGGGCGAGCGGCATACATCGTCGCCGACGCCGAGCCGTATTGTGTGACCGATCTGTACGACTGGCTGCGAACCGGATTGGGGAAGGCTCCCCCGCGATGGCGGGTTCCACTCTGGGTGCTCAAAGGAGGGGCGCGATGTGGCGACTTGCTCAAAGGGATCAGCGGACGGCATACTCCCCTGACAACCGAACGTCTGGCAAAACTCATCGGCTGTGCGTGGTTCAATTCCACAGCCATCACACGTGAATTAGGGTACAAGGCGACGCACTCGTTCAAAGAGGCGGTTCCCGAACTGATTGCGTTCTACCGCGGGGCAACCGGCGCCGGATCTTGAGAAAGTCGAGCATGGAGAGTAGTGTGACCCGATAAGACAAGAACCATGCAAATCATAATGGTCATATTCCCAGCGGCTGTGGCTTTTCTCTCGGCGTGGTGGATCACGCGAAGCTTGTGTTCACCCAAATCGTTTCTTTCGATACTCGCCCACCCAAATGAGCGAACATTGCATTCCATGCCGACTCCGCAAACCGGAGGGTTGGCCATTGTTGCCAGTGTGGTGATCGGTCTTATTGCAGCCGCAAGCATGCTTGCCATTGCACAACCCACGAAAGCCGTGCTCCCGAAGGGAGTGGCCTCGGGAAGCGTCTGGATCGTGGCTTCGATGCTCCTGATCTTCATTGTGTCCTTCATCGACGATTGTGTCGGTCTCCCCGCAAGTCTCCGCCTGGGTGTACAAGCAGTCTCTGCTTCTATCATTATCGGCGGTGTCGGGCTGACGATGTCATCCATTCCCATACCTGAAGTGCTGGTGATCCATCTAGGACTGGCAGCGATTCCAGTGAGCGCCCTCGTGCTGATGTGGATGGCGAACCTCTATAACTTTATGGATGGTATGGATGGATTTGCGGGCGGGATGACGTTTTGGGGGTTCGGCTTTCTTGCCTATTTCGCGTGGGAGGCCAATTTCCCGATCATGCTCATCATCGCCTCGTTCGTCGCGATGAGTGCGCTGGGATTTCTCGCTCATAATTTCCCGCCGGCGCGTATTTTCATGGGTGATGCCGGGAGTATCACGGTCGGTTTCTTGGCGGGAACATTGATGTTACTTGGAATGCAAGTCAAGATGTTCGATTTTTGGGTACCGATCATTGTCTTCTCGCCCTTCATCATTGATGCGACTGTGACCCTGATTCGGCGGGCAGTCCGTCGCCAAAAGATCTGGGAGGCTCACCGAGAGCATTATTATCAACGGTTGGTGCTATGCGGATGGAGCCATCGCCGGACCGTGCTCGCAGAGTATGGAGTCATGCTCACCTGTGGAGGATTGGCAATTCTCTACCATCATTCAAACGGAAATTGGCGGTTGCTCATTCTTGGTGCATGGCTGGTCATGTTTTTCGTATTAGGGAAACTGGTGAATAGGTTGGAGCAGAAGCGAAACTACTCTCATCCTGCCCGAGATCCGCAAATCATAAGTGACAGCAATCCCGTCCCTGTGCCGGCACAGGATTCTGCCAAAGTAACCGTCGAAGTGTAGCGTGATCGTGCTTCACATCGTGTTGTCCCGAACAAAGTAATTATGTCCGTTTCAAAGAGGGTTTCGGGTATGGGGGAGGGCATGGAGTTATCCCCTTGGGGGATCAACCGTCTGCAGATGGAAGCGAGGCGGGTGGCAGGTTGGGCAACAACCGCACTCGGCTTCACCTTACCGATCTGGGTGTCGGCGGACGGCGTTCTTGTCGCCCTGCTGGTTGTGTGTTGGGTCGCAAGTGGAGAGTGGCGGGAACGAATCCGTCGAATCACGGCGAATCCAGTGGCAGTGAGCGCAATACTCTTGTTCGGGTGGTTGTTGGCCGGGTCTCTATGGGGAATGGGTTCTCTGGAAGAGCGAGTGCTGGCCGTAAAGAAGTACGCCGATCTGCTGCTGATTCCTCTGTTGATTTCGATGGCGGTCGGCATCCACGAGCGAAATCGCGCGCTCCTTGCGCTCACGGCATCGTTGGTTGTGACGCTGCTGCTGTCCCTTGCCTTAAGTGTGGGGTTTCTTCCAGGCAGCCAGGCTCTCAATTGTGATCGGTTCAACCCGTGCGTATTCAAAAAGCACACAACGCATAACGTGCTGATGGCCTTCGGTGCGTTGTTGTTTGCCGTATTGGCTTGGAAATCTTCACAGAGGTGGGTGCGTTGGGGGTTGGGAGGCGCCGCAGTCTTGGCCGCAGGTAATGTGTTATTGATGGTGCAGGGCCGAACCGGGTATGTGGTGTTGGCCGGGCTTGCCGTAATGGCCTTCCATATGTACTTCGGATGGCGAGGCATGCTCGCGGCGATCGTGGGCTTATGCCTGGCATTTTCGGCGGCGTACCAGGTGTCGTCCTCTTTCCATCAACGGGTGGAGCTCGTCGTCTCCGGTACCACACAGTGGAACCCCCAGGTGGCGGCTGCCGATCCGGTAGGCTGGCGATTGGAATTCTTCTATCATACGGCCGAGATTATTCGGGACCACCCCCTGATAGGCGTCGGGACCGGAGGGTTTGTTCAAGCGTACCGCTCGCGTGCGGTACAACCCGGCATGGCAGTACCCCCCCACCCCCACAATCAATACCTCTTCATCATGGCACAAGTAGGAATAGTCGGACTCGGCTTACTACTCTGGTTGTTTGTACAACAGTGGCGATCGGCACCACTGGCCGGTGATGCGGCGTACGGGCTGCTCGCCAGAGGACTGGTGGTCACTATTGCGGTCGGATGTTTTTTTAACCCTTTTCTTGTCGACCATACGGAGAAACTGTTTTACTGCTGGTTCTCCGGGCTGATGTATTCCGGGACTGATCCGCAACTCGATACGAAGACATGAGTCTTTCGACATATATCATCGCCTACAACGAGGCGAAGAAGATTGCCGATGCCATTAATAGCGTGTTATGGGCGGATGAAATCATCGTGGTCGATTCTGCCAGTACGGACGAGACGGCCCGGATTGCCCAGGACTTGGGAGCCCGGGTTGTCCAGATTCCGTTTCAGGGTTTCGGCCATCTGCGAAATCAAGCCATCGAGGCCTGCACGCACGAGTGGATCTTCAGCCTCGATACGGATGAACGCTGCACACCGGACGTTCGGGACGAGATTCTCGCGGTCCTTGCGGAGACTCCTGCACACGATGCCTATCTGGTGCCGCGACGGAATTACTTCATGGGACGTTGGATTACGCATTCCGGCTGGTATCCGAATTTCCGCCAGCCGCAGTTGTTCAGGAAAGGGGCTATGAAGTATGCGGAATCTCCGGTCCACGAAGGATACGAACTCTTGACCACCAAGCCGGTCGGACGGCTGACGCATGCGATTTGGCAGATCCCGTTCGGCGACTTCGAAGAGGTCGTCAAGAAGGCCAACCGCTACTCGTCGCTTGGAGCGTTGAAGCTTGCCGATCAACGGGTGTCGATGGGGGCGGCTCTGTTTCACGGCCTCTGGTCATTTCTCAAACATTACGTGGTTAAACGTGGGTTTCTGGACGGCTGGCCCGGCTTCGTCATCGCCTTCGGAAATTTTGAGGGAACATTTTATCGATATGCCAAGCGATTCGAGCAGCAGGAGATGTGGCCGCTTCCCAAACAGATGCCGCTTCGGCGCACCGGTCACGCCCCTCCGAAATGAAAACAGCGGTAATCGTTACGACGTACAATCGTCCTGATGCGCTGGCGGCTGTGTTGGAAGGGTATTGCGGCCAAAGCGATCACGATTTTGGACTGGTCGTTGCGGATGACGGTTCGAAAGAAGAGACGGCGGAGGTCGTCCGGCAGTTTGCGCGGCGCGCACCGTTCTCGCTGACGCATATCTGGCAGGAGGATCGAGGATTTCGCGCCGCAGCGATTCGCAACCGAGCCGTCGCATCGACGAGCGCCGACTACATTATTTTTACGGATGGAGACTGTGTTCCCTCCCGGCATTTCGTGTGTGCTCACAAGCGACTTGCCGAACCTGGTTACTTTCTCGGGTCGAATCGTGTGTTACTTGCCGCCGAGTTGACGAACCGTGTTGTGCATGAGCGGCTTCTAATTCACGCATGGGGCGGAATCGAGTGGGTCCTTTCCTGGTCACGAAGGGAAATCAATCGCGTACTTCCGTTGATGACATTACCTGATGGCGGGTTCCGAAAATGGTCGCCGGGTCGTTGGAAAGGCATCAAGACGTGCAATCTCTCCGTGTGGCGCGCAGACTTGATCCGTGTGAATGGACTTGACGAGTCCTACGAGGGATGGGGGCTGGAAGATTCTGATCTGATCATTCGGCTTCTCCACGCCGGCGTGAAGCACAAGAACGCACGGTTTGCCGCGACAGTCTTCCATTTGTGGCACCCTGAGCAGGATCGCATGAGACTTCCGACCAATCAGAAGCGTTTGGATGAGCTGTTGCAATCGACGGCGGTGCGTGCCGCCATAGGACTTGATCGGCACGGTGGCCTCTGATGCGATACGATACCTAGGTGCTCGATGAATCGGGAAATGCGAAGCGCATTGGTCGTCTGTACGCGTCGAATCGGCGACGTGCTCTTAGCGACACCCGTCGTACGCTCCCTCAAGACCGCGTTGCCGCATCTGATGATCGATATGCTGGTGTTCGAAGGGACCGAAGATATCGTGTCGGCAAATGAGGATATCCGGCGGATCTGGACGATTCCCGAGCGCCCGACGATTGCGAAACATCTGAAATTACTGCGCGCGATGTGGCGACGCTATGATGTCGCGCTTTCTGTTCTGGCGGGAGACCGTCCCACCTTTCACGCTTGGGTGGCCGGTCGATATCGTATTGGGACTCTCTTGCCGGACAACAAATCACGGTGGAAACAACGCCTACTTCACGAATGGGTTCCCTTTGACAACCTGCAGACTCATACGATCGTCATGAATCTGCGGTTGCTCGAATCCTTGAAAATCAAGCCGCTTGGAACTCCTATTGTGACGTGGACTCAAGACGATGAAAACTCAGTTCAGCGCATGTTTCCTCAGATGCGGGATGCCCGACGATATGCCGTGTTACATATATCGCCGAAGTTTGCCTACAAGACTTGGACGGTGGCTGGGTGGGTGGCGCTTGGGCAGTGGTTGATTGACCGTGGGATGGGGGTAGTTGTCACAGGTATGGAGTCAGGCCAAGAGGCGTACTGCGAACAAGTCATCCAGGGCTTGCCGGGTGCCGTGAATCTGGTCGGCCGAGTGACGCTGCCGGCCCTTGGGTGTCTCTTAAGCCGCGCGGCTGTGTATATCGGAACTGATACGGCGGTGAGTCATATGGCGGCCGCTGTCGGGGTGCCTACCGTCGTGCTCTTTGGGCCGTCAAATCCGGTGAAGTGGGGTCCGTGGCCGAAGGACTTCTCTCCCACGACGCAAAGTCCGTGGGTCAGGCAAGGTTCGCAGCGGCAGGGAAATGTGTTTCTGCTCCAGGGAGAAGGGGAGTGTGTGCCTTGCTTTGCTGAAGGGTGCGACCGTCACATCAACAGTTTGAGTGATTGCCTCCAGCAGCTATCCGTGCAGCGTGCCATTCAGGCCATCGAATCCATCCTTGGAGAGCGGGCGCTCCTCGTTCCGACCACGGGGTACGCATGAAACAGTCTGCTGCCAAGCTATATCACTCCATTGCCGGACGATACGGGAACGTGGTCCTGCTTTATCGGTCATTTCTCCTCATCGGCGCACAGTTGGTTCTGATTTTCTTGGCAAACCTGACCGCGTTTGCACTGCGATTCGATGCCGACCTTCCTCCCGAGTATCAGCAGATGATGTGGGATCACGTTCCCGCCGTGCTGCTGATATTCGGTTCCGGCTTATGGATGTTTGGGATTCAGCGGGGACTTTGGAGATATGTCGGCATTTACGACTTAGGAAAAATCCTGCTGGCTTCCCTGACCGGCGCGGCGGCTTTTTACGGAGTCATCCATCTCATCGGCGGGATTACCCAGTATCCTCGCTCCGTCATCGTCCTGACCGGCCTGTTGAACGGACTATATTTGTCGGGCATACGATTGGCGGTGCGGGGATTCAGGGAATGGATCCGGATCGCCGATCCGACTGCCCGTCGAGTGCTGATCGTCGGCGCTGGAAATGCAGGCGAGTTGTTGGTTAGAGACATGCTTTCCGATGCCAACTATAACAGCCGGCCGGTTGGGTTTGTGGATGATGATCCCATCAAACGCAAGATGTCGATCCATGGAATACCGGTCGTGGGTACGATCGGCGATACTAGACATGCGGCGGATCGGCTGGAAGTTCAGGAGATCATCGTCGCCATCCCATCCGCGACAACCACGGTGAAGCAAAAAATTCTGGCGGCTTCAGAAGGGTGCACGGTCCCGATCAAGACCCTACCCAATCTCAAACAATTATTGGGTGATCCCGTCTCGTTGCAACAAGTACGGCCGATGAGTCTGGACGATTTGCTTCAACGTGAGCCGATCCAGACTGATTGCCAGGACTTGCACCCGCTCATCACCGGTAAGACATTGCTGGTCACCGGAGCGGGAGGTTCGATTGGGTCCGAGTTATGCCGGCAGATTTCGCAGTACAAGCCCAAAACCTTGGTGCTGTTTGAGCGGTATGAAAATGCCCTTCATGCGCTCTTGCTGGAATTGAGAGCGGCCTTTCCGGAAGCGCAGATACTCCCCCGCATAGGGGACGTGACGGTGCCCGACCGTGTGTCGGAAGTGTTCCGCCAGACCGGTCCCGATATTGTGTTCCATGCAGCGGCACACAAACATGTTCCGCTCATGGAACTGAATCCGAAGGAAGCGATTCGCAACAATATCTTAGGAACCCGTGTGGTTGCCGAAGCCGCCATGAAATCAGGCGTCGAGCGCTTCGTTCTCATTTCCACCGACAAGGCGGTCAACCCATCGAGCATCATGGGAGTCACCAAGAGAATTGCTGAGCATTTGCTTCAGGATTTGAACCATACCGGCCTTACGAAGTTCACCGTCGTGCGGTTCGGCAATGTGCTAGGCAGCAATGGAAGCGTGGTACCTCTCTTCACCGAGCAGATTCGTAAAGGTGGACCGGTGACGGTGACCCATCCGGAGATCAAGCGGTTTTTTATGACGATTCCAGAAGCGGTGCAATTGGTGCTGCAAGCGAGTGTGATGGGACGGGGAGGAGAGGTATTTGTCCTGGATATGGGTGAGCAAATCCGAGTTGCCGATCTCGCGAGAAACATGATTGTGTTGGCCGGCCTGGTTCCTGGCAAGGATATCGACATCATTTTTACCGGTCTCCGGCCTGGAGAAAAGTTGTACGAAGAACTCTTCGAGGAACGTGAACTGGTTGAGCCGACCTCCCATCCGAAGATCCATCGAGCCGCAGGAGCCCCTGTCCCAGTCGGCGAACTGAGCGAATGGTTGGAGTCACTGCAGGCCAATCTTCCGAAATACGAGGAAGAGGCGCTGCTCCGAGACCTCAAGCGGCTGGTTCCGAGTTTCCATCCGAGCCTCTCGCCAGGGGTCTGGTAGTATTTTCGTGTCGGCACGATGCTTCCTTGGTGTCCATCACACCCGCTACAGTTTTAACCGATGCCAACCGATAAGAACGGAAAGTGTTCGACCGAAATAGGGGGTGAGGCAGTGAAAGGTGTCGTGCTGGCGGGAGGACTCGGCAGTAGATTATTGCCCCTCACGAAGGTCACGAACAAGCATCTGCTGCCGGTTTATAACCGGCCGATGATCTATTATCCGATTCAGACGCTGGTCAATGCGGGTGTGACGGAAATCATGTTGGTTACCGGCGGGAATAGCGCCGGCGATTTCCTAAAACTGCTCGGGGATGGCAGAGAGTTTGGCCTCAAACATCTCAATTATACGTATCAGGAAGGCGAGGGAGGCATTGCCGACGCCCTTCGGTTGGCGGAGCACTTTGCCGATGGTGAACCGATCTGCGTCGTGTTGGGGGACAACATTATTCAAGGAAACATCGCCATGGCGGCGGACCGCTTTCGCAGTCAACGAAAGGGAGCGAAGATTCTTCTCAAAGAAGTGAAAGATCCGCAACGGTTCGGCGTGCCGGTTTTGGAGGGAGAACGTGTCGTAAGAATCGAGGAAAAGCCGCTCGAGCCACGGTCGCCCTATGCCGTAACCGGCATTTACTTTTATGATCCGCACGTCTTCCAGTTCATCCGGGAGCTGAAGCCTTCCGCAAGAGGAGAGCTGGAAATTACCGACGTCAACAACGCGTATATCAAGGCCGGGACGCTGACATGGGATCTGCTTCAGGGATGGTGGACGGATGCTGGCACCATCGAGTCATTATACCTGGCCAATCAGCTCGTCGGCCAAACCGGCGCAAACAACCTTCAAGTGGAATCGTAGATGCGCATCCTTGTTACCGGCGGCGCCGGGTTTATCGGCTCTCATCTGGTTCGACGTCTGCTGGTGTCGTCGCAGCATCAGATCGTCAATCTCGATGCCCTCCGCTATTCGGGGAACTTGACGAACCTGGACGCGGTCAGCCGGCATCCGGGGTATGTCTTTGTCCAGGGCGATATTTGCGATGCGCAACTGGTTTCATCCGTGATTCGCAAATATCGAATCGAAGGTATCATCAATTGCGCTGCGGAGACGCATGTCGATCGTTCAATTCTTGACCCGGGTAGCTTTGCGCGCACTGACGTGGTGGGTACGGGCGTGTTACTTGAAGAAGGGCGCCATGCCGGGGTTGCACGCTTTCTACAAGTGAGTACCGACGAGGTCTACGGCAACGTCGAATCCGGCCTGTCGACCGAAGCCGATCGGTTGGCGCCGCGTAGCCCCTATTCAGCCAGCAAAGCTGGGGGGGATCTTCTTACGCTGAGCTATGGGACGACCTATGGATTTCCCGTGGTCGTGACAAGAGGCAGCAACACCTACGGTTCCAATCAGTATCCGGAAAAATTTATTCCTCTCTTCGTGACGAACGCCATCGATGATCAGCTGTTGCCGTTGTACGGCGACGGAAGATATTGCCGAGATTGGCTTGCCGTCGAAGATCATTGTGCCGCGATCGAACGGGTCTTTTTTGATGGAGAACCGGGAGCCGTCTACAATATCGGTGGGGGGAACGAGCGTGAAAATATCGTGGTTGCCGAGGAGATTCTCTCCTGTCTGGGCAAGCCGAAGAGCTTGCTCCGCTTTGTGACGGACCGGCCCGGTCACGACCGCCGTTATGCCGTTGATTGCGGGAAACTGCGGCAGCTGGGATGGTGTCCTGCCGTACCGTTCGAAGAAGGGTTGCGCGCGACGGTTCGTTGGTATCAAGAGCATGAATCCTGGTGGCGTCCCATCAAATCCGGAGAGTTCCGGAAGTACTATGAGCAGATGTACGGCAAACGGTTGCAACAAGTGAGTTAGAACGACGAGTCCTGTTGAAGAGCCGACGGTCACACCGGTCCGAGACTCCACCTGAATCGCAGTTTCAAGCCAGTCGATTGCCAACATGCGAATTCTCCTCACCGGGGCTAATGGGCAACTGGGTACCGTGCTCCGCAGGGCCCTCGGATCCGAAACAGTCATCTCCAAAGATTTGCCGGACTTCGATCTCACGCAGCTGACGGTTCATGACGAAATCGTTGAAGCCTCGCCGGATTTGATTATTCATGCGGGGGCGTACACAGATGTGGATGGGGCCGAGCGGGAACCCGACCTCGCGATGGCGGTGAACGCGAGGGGAACGGAACAGGTTGCGAAGGCCGCCGTTCGGCTTGGAGCCCGCCTGATCTACATTTCCACCGACTATGTGTTCGACGGCGAGCAGCAAAGACCATATGGTGAGTACGATAGCCCTCGCCCGATCAATCAATATGGACTGTCAAAATGGAAGGGGGAACAAGTTGTTCTGACATCGGGAGCCGACGCGCTTATCATCCGGACGGCGTGGCTCTATGGGGCCGTCGGTAAGAATTTTGTGAGGTCGATCATGCGCGCCGCGCAAAGTGAGTCGGTCTTGAAGGTCGTGAATGATCAGTACGGATGTCCCACATATGCCGAAGACCTGGCCTCCGTCCTTGCGTCGCTTATCGGTCAGGATGTGCAGGGAGTCGTCCACGCGACCAATCGTGGACAGTGCACGTGGTATGAGTTTGCGCGGGCTATCGTCCGCCAAATGGAACTCCCCTGTTCTGTCCTGCCGATCACGACCCAGCAGGCAGGTCGCCTCGCAAAGCGGCCGCCCTATTCTGTGCTGAGTGCGGACCGGCTGGAGTCATTGGGTTTCGCGTTACCCGAATGGCGCCAGGCATTGACCCGATTTGCCAAAGACACGCAGGTCCCTCTAACCGACCCTCAATAAGCAAGAGTTCATCCCGGCCAAAATCCTTTGCAATGGCCGAGAGACTCGCTAAGATAGCGATCGATTGCTGCCGGAGAGGCAACTTCTTCTTGTGAAACGCTCGTGAAACTCAAACCTCGGCACAAGCCCGCGAGAAGTCTCCTGCGGAATATCCGATTGCTGGCAACCGATGTGGACGGAGTGCTGACCGATGCCGGCATGTATTATTCTGAGTCGGGTGATGAATGGAAAAAGTTCAATACCCGTGACGGAATGGGGATCAAACTGCTGCAGAAGGCCGGACTCATTACAGCGATCGTCACGCAGGAACGAACCAGGTTGGTGGCCAGGCGTGCTGAAAAACTCGCCATCCCCGAGCTTCATCAGGGGGTGATGGACAAATTGTCGGTGATCCGAGACATGGCGACACGGCATGGCATTTCACTCCGGCAAGTCGCGTATATCGGCGATGACGTGAACGACATCGAGGCGTTGAAAGCCGTGGGGTTGTCAGCGGCTCCCGCGGATGGGCTTCCACAAGTGTTGGAGATCGTCCACTATATCTGCCGGAAGAAGGGCGGAGAGGGGGCGGTTCGAGAGCTTGCGGAAATGATTCTTCAATCTCGTAGCGAGACGAACATCACAAGACGGGATCGTTGAGGGAAGTTATGGCGCGTACATCCAATCTGTATCCAGTGATCATGGCAGGGGGCAGTGGTACCAGGTTTTGGCCGTTGAGTCGCCATCTGTTCCCGAAACAGCTCTTGCGGATCGGCGGAGAGCATACGTTGATTCAACAAACGATGCGACGCGTCTCAGGCTGTGCGCCGGCAGCTCACGTGCTGATCTCGACGAATGCGGCGCAGGCTGACCTCATCCGTGGCCAATTGGCCGACTGGAAGGACGAACTGACCGATGGATTCCTTCTGGAACCGGAAGGACGGAACACGGCGCCCGCAATTGCATTGGCGGCGCTTGAGGTGCTGGCCCGAGATCCTGATGGACTCATGTTGGTCGTTCCTGCCGATCATGTGGTAACAGGGCAGCGGGATTTTGAGGCGGCGGTTCAATTGGCTTCCCAATTGGCAGCGGAAGGTTATCTGGTCACATTTGGGATCAAGCCGATTCGGCCGGAAACCGGGTACGGCTATATCAAACCGAACGGCAAAGTACTGCTCGGCAAACAGGGAAAACTGAAGGGACATCCTGTTCAAAGGTTCGTGGAGAAGCCCAATGCGACCAAGGCAGCCCAATACCTCAAGGCAGGTCACTATTTTTGGAACAGCGGTATGTTTGTCTGGCGTGCTGCAACGATCTTGGAGGAGATTGCCCTTCATCAGCCTGCGATTGCGGTCTCAATGGAGCGGATCCGGAGACTCAAGAAGGACGGCGTTCCTAAACAGTCGATAGACGACGTGTATCGTCAAATCACGCCCGTCTCTATCGACACGGGTGTGATGGAACGGTCGTCGAAGGCGGCCGTGGTGCCGGTGACCTTCAAGTGGTCGGATGTCGGGAGTTGGGGTAGTTTGGACGAAGTGGCGGAAAGGAATAAGGCCGGCAACGTCCTGACCGGACGAGTGATCGACCTTGAGAGCACTCATTCGATTGTCTACGCGGACCGGCGTGTTGTCGCGACGATCGGATTACAAGACATGGTGGTGGTGGATACCCCTGATGCGACATTAGTGTGTCCAAAGTCAAGAGCGCAGGACGTGAAGAAGATCGTCGATGTGCTCAAGCAGCAGCAGGCACCCGAACATATGGAACACCTGACGGTTCAGCGGCCATGGGGTTCGTACACGATCCTGGAAGAAGGTCCGGGGTTCAAAGTGAAACGTGTGACGGTCAACCCCGGTGGACGGCTCTCGCTTCAGTTGCATCACAAGCGTAGCGAACATTGGGTCGTGATCGCGGGCACCGCGCGCGTGACAAGAGACCAAGAAGTGTTCGATTTAAGGGTTGGAGAAAGTACGGCCATTCCGGTCAACACCAAACATCGTTTAGAGAATCCGGGACAGGAGACCGTCCACATTATCGAAGTGCAGAACGGACCCTACCTCGGTGAAGATGATATTGTGCGGTTCAAGGATGATTACGGCCGAGTAGCGACGAATTGACGCAAGGAATAGACGGCGGGTCCCAGCAACGCGCCAAGTATGGGTTCGGCTGAGGAGTTTACTAAGGAGGGATCGTGGGGTTGTTTCGGGAATATGATCTCCGCGGAATTGTCGGCAGGGAACTGACCGAGGAGGTGGCCGAACGGTTCGGTCGAGCCTATTCCACATATGTCAGCGTGCGTGGAGTGAAGACGATCAGTCTTGGGCGTGACGGTCGATTAAGCTCTCCAGCCCTCCACAAGGCATTGCTCAAGGGTCTGCTTGCCGGAGGGCTCGACGTGATCGACATCGGAATTTGTACGTCTCCGCTGGTCTACTTTTCCTTGTTCACGCTGCCGGTCGGCGGCGGCATCATGATTACGGGGAGCCACAACGCAGCAGAATATAACGGGTTTAAGGTCTGTATCGGCAAGACAGCCATCCATGGAGAGGAAATTCAGGAACTTCGGCGAGTGATGGAACAAGGCACCTTCATATCGGGAGAAGGTCGTCTTTCCGAGCACCCGATTATTCCTGACTACCTGGCGCACCTCAAGAAGAGCTTTTCGCATGTCAGGGCACATCGCCTACATGTCGTGATCGATAGCGGGAACGGCGCGGCCTCGCTCGTGGCCAAGCAAGCCCTCGAGTTGTTGGGGTGTAAGGTGACAGGATTGTATTGTGATCTGGATGGATCTTTCCCCAATCACCACCCGGACCCTACGGTGCTGGAAAACCTCTCCGACTTGATGCAGGCAGTAAAGAATTACCAGGCTGATGTGGGAATCGGTTATGACGGGGATGCGGATCGCATCGGGGCCATTGACGAGCAGGGCAATGTTTTGTGGGGTGATCGCCTCTTGGTCCTCTACTCCCGCGACATCTTGGCCGTGAAACCCGGCAGCACGGTCATCTCGGAAGTGAAGGCCTCTCAAAGTCTGTATGATGATATTGCCAAACAGGGCGGACGTCCGATCATGTGGAAGACGGGGCATTCGTTGATCAAAGCCAAGATGAAAGAGGAATCTGCGGTATTGGCCGGTGAAATGTCCGGGCATATGTTTTTTGCGGATCGGTATTTCGGGTATGACGATGCGGTGTATGCATCTTGCCGGCTGATTGAAATCTTGGCCAAAGCGCAACGGCCGCTTTCGACCCTCATCTCTGATCTTCCCCAGTCGGTGGTCACTCCTGAAATACGAGTAGATCTTCCCGATGCCGTCAAGTTCGATGTCGTTGAACAGATTCGCATGAAATTTGAGGAATACCTGAGGACCAAGCAAAGCCTCGGGCCCAACAAGCTTGTCCTTCAGGGCCTCATCACGATCGACGGCGTCCGTGCGAAATTCGACGATGGATGGGGGCTCATCAGGGCTTCCAACACCCAACCGGCCTTAGTGCTGAGATTTGAAGCGATATCTTCCGCCCAGCTCGATGTCATTCGAGCGCTCATCGAAGACGAACTCGCAGAAGCGAGACGAGCGCTCGGGTGCTAGCAGGTGCCCGAGGTCGGACGGTTTGGAATCGTGGTGTGACCCATCTCTGGCGTTCTGCCATGATCGCAGCTGCTGTGTCGGCCCTTTTATTCCCGGCCGGCTCCACAGAAGCTGAATCTCCGGGTAAAGCAAATCGCCCGTTTCAGGTCGGAGAACGGCTGACCTATCAGGTGTCCTGGCTCAACATTACTGCGGCGATCGCCGTGATGGAAGTAGCGCGGATGGAAGGAACGAAGGAGCAAACGGTCGCCAAGTTGGTGGGCACAGCGCAATCGACTCCGCTCCTCACGAAGTTTTTCCCCGTCGATAATCGTGTCGAGTCGGAACTGGACCTGGAGGCGCTCGTACCGGAACATATGACGTTCCGCCGACGCGAAGGAAAAAAGAAAGAGGATATCGAGTACAGATTCCATCAAAAAGAAGGGATGGTCACGGCAGTCAGAGGAGGCACCACGGAGTCATTGCCTATTCCGGCCGGCACTCAAGATATCATTTCCTGCTTGTACTATACGCGTACGGTGTTGCCGCCGACGCCGGGGGCCTCACTGAAAATGAACGTGTATCATGACAAGAAGAATCGACCGGTCGAGGTGCGCGTAGAAGGGCTTGAGACTATTGAAGGGTCGTGGGGCAAGGCGGAGACTGTGCGGGTGCTGGTCATCATGCCGTTCCATGGCCTCTTCATGAATCAGGGGAACATCCGTGTTTGGGTCACGACTGATGAGCACAGGACTCCGCTCCGCATGAAAGCGAAGGTCACACTGGGATCAATCGTGGCGGATCTGGTGGATGGGAAACCGGTTTCGCAAAGCTGATATCGGTTGTTGTTCGCGCGGGTCAAACTCGCTATACTGAGCGGCATCATGAGAGAATTTCCCCTTACTTTAAGCCGGTTTATAATTCAAAATCAGGAGTCGCACCAAGGCGCGACGGAGGAATTCTCCAGCCTGTTGACCCGGATCGGTCTCGTCGGCAAGCTCATTGCGCAAGATCTCAGGCGAGCCGGCCTGATCAACATTCTTGGAACGACGGGCGACACGAACGTACAGGGAGAAGTGGTCAAG